>DATASC010000021.1:0-23864 GCA_036269355.1 Candidatus Cybelea sp. | reverse complement strand
CGCTCGCCATCGTGCCGACGCCCAGCGCGAGTCCCGGCAGCGGCGGGGGACGCTTCGCCGGCGGCGATCCCGTAATTGCGTTCAACAATCCGCTCGACGCGAAGACGGTCGCCGGCGCCGTGACGATTTCGCCGGCGCCCGCGAACGTGAAAACGCTCGTAAGCGTTCCGGATTATCAGCGCGACACGATTGCGATCGATCCGTACGCGCTCGATCCCGACCGAACATATACCGCGACCATTGCGGCAAGCGTCAAGGACGTTTTCGGACAGACGCTCGGCAACGAGCAGCACGTGGCGATTCGCACGACCGGATTCGCGCCGGGAGCGTGGGCGCCGAGCGGCACGAACGTCTTCCCCGCCGGCGCTCCGATCGCGTTGAACTTCTATGCGACGAACCTCCCCGGCAACCGCTACCAGGCAGAGTACGCACGTTTACCGGCATCGCAGATGCTCGGATCGGCAAGCGCGCTCTCGGCGCTGCCGCCCTACGCGACGTGGCCCGCGCGCACGCTGCCGAATGCGCTGCGCAACGTGCAGAGCGTCGTGCGCGTTCCTGTTCAGTCGGAGCTCGGAAGCGCGTACGGAGCGCTTGCGTACGGATTTCGAACCGCACTCGACGCGCCGAACTCCGACCCGAGCCTCCGCGGCGTCGTTCAGCTCACCAACCTCGGCGTCTTCGCGCAGTGGTTTCCGGACCGCGGCATCGTGATGGTGCAGCACCTCAGCGACGGAGCTCCGGTACGTGCGGCCGGCGTGACGCTCTATAGGCTCGACGAAGACGGCAAAGTTCCGCCGTTGCAGTGCGCGCAGGGCGCGACGGACGCGAACGGAGAGCTCGATCTCTCCGGCGTTGACGTCGAGCGCTGCTCCGTGGGCGCGACGGCGAACCAGGCGCCGAATCTGGGCGTCGTCGTAACCGAGGGCGCGGACGTCGCCACGGTAACGGTCTGGAACTATAGCGGCGTCTCGCGATTCGACGTATCGAGCGGCTGGACTAGCGGCGCGCCGCTCTCGCGTGGGACGATTTTCACCGACCGCATGATGTATCAGCCGGGCGAGCGCGGCGAGGTAACCGGCATCGCCTACTACGTGAAGGGCTCGGACGTCGTCGCCGATGCGAACGCGCCGTACAAAGTTACGCTGACGGATCCGAACAACAACACGTCGGCGCTGGGCACGTATCGCACCGACGCATTCGGCGTTTTCACCATGCCGCTGACCTTCTCGAAGCAGCAAGCCTTGGGATACTATACGGTCGACGCGAAGGGCGCGAACGGCAACGACATTAGCGGCTCCTTGCGGGTTGCCGAGTTCAAACCACCCAACTTCAAGCTCGATTTAACCCTCGGATCGACCTCGGCTACAGCCGGATCGAACGTGCACGCGAGCGTCGCGGCGGCCTATCTCTTCGGTGCGCCGCTGCAGGGCGGGACCGCGCACGCCTACGTGACGCGCGACGTCGCGACGGTGCAGCCGAAGGGTTGGGACGACTTCTCGTTCGGGCCGCAGTGGTATTACCCCGAGCAGGCGCCGTCGTTCGACACCGACGTGCTGCAGCGCGATCTTCCCCTCGACGCGCAGGGCGCGACGTCGCTCGACGTCGCGGTCCCGCGCGACTTGCCGTTCCCCATGACGTACCGAGTGGACATGGCGACGAGCGACGTTTCCAATCTCTCGGTCTCCGACTCGAAGAGCTTTCTGGCACTGCCGGCCGACGCAACGATCGGCTTGGCATCCGACATCGTCGGCAAGGCCGGCAGCGCGATGCCGGTTCGAGTGATCGTCAGCGACGCGGACGGCAAGACAATCTCCGGGCGCAGCGTTCACTTGGAGCTGCAGAAGATGACGTACGTGTCGGCGACGCAGGAAATCGAGGGCGGCGAGAACGCGCAGCAGGCGATCAAGTACGATACCGTCGCATCCGCCAACGTCAGCTCGGCGGATGCGCCGGTAACCGCGCAGTTGACGCCGAGCGACACGGGCTCGTATCGCGTCCTCGCCAATTTCGGCGGCGCTCGCGACGCCGCAAGCGCGACGAGCATTCAGGTTTTCGCGTTCGGGCCGGGCGAGGCCGATTGGGGGCTGAGCGATCCGAATGCGGTCGCCATTAAGCTGGACAAAAAGCAGTACGCGGTCGGCGATACCGCCACGGCACTGGTGGCGTCACCCTACGCGAAGGCCGACGTCTACTTCTCCGTGGTGCGAAACGACACGCTCTATCGAACGGCGCTGCGCGGTGTGAGCGGCGCTATGCACGTGAACTTCAAGGTCACGCCGGGGATGCTGCCAAACGCCGCCGTGCAGGCGGTAGTTGTCCGCCGGGGTCCCCGTGTCAGCCTGAAGGGCGACACGACGCTCGCATTGACCGGCATGGCGGCCTTCAACGTCGATCTCGGCGACCGCTATATTAAGCTCGCGATCGCGCCACGCGATGCGACCGTGCACCCGGGCGGTTCGCAGCAAATCCGCTTTAATCTAAGCGGCCGCGGCGGCGTGCCCGCAAGCGGCGAGGTCGTCGCGATGGTGGTCAACGACGCGATCCTGCAGCTCTCCGGCTATCGTCTGCCGGATCTCGTACAGACGGTCTTCGCGCAGCAGCCGATCGCGACGATATTCTCCGACAACCGCGAGAACGTGACGCTCAAGACACAGACGCCTCCACTCGAGAAGGGCTACGGATACGGCGGCGGTTTCCTCGCCGGTGCGGCGAGCACGCGCGTGCGCGCGAACTTCCAGCCCCTGGCGTACTACGGCGTGTTGAAGACCGATGCGGGCGGCCACGCCAGCGCGACGCTCACGATGCCCGACGACTTGACGACGTGGCGCGTCATGGCCGTCGCCTTGCAGCAAGACCGAGCGCACTTCGGCAGCGCCGACACGACCTTCGTATCGACGCAGCCGCTAATCGCAAATCCGCTGCTGCCGCAGTTCGCGCGTCCCGGCGACCGCTTCGACCTCGGCGTTTCGATCGCGAACCAGACCGGCGCGGGCGGCGCGCTCGATCTCGTTTTGCAGCTCACCGGCGCGCTGAGCTTCGCGCAGGGCGACCCGCGCGCGCAGCGGCCGGCGGAACAGGCGGCAACGGGCATGCAGGCGTTCCGCTTTCCGGTAGTTGTCGGAACGCCCGCGCCGACGAAGCTCGAAGCACGGGCGACGCTCGGCGCGCATGGCGACGCGTTCTCGGTTCCGTTCGTCGCACGCGAACGCGACAGCACCGACTCGGTGATCGAGAGCGGAGCGACCCGCGGCGACGCCTCGATTCCGATCGCGCTGACTTCCGGCGGAACGCTGCAGATGACGCTTGCGAACTCGGTGGTGCCGCAGTTCGTCACGCCGTCGGAGCGGGTGATGAGCGACGATTCCTTGCCGCTTGCCGACGAGTCGGCGTCGCGGCTCATAATTGGCAGCGCGTTGCGGCGTCTGCAGGCGCCGTATCGTCTCAAACTTGCGTTCGACCCGAACGCCGCCATCGCGACAAGCCTTTCGAGTCTGCTTTCGTACCAGCGCGGTGACGGCGGCTTCGGCGGCTATGCCAACGCGAAGGAGAGCGATCCGTTCGCGACCGCGGGTGCTCTGGACGCGCTGATCTTCGCGCGCGAGCACGGCGCGAACGTCCCTTCGGCTCCGATCGCGAGCGCCAGTACGTTCGTGGCGCGGGTGCTCGCCGATCCGAACGTCTTCAAGTGGTGCGCGAAGGATTCGCTCTGTAAGGCGCAGCTGCGCTTTGAAGCCCTGTGGGCGCTCGCCGGCGCCGGGCCGCCGCGCACGGATTTCCTCGCGGAGATCGTCGCGCGGTCGAACGATTTCGACAGTGCAACTCAGATTCGGCTAGCACGCTATCTGCTGCGCGCCCCCGGATGGCACGCGCGCGGCGCCGCGTTGGCGGCCCGGCTACGGCAGACGCTTTACGTTACCGGCCGGTACAGCGTTATGAACGCTTCGACGCGCTGGAGCTGGCTCGGCTCGCTGGTCGACGCGCAGGCACAGATGCTGCAGTTGCTGCTGGAGCAGCGCGCACCGGTGGAACAGCTCGACGGCGCCGTTCGCGCGCTCGTCGCGCAGCAGTGCGGCTGCGGCTGGCCGACGACTGACGATACCGCGTCGGCGGTCACCGCGCTCGCCGCTTATGCGGCGACGGAGCGACTCGCACCGGCGAGCGCGACCGCGAGCGTCGGCGATCGGACGATCGGCAGCGCTCGCTTCGGCTCGACCGCATCGTCGCAAACGTTTAGCGTGCCGGCGGCGGACCTGCACGGGAAAGCGATTCTCGTTCGCGCGCAGGGCGGCACGGCGCACTACGTGGTCCTTTACACCTATCCGGTCGCACCGAACGCTCCGGGTGAGCTCGCTGCGTTGCGCGTCGTGCGCGTGCTCAGCGATCCGAGCGCCGCGACAGCGGCGACGAGCCCCGCGCCGCTCGCGACGATGGACCTCGCTACCGCCCTGCCGGTCTCGGTGGCAGCGGGTCGAGTCTTCGACGTCGGCGTCCGCACGATCGTCGATCACCCGGTCGATCGTCTCGTGATCGACGATCCGCTTCCGGCCGGCTTCGAGGCGGTCGACACCGGCTTCCGCACCTCGCTTCAGGCGATCGTTCCACAGAGCAACAGTTGGCAGATCGATACGAGCCAAATCTACCGCGATCGCGTCGTCGCCTACGCGCAGCATCTCGATCCCGGAGTTTACGAGCTGCACTACCTCGTGCGTTCCGTGACGCCGGGCACGTTCGCGTGGCCCGGCGCGCATGCGTATCTTCGGGATGCGCCCGAGCAGTTCGGCCGCAGTGCCGGCAGCACGCTTACGGTGAAGTAGCGTTGCGAGTGGTTTTAGTGGTGGAGAAAGATCGACGTCACGATTGTGATCCACGCTCCCAGAACCAGCGCCGTCACGCGCCACTGCAGGCGATCGATCTTTGAATCCGTTGTCGCAAGCCGTGCGTCGACAGCGTTGAATCGCCCGTCCATCTTCTGTTCGAACCCGTCGAGACGGCGATCGATGCTGTTAAGCCGGTCGCTCACCTGATGATAGGAGCCCTCAAGGTTCGCGATGCGGGCTTCCAGCGGCGGGAACGTCATACGCAGTCAAGTGTAGCACAATGCAGCTCCGAGGACATGGCCGGAGTGTTTCCGGCTAGCGCGCGGTCCAACCATATAGAAAAGAGCGGGCTCGGTTGAGCCCGCTCCAGCTTCGATCGTAAACGGGCGCTAGGAAGATGCCGGACAGTAATAATTGGCGCTCGCCATCTTGGTGATGCCGATCGTCAAGTCCGTATCGTTAACCCAGTAAACGAAGTCGGTGCTGCTTCCGGTCTCGCTGACGTTAACGGCGAGCGGCGTGCCGCCGACCACGCCCTTCTTGTAATAGTTATTGAAATAGCAGCCTTTGCCGACGGCTTTCTTCGCCGAAGCGCAAATCTTGCCCGGCTTGCACGAGCTGTCCGGCGAAATGGGGTCGGCGTAAATCGTCCCCGTCCGGGCAACGGCGAAATTATGCGGCGCCATCGCCGGCATGAACGTTGCTGCCGATAGAAGTACTGAGAGCAGGAACATCGTTCGGTATTCTCTCCTTGCGAAGTATGCGGTTGTGTTACGATTACAATACGCCGTTGCGGCCACGGTGCTCGCAAGCAGGCGATGAGTTTTCTACGGATTCTAATTCCCAAAAGCGGCGGCCGCCGGTCGCCGAGCTCGCTCGCTTGAGCTATTATTTTTAATAATGTATGATTTATCACCCTCGCGCTGCGGTGGGCTAATCGGTACGATAACGGACGATAAAGGAAGAGGAGAGGCCTAAATGAGCGTCTATCGAGCCCCGTTACGGGACATGCAGTTTGCCTTGCGCGAGCTGGCGGGAGTCGACGGGGTGGCGGCACTTCCCGGCTGCGAGGATACCCTCGACGTTCTCGATTCGGTGCTCGAGGAGGCGGCGGCGTTCGCCGCGGGCGTCCTCGACCCGCTCAATCGTACCGGCGACAAGACCGGCTGCACTTGGAACGATGGCGAGGTTACCACCCCGCCGGGCTTCAAGGAGGCTTATAAGAAGTTTGCGGACGCCGGGTGGATCGGTTTGCCCGTGCCGGCCGAGTACGGCGGCCAGGCGCTTCCGCAGATCATGCTCGGGCCGACCCTCGAGATGTGGAACGCCGCCAATATCGGCTTCGCGAACGGACCGCTGCTCAATCAGGGCGCGATCGAGGCGATCGAACTCGTCGGCTCGGAAGAGCAGAGGCAGCGATTCATCCCCAACCTCGTCTCCGGAAAGTGGACGGGCACGATGTGCCTCACCGAGCCGCAAGCCGGCTCCGATCTGGCGCAGGTGCGCGCGCGCGCGGTTCCCGAAGGCGATTGTCACCGCATCACCGGTACGAAGATTTTCATCACCTTCGGCGAGCACGACATGGCCGAAAACATCATCCACCTCGTGCTCGCGCGGCTTCCCGACGCGCCGGAAGGAACGAAGGGCATTTCGCTCTTCATCGTGCCCAAGTTTCTCGTGAACCCCGACGGAACGCTCGGCGAGCGCAACGATGTCGTCTGCGCGAGCATCGAGCACAAGCTCGGAATCAATGCGAACCCCACGTGCACGCTCAACTACGGCGAGAAAGGCCAGGGCGCGATCGGCTACCTCGTCGGCGAAGCAAATCGCGGGCTCGAGTACATGTTCATCATGATGAACGCTGCGCGTTTCTCCGTCGGCGTTCAGGGTATCGCGCTCGCCGACCGCGCGTACCAGAGCGCGCTCGAATACGCCAAGGAGCGAGTGCAGGGTCGCGACTTAAAGCCCGGCTCGCGCACGCCCGAACCGATCATCAAGCATCCGGACGTGCGCCGCATGCTGATGACGCAAAAGGCCACGATCGAGGCGATGCGCGGCCTCGCCTACGTGACGGCAGCCTCGCTCGACTACGCGCTGCGGCATCCCGACGAGAAGGTTCGCAAAGAGCACAAGGCGTTCGTCGAGCTGATGATACCGGTGGTCAAGGGTTGGTGCACCGAGAGCGCCGTCGAACTCTGCTCGACCGCGCTGCAAGTCTTCGGCGGAATGGGCTACATCGAAGAGACGGGCATCGCGCAGCAATATCGCGACGTCCGTATCATTACGATCTACGAAGGGACGACGGGAATTCAGGCGCTCGACCTGATCGGCCGCAAGCTGTTGCGCGACATGGGCGCGACCGCGACGAGCGTCGGAAAGAAGATGGAGGCGGTCGCGAAGGAGTGCGCCACGCATTCCGATGCAGCGGTAAAACGCATCGGCGAGGCGCTCGCAAAGGCGCTCGCGACGCTCAACGAGACCTCGCAGTGGATCGGGATGAACGCGATGGGCGACCTGCACAAAGCCTTCGCCTGTTCCGTTCCCTACCTGCGCCTCTGGGGCACCGTCGCCGGCGGCTGGCAGATGGCGCGTGCGGCGCAGGTCGCGGCGGCGAAGATCGCGGCGAACGACGCCGAGGCGGAATTTTACCGCGCGAAGCTCGCCACCGCGGCGTTCTACGCGACGCACGTTCTCTCGCAGGCGGCCTGGCTTAAGCGGCAGATCATGGATGGCGCCGGCGACGTGATGACGTTGAGCGAAGGTCAGTTCGAGCTCGACCGCAAGATGGCGGTGACGGCGTAGCGATGCTGCCTCCCGAACCGGTCATCGGCGATCCGCGCATCCGGCTCGTTACGCTCGACAATCCCCCCGTCAACGCTTTGTCTTTTGCCTACTGCGCCAAGGTGCTGCGCGCTCTCGAGTCGGCGCACGCCGACGACGCGGTCGAAGCGATCGTCATTACCGGGGCGAGTGGCCTCTTCAGCGCGGGCGCGGACGTCAACGACTTCAACTCCGAGATGCCCGCCGACGCGGTGACGATTCGCGACGTCATTCGCGCGATAGACGAAAGCATCAAGGTGCACGTCGCGGCGATCGACGGCACCTGTCTTGGAGGCGGCCTCGAGCTCTCGCTCGCGTGCGATTATCGCGTCGCGACGCCCGGCGCGAAACTCGGCTTGCCCGAGATCAAGCTCGGACTCTTGCCCGGCGCCGGCGGGACGCAGCGGCTGCCGAGGCTGATCGGCGCGCGCGCGGCGCTCGAGTTCATGCTGAAAGGCTCGTCGATTTCGGCCGAACGCGCGCTCGAACTCGGGATTGTCGACGAGATCGCGCGCGAGGCTCTGCTCGAGCGCGCAAAGGCCCTGACGAAGGGCCCGAAGCGGCGAATCTCCGAACGGGACGCGATCATCGCGAAGGATCTGCCCGCGCAAGCTGGGCCTTACGTCGTCGCGCAAGCACACAAGATGGTTCCGGACGAAGAGAGCGGCGGCTTCGCCGCGCACAAGCTCGTGGACGCGGTTCAAGCGGCCGTCGAGCTGCCGTTCAATTTCGGCATCGCCCGCGAGACGCGACTCTTCGACGAGCTCGTACGCTCGAAGCCCTCGCAAGCGTTGCGCCACATTTTCTTCGCGGAACGCGAACTCAGCAAAGTTCCCGGTCTGCCGTCCTTCGACACGGCTCACGATGGCAAAACGATTGAAAAGGCCGGGGTCGTAGGCGCGGGGACGATGGGGAGCGGCATTGCGATTGCGTTCGCGCAGGCGGGCATTCCGGTCGTGGTGGTGGACACCAACGAGGACGCCGTGGATAAAGCGCGCCAGACGGTGATGGGCATGTTCATGTACCAAGTGCAGAAGGGCCGGCTCACGCAGGAAGAGGCCTGGAAGCGCGGCCAGTCGATTCGCTTTACCGACGATTGGAACGAGCTCGGCGACGCGGACGTCGTGGTCGAGGCGGTATTCGAGAACCTCGACGTCAAACGCGACGTCTTTAGAAGGCTCGACGCGATCGCCAAGCCCGATGCGATTCTCGCCAGCAACACCTCGACGCTCGACATCGACGCTCTGGCGAACGAGACGAAACGCCCGGATCGCGTTCTCGGCTTGCATTTCTTCGTTCCCGCGAACATCATGCCGCTGCTGGAGATCGTGCGTGGCAAGCAGACGTCACCGCAGACGCTCGCGACCGCGTTCGCGCTCGGCAAGAGGCTGCGCAAAAAGGCCGTTCTTTCCGGCAACGCCTTCGGCTTCATTGGCAACCGGATGATTTTCGATTACCTCCACGAGGCGACCGCGCTGGCGGAAGAGGGCGTCGCGCCGTCGCGGATCGACGCGGTGATGAAGAAATTCGGCTTTCCGATGGGACCGTTCGCAATGAGCGACCTTTCGGGACTCGACGTCGGCTTGGCCGTCCAGAAGTCGCGCGGCGGTGCGGCGATTGGGAGGACGAACGTTCTCGAACGTCTCGTGGAGATGAACCGGCTCGGCCAGAAAACGATGGCGGGATTTTTCAAATACGACAAGGCGGTCGGCAAGGGCCGCGAACCCATCGCCGATCCGGATGTAGAACGGATCTTCGCCGAAGAGGCGCGCAAGGCGGGAATAGCGCCGCACGACGTGAGCGACGAAGAAATTCGCGATCGGCTGCTCGGCGCGCTTATCGAGCGCGGGGAGAGACTGCTCGAAGAGGGCATCGCGCTTCGTCCCGGCGACATCGACATCGCCTACGTTTACGGGTACGGCTTCCCGCCGCATCGCGGAGGCCCCATGTGGTATGCCCGCCACGGTCGTCCCGAACGCAGCGTCCCGAGCTTGTCGAAGGGCGCGGAGTCGCAGGGCGCCTATGCGTGAGGCGGCGATCGTTTCGGTCGCGCGGACTCCGATCGGCCGCGCGTTTCGAGGAGCGTTCAATCAAACCGAGGGCGCGAGGATGGCCGGCCACGTCGTCAAGCACGCGATCGAGCGCGCGCGCATCGATCCGGCGCAGGTCGACGAGGTCGTCATGGGCTGCGGCTTGCCCGAGGGAACGACCGGCAACAACATCGGGCGTACGGCGGCGCTGCGCGCCGGGTGTCCCGTTACCGTGCCCGGACAGACGGTCAGCCGTTTCTGCGCGTCGGGTCTCGACGCGATTGCGGCCGGCGCGAAGCGGGTGATCGCCGACGGCGCGAGCGTTATCATCGCCGGCGGCGTCGAGTCCATCAGCATGGTACAGAACGACGTTCACGTCCGCTTTCTCACCGAAGAGTGGCTGTTGCGTCACGTTCCGGATCTCTACACGCCGATGCTCTTTACCGCAGATTTCACCGCGAAGAAATATAACGTGTCGCGCGAGCGCCAGGACGAGTACGCGCTGCAGAGCCAGCAGCGCACCGCCGCCGCGCAAGCGGCAGGGCGTTTCGACGCGGAGATCGTGCCGCTCCCGAGTTGGAAGGCCGAGGAGAACCGGGAGAGCGGCATCGTCGCCGAGCGGCGCGTCGAGCTGAAGAAGGACGAGGGCAATCGTCCCGACACGACGCTCGAGGGTCTCGCGGCGCTCAAGGGCGCGGTGCCCGGCGTTGCCGACACATCGATTACCGCGGGAAACTCGTCACAGCTCTCCGACGGTGCGGCGGCCGTCGCGATCGTCGACGGGGCAACGGCGCAGCGGCTCAATTTGACGCCGCTGGGATTCTATCGCGGCTACGCCGTCGCGGGAAACGAGCCCGGCGAGATGGGCATTGCGCCGGTCTACGCCGTTCCGAAGCTGCTCGCGCAGCACGGGTTGACGGTCGACGATATCGGGTTGTGGGAACTCAACGAGGCGTTTGCCGTGCAGACCGTCTACTGCCGCGATGCGCTGCAGATACCCAACGACCGCTTCAACGTCGACGGAGGGGCGATCTCAATCGGCCACCCGTACGGCATGAGCGGCGCGCGCATGACGATGCACGCGCTGATCGAGGGTAAGCGCCGCGGCGTCAAATACGTCGTCGTAACCATGTGCGTCGCGGGCGGTATCGGCGCGGCGGGCCTCTTCGAAGTTGCCTAAGCGCGCGGATATATATCGTCCGCTCGCCGCAGTGCTCGTCTTGCTAATCGCACTCGGCGGCAGCGCTGACCCAGGCCAGCCGCAGGTCCTGCAGATCACGTTCGATAGCCCGATGCTTTCAAAATTTTTCCATCAGCCCGTGGAACTCGGAGGCGAGGTCTTACTTCCGGATTCCTACTACAAGGAGCCTAATCGGCGCTATCCGGTGATTTACGTCGTTCCGGCGTTCGAGGGTACTGACGTCGTCGACGAATCGATCGAGTCGCAGTGGCAACGGCCGATGCGCTCGCTGGGAGCAGAGTTCATCATCGTATTTCTGCAAGCGATGATGGAGATCGACGGTGAAGACATTCACACGGAGTTTGCCGACTCGGCGACCAACGGCCCGTGGGGTGCGGCGTTGACGACGGAGTTTATTCCCCAGACCGACGCGCACTTTCGCACGATCGCGTCGGGTGACGGCCGTTTCTTGTTCGGCCATTCTTCGGGAGGCTGGGCCGTCTTGTGGCTTCAAGTAAACTATCCGCAAACGTTTAACGGCGCGTGGGCCCTGTCACCGGACCCGGTAGACTTCCACGATTTCCTCGGACCGGATATTACCAAGCCCGGCCAAAATTTCTATCGCGATGCCGCAGGTAATCTCTACGGGATCTGCCGCGAGCATGGGCACGACCGCACGACGCTCGAACAATTGATCGAGAGTCCGAACGGATGCGGCTGGCGCGGCGAAAACCGCAGCTCGACGGAGAAGCCATGGGCGCAACGGCAGATGGATACTTACGACGACGTCTTTAGTCCGACGCTGTCGAGCGGCAAGCCGGCCCCCCTGCTCAATCGTTCGACCGGCGCGATCGATCCCGACGTCGCGGCGTATTGGGAGTCGCGTTACGACATCACGCACCTCTTGCGGGAGCGATGGAGCGTCTTAGGGCCGCAACTTTCCGGAAAGCTTCACGTCTTCGTCGGGACCGCAGACACGTTTCACCTCGAGGGTTCAGTTGGGCTAATGCGCGACGCGATGCAGCACCTCGGGAGCGACGCCGAGTTCGGCTTCGCCCCGGGTGCCGACCATTGGCAGGTTTACGACTATCACGACAACCTCATCAGGTACGCGGTGAGCGAGATGATGAGGCGATTGAACCCCTAGTTAGATCAGCTCGATTTTGCCGCCCAGGCGATGCACCAGCCGTTCGGGCTGATCGAGCCGTCGACGATCTTGCACGTTCCATTCGCCTTGGCATTGCTTCCCGGCACGTACTGAATGCAGCCGGAGCACTTGTGCCCGTTGTTTGGGGTCTTCTGGTATTTAAACTGGGCCTGCGAGCCCTTCGCTTGGGCTGTGGCGGTTTCGGCGACGAGCAGTCCAGCGAGAGCGGGAAGTACGATAGCGTTAGCGACGAAGGAGCGGCGCGTCATTCCTTTGGCGTCTTTCATCTCAAGGTTCTACCTCCAATGCGAAGAGTTTTGCGCGGGCCGCGATTCTCATGCCCGTTCGGTACCTCAGCGTTCAGCGGGGCGAAGATGGCCCTCTCACGCGAGCTTAATGGTAAGCTAATCGTGATTCGATGCTTTTACCGCCCCGTTTCGGCTTCAATGTTGCTGAGGGGAACATGCAATTACCAATGACAAGCAAACGGCTCATTAGCCTAATTTCCGGGATCGCCCTAATGGGCACGACCCTTTTGGGGGCAATTCCGGCTTCGGCCGAACAGGCGCCCGACAAGAACGGACCCGGCGTCAGTCGAGTCAGCGTCGTTCAGGGTTCGGTCGTGGTTCAACGCGGCGACAGCGACAAGCAAGTGGCCGCCGTGGTGAACGCTCCGTTGCTCCCGGGCGACTACGTCTCGACGGGCGCAACCTCGCGCGGCGAGCTTCAGTTCGACGGATCCACGGCGCTGCGGCTCGGCGGCAACGTCCAAGCCCGAATCACTAACGACGACCCGAGCAACCGGCAACTGCAGCTTGCCGATGGAACGGTCGAGCTCGGCATCGTCCACGGTGGCGACCCGGTACAAATCGACACGCCGTCGGTGACGGTGCGCGGTCGCGAAGCCGGAGATTATCGCATCTCGATCGGCAAGGATGGCTCCAGTTGGGTGACCGCGCGCCGCGGAAGTGCGGAGATCGTCACGCCCCAACAGACGTACACGCTCGAGTCGGGACGGACGCTCGTGGCGCGCGGGTCGGCCTCCGATCCGTCGATCACCTACACGACCGCGGTCGGTTACGACACATTCGACGACTTCAACGCTAAGCGCGACGAGACCATGGTGGCGGCGCTCAACGCAAGCCCGAACCTGAATCCGGACATCGCGGGCTACGACAACCTTGGCGCGTACGGCCAGTGGCAGAACGTTCAAGGCTACGGCGACTCGTGGGTTCCCGATCAGTCGGCGAACTGGTCGCCGTACGGTAACGGATCGTGGACCTGGGAGGACGGCTACGGCTGGACCTGGGTTGCGAACGAGCCGTGGGGCTGGGCGCCGTATCATTACGGACGCTGGTATTACGCGAATAACTATGGTTGGGCTTGGCAGCCCCCGGCCTACAACACATCCCCGGCATGGTCGCCGGCACTCGTAGGATTCTTCGGCTTCGGCGCCAGCTTCGGCGGCCCCGGATGGGGCGTTTCGGTGGGCGTCGGCAGCGGCGGTTATGGTTATGGCGGCTACGGCGGCTTCGGCTATCCGTACGTCGGATGGTATCCGCTTGCGCCGTACGCACCGTACTATCCATGGTACCCGGGCTGGGCCTGGAGCGGTTACGGCTGGGGTTGGGGCGGCTGGGGCGGCTACGGATGGGGCGGTAACGTCGTCAACGTCACGCACATCACCAACATCTACCGGTACTTCCCGCACGGCGGCGTGCACGGCGTAACCGTCGGGCACTTCCGCGGGGGAACTATTAACGGCCACACCTTTACGGTGAACCAGCACAACATCAGCAGCCGAGTCGGAATGATTCATGGCGGCGTGCCGATCACCCCGACCCGGGAGAACCTCGGCTTCGGCGGTCGCACGATCAACGCACCGGTCAGCCTCGCGCACTCCTTTGACTCACCACGATTCGCTTCCGCGAACCATGCCCTCGCCGGGCGCATGCAGTTCGACGAACAGCAGCGGGCGGTCGCACACGAGATCCAAGGCAGCGCCACTCGCTCCAACGCACCGGTTTCGCACGAAAGCGCGAATCACGGCGACGTGAGCGGTAGTCGCGGCGATGTCGGTGGTACGCGCGGAGATGTTGGTGGAAGTCGCGGCGACCTCAACGGGAATCGCGAGAACGCGCCGGCCAGTTCGTGGGATCGCTTCAACCAAGATCGTGGGACGCAGACTCGTGGCGACGAGAATCGCGGCAGCGTCGGATCACGCGGCGAGCGCAGCGACTCCATTGGGTCGAGCCGCGCGAGCTTCGCCAACGACGGCCGGAACGAAACGACTCGCGCGAGCCATGCCCCTTCGGACTCGTGGAGCCGGTTCTCCAACGAACGTGGTAACGTTTCGGCGAACTACGACCGCAGTTCGACTCAGCGCAAGCAGTACGGCTCGTACTCGCGCGGCGAGAGTATGTACTCACACGGGTCCTACCCGTCGTACTCACGGGGATCGGATTCGTCATACTCTCGCGGGTCGTACCCGTCGTACTCCCGCGGATCGGATTCGTCGTACTCTCGCGGATCCTATCCATCGTACTCGCATGGATCCTACCCGTCGTACTCGCATGGATCGTATCCGTCATACTCGCACGGATCCAATCCGACGTACTCGCACGGCTCGGCGTCGGCACCTTCGCGAGGCAGTAACTCGGCGCCGCGCTCGTCGGGCGGCGGCGATCGCCACGGCGGAGGCGGGCGACCTCCGCAGTAAACGCACGCTCGGTTGCGTGGAAGATAGGGCGGCGCCAAGGCGCCGCCCTTTTGCTTGAAGAAGCTTGAGCCAACAACTTCCAAGGATTTCGTCTAAAGGAGAATCACTCGATGAACTCGGTTCGTCTTTCTCTCGGCCTGGCCGCGCTTTGCTTGGCGGCAGCCCTTCCTGCGGTCAGCGTCGCGCAGACGTCGCTCGTCGCCATGTCGCAAGCTGCGCACGTGACGACGCCGCACCCGATTCAGGTGAGCGCGTGCAATCCGGAGCGAAACGTTAGTTACAACTGGGCCGGGTACACGCCGGGCTACTGGCCGGGTCCGTACTCCGGCGGCTTCTATCGCGGCTATTGGGGATATCCGTCGGTATACGGCCCGAGCTATTATCAGGCTCCGGTCGAGCACGACCCCACTTTGGGCATCGACTACACGAACGTCACCAACGTCGTGATGAAGCAAATCGAGTTCGGATTGATCGTTAAAGGCGTGCTGGTCGCCGAGGTCAAGGACGTCGGAACTTTTTCGCCCGGCGCCGAGATCAAGCATAAGTTCGGTCTCAATCCGAACGTGTTTCCACTGCAAACGAGCTTCGCGAAGTGCGTCCCGTTGAAGATTGTGTTCGAAGACGGAAGTCACTGGAAGAATCCGCACCTGCCGCAGTACAAAGACACCATGTACGGACGGCCGCACGAATAATCGGACGATAGCAAATGGCTCAAGACGTCTCCGCCGTTCAAGCTCGAGATAACGTTTGGGAGATGGCGCAGCGGCAGCTCGACGAAGTCGGGCTGCTGATCGGCCTCAACGAGTCGCTGCACGGGTACCTGCGCCAGCCCAAGCGCGTCCTCGAAGTCTCGGTCCCAGCGCGGATGGACAACGGCGCCTTCCGCATGTTCACCGGATACCGGGTGCAGCACAACCTCTCGCGCGGACCCGGCAAGGGAGGTATCCGCTACCATCCCGACGTGACGCTCGACGAGGTCAAGGCGCTCGCCATGTGGATGACGTGGAAGTGCGCGCTCGTTAACATCCCGTTCGGCGGCGCTAAGGGCGGCGTGATCTGTAATCCCAAGGAGATGTCGCTGCAAGAGCTCGAGAATCTGACGCGGCGCTTTACCACGGAGATATCGATCATCATCGGACCCGAGAAAGACATCCCTGCTCCCGACGTCTACACGACGCCGCAGATCATGGCGTGGATCATGGACACGTTCTCTATGGAGCATGGCTACTCGATTCCGGGCGTAGTCACCGGTAAGCCCGTTTCGATCGGGGGGTCGCTCGGACGGGACAAAGCCACCGCGCGCGGCTGCATGTACGCGGTCGACGAAGCGATGGAGGCGCATGGCATGACGATCGAAGGCGCACGCGTCGCGATTCAAGGGTTCGGCAACGCGGGCATGTACGCCGCGCAGCTCATGGACGAGCACGGCTACAAGATCGTCGCGGTCTCCGACTCGCACGGTGGCGTGGCGAACGACCGCGGTCTCGACATCAAGGGCCTCGTCGCGCACAAGTATGAAACGGGATCGGTCGTCGGCTTCACCGGCGGCGAGCGCACCGACAACAAGGAAGTGCTCGAGTACGATTGTGACATCCTCGTGCCGGCCGCACTCGAGAAGGTGATCACCCGAGAGAACGCGCCGCGGATCAAGGCGAAGATCGTGGCGGAAGCCGCGAACGGACCGACGATGCCCGACGCGGACGACATACTCTTCGATCGAGGGATCATGGTCTTGCCGGACATTCTCGCCAACGCCGGCGGGGTGACCGTTTCGTACTTCGAGTGGGTGCAAGATCTCCAGGCAAACTTCTGGGAGGAAGACGAGATCAACGAACGCTTAAAGCGGGTCATGACGCGAGCCTTCCGGGAGACGTACGAGCAGGCGAAGCGTCACAGCGTTTCGATGCGCAAAGGAGCGTACTGTGTCGCGGTTACGCGAGTCGCCGAGGCGACGAAGCTCCGCGGCCTCTATCCCTGACCCAACTCGGATTCTTTGGAGCCGATCGGCGAACGCTCGTCGACGACGCGACGGGCTCGATCGTCTATATGCCGAGCTTTGCCGAGGCGAGCGTTGCGCGGCGCTGGTTCGAGGCGCTGCGCGACGGCGTCTCGTGGCAGCACGAACGCCGGCGGATGTACGATCGGGACGTCGACGTCCCCCGGCTCGTCGCACGTTACACACTCGAAGATCCCGGGCTCCCGCCGGCGCTGGTCGAGGCGGCTCAAGGCGTCGTTGCAGCGACGCGGGTGCCGTTCAACAGCGCCGGTCTGAACTACTATCGCGAGGGCAACGACAGCGTCGCAGCGCATAACGATCACCTCTACGAGATCGTTTCCGGGTATCCGATCGCGCTCGTTTCGCTCGGGGCGACGCGGCTGATGACGATTCGCAGCAAAACGAAGCCGCGGCGAATCTTCGACGTCGACCTCGAAGCGGGCAGCCTGCTGCTGATGAGCTACGATACCCAGCTGCACTACGATCACGGCATTCCGAAGAGCCGCATAACGATCGGGCCGCGCATCAGCGTGGCGCTTCGCGTGCGGCCTCTGTGACGCGAACGGTGTGCGCCGCGGCGATTATGGCGGCGGCGCTTGCGGGCTGCGCGCGGGGCGGGGGCGTGCAAGGGGCGGGGCCGCACGTTCTGCGCATCGCCGATAACGTCGATCCAACCTCGCTCAACCCGCTGCTCGCGCACGATCAGGACACCATCGGCTACGACCTCCTCGTGACGCAGACGCTGGTCGGGTTATCCGCCCGCAACGAACTGGTGCCCGTGCTCGTCACGCGGATACCGTCGCGCACCAACGGCGGCATTTCGGCAGACGGCAAGACGATCGTCTACCACTTGCGGCGCGGCGTCCGATTCGCCGACGGCGCGGAGCTGACGTCGCGCGACGTCGCCTTTACGTTTCGTGCGATCCTCGATCCGCGCAATCCGGTGGAATCGCAAGACGCGTATCGCCGAGTGGCCGCGCTGCAGACGCCTAATCGCTATACCGCGGTCGTCCGTTTGCGGCGGCCGTGGAACGCCGCCGTCGCCGAGCTCTTCGCGCAGGCCGATTTCGCGTTCGGAATCTTGCCGGCGCACGCGTTCGCTTCCACCGACGTGACCAACGCCGCGTGGAACGAGCGGCCCTTTGGAACGGGGCCGTTCAGGGTGGTAGCCTGGCGACGCGCGGACCGCATCGTGCTCGAGGCAAACCCGTACTACCGGCCCCGGCCGAAACTGCGACGGGTCGTCTTCACGCTGATTCCCACGACACAGGCGTCGCTCTTCGCTTTGCGTGCGGGCGACGTGGACGTCACCGAGATCAACCCAGCGCAGATTCCGGAGGCCCGCAGCGCGACCGGGGCGCGCGTCGTGTTGACGCCGATCAACGGCGCGTATTTTCTGATGCTGCAGACCGCGGCTGGCGAGACCGAAGATCCGCACGTGCGGCGTGCGATCGCCGCCGCGATCGATAGCCGCGAGATCGTACGCGGGCGATACGGCGCCCTGGCGCCGGCAGATTCGTTTCTCCCGCCGGTCTTCGCGTGGTACGATTCCGCACCGCGAACGATCGGCGGCGATCCGGCGGCCGTCGCGCGCGAACTGCAGGCCGCCGGTTGGCACCGCGAGAGCGGCCGCTGGACGAAACACGGACGGCCGCTCGTACTAACGATCGCGCTCGCTCCCGAGCGCGGCACGTGGATGCAAGTGATCGAACAGGAGCAACTGCGACGCGCCGGGATCGAGGCGATGGTCAAACCGTATGCGGCGGCAATCTTCAACGCTCCGAATGGGCCGCTGCGAAGCGGATCGTTCAGCGTGGCGGCCGCGCAGTGGGTCGGTGCTGCTGATCCCGAAGAGTCGGTGATCTTCGCGTGCAGCCAGCGTGGGCCGAACGGAAATAACTCGATGAACTACTGCGATCCGCGGTTCGACGCGCTATTCGCCGATCAGGCGGTTACCCGCGACGGCTCACGCCGCCGCAACGATTTTATCGAAATGCAGCGCATCGTGCGCCGCGACGCGCCGGTCGTTCCAATCGCGTTCGAGTCAAACGTCGACGTCGTCAGCAATCGCGTGAGCGGCTTTCGCCGCAACATGCTGATGTATCCGGTCGCTCCTGAATCGTGGGACGTGCGTTAAGTGGAGGGCGCGGGCGAAGGCGTCGGCCCGTAGACCGCTTCGCCGGCCGTGCAGATCGTTGCCGAGCTTAGCTTGAAATCGACGAGCTGTTCGCCGGCTTCCGTCGTGGCCGTTCCGCCAACGGTTACGGGCGCGTCGGGCGGAAGCGCGATGCGGTTGTAGAGCAGGTCGGTCTGGTGCGTGAGCGCGCCGATCGACCGGTCGGTAATGTTGTCGTCGAACCACTTACACGTATCCACCGAGCCGCGCAATCCGGTGAACGAATAGAGGATGACGGTCAAGGCTACTGCGGCTGCGGCGGCGGGCGGGCGCTTCATGGGCGATTGATTACGCCAAGAGGCGGCGGACGGCCTCGTCGCCGGTCTGCGAAAAGTCGTCGTAGTAGAGGCCGACGGCGTGAAACGGCTCGGGTTTATGCACGCAGACCACGCGGTCGACGATGCCGCGGAGGGACGCGCAGGTTCGACGCGCCGCAACGGGTACCGCCGCAACGATTGCCCGAGGGCCGTGTGCGCGCAGCGCCGTCGCCGCGGCGCGCATCGTCGCTCCCGTCGCGAGGCCGTCGTCGACGACGATGACGGTCTTGCCGGCGACGTCCGGCGGCGAGCGATCGTCGCGATATGCGCGCTCGCGACGGCGCATCTCGCCAAGCTCGCGATCGACGACCTGCCGCAGCGTGTCGTCGTCGATCTTAAGAGAGTGGACGAGGTCTTCGTCGACGATGCACGTTCCGTCGCCGGCAAGTGCACCCATTGCGAGCTCTTCGTGGCCCGGCACGCCGAGTTTGCGTACGACGTAGACGTCGAGCGGAAGCCCCAGACGGCGCGCGACCTCGTAGCCAACCGGGACGCCGCCGCGCGGTAACGCGAGCACGACGGCGTTCGGAGCGCCCGCGTACTTCGCGAGCGCTTCGGCTAGCTGCCGTCCCGCGTCCGTGCGGTCGGCGAAGAGCCCCATGGCCCCACTCCTATTCGGGAATACCTCCGTCGTGTTCGATCATCATTTGGCTGCCGGACGGATCGGAGTCTTTTTTCCCACAGCTCAGCACCGGCGGCTCGAGAGCGGCTTTATAGGTGCCAACCTTCTGCTTGAAGTTGAAGATGTCGTCCATCGAGGTAGCCGTCGCGTCGCTCGTGCCGAGCGATCCCAACCCAAAGGTGTCTTCGACGAACTTCAAGATGCTGCCGTAATCGTAGTGCGTGTTCGAGATGTTTCCCCGTTTCGCGTAGGGTGAAATGACGACCATCGGGACGCGAAAACCGAGTTGGTGATAGTTGGTCTGCTCCGGCGGTGCGTTGTCGTACCATCCGCCCCAGTCGTCCCAGATCAGGATGATCGCGGTGTCCTTCCAGTATTTGCTCGTGCCGATCGCATTAACGACCTTCGTAACCCACCAGGGGCCGCCGTTACAGCCGCTCGCCGGATGGTCGGAATCGAAGAGGGTCGGAATGACCCATGAGACTGATGGAAGCGTACCGCCGCTGAGATCGCTGAAGAGCGTGGTGTTCGGAATGCTGATGTTCTTGTGCCAGTCGGGTCCGTACCGGATCTTCTTGATGGCGTCGTAGCCGTTCCAGACCGCACCCGAGAAGTCGAAGTTGGGGCCTTTATGAAACGTGTCGACGTAGAACTTCCAGGAGACGTTCTTCGCGTCGAGCAGGTCGGCCAGTGTGCCGTACTGGTCGAAGCACGGAAACGGTCCCTCGTACTTATACCTGCCGTTCGAGAAGAGCAGCGGCGTCCACGTAACCTGACCCGGTCCGCTGTGCGGGCCGGGGGCGTCGCATCCCCAGGGATTGTTGTTCGGCTGATCGGTGAGCACCGCGTCCTTGCTGTACTGAACGGTGCCCGAGATAATCATTTGATGCGCGATGAAGCTCGAAGCGGTCTCGTCGAAGAACATTTCGTCGGCGAGCGAGTACTGCTTGGCGAAGTTCCAGTAGGGTGCGCTCTCCTTGCGATCGATGTACGCATAGGGATAGGTCTTCGCGGGAGCGCTTTGGCCGGACTCGCCGAAGTTGATCATGTCGAAGCCGTTCATTTGGCAGACGTTCGACGCGTTCGGGTTGCATTCGATCTTGAATCCGTGATGGCTGTGATCGATGTCTTTGCCGAGGTATGGCTGGCCGGTGCTTTCGAGCTTCACCGGGTGCAGCTTCAAGATGTGCGACCCCTTGCACCAGGGCGCTGGTAGACAAGCCCCCTCCAACGTCGTGTCGGCGCCGGGAAAGCCTGCGAAGACGTTGTCAAAGCTGCGATTCTCTTGGACCATAATGACGACGTGGTGAATCGCGTTCGTCGAGGGGCCGGGCCCCGGCGCCGGAGTCGTTCCCGAGCCGCAGCCGGCGAGCGCGACCAGCGCGGCAGAAAAAATTAAGGGCTCAAACCGTTTCATGACACCTCCAAGCGCCGAGTTACGTTACTCATTTGTTCGACGCAGGAAAACGCAAAGTCTTGTCGCAGCCTGCTCGGCAACACAAGGAAACGGAGGCATTATGCGATTTTCAACGTTTCTGGCGGTGACTTTGGTTACCGCTCTGGCCGGATGCAACGGCGCCTCGAATGCGGTTCCGGGCGCGGGTGCGAGCACGGCGCTTGCTTCCATTAAATCCGGTCATCCCACCGCGGCGCAACTTGGGCTGTGGCCCCGCTCCGGACCCGCGGTCCGTGTGTGCGGTGCGGTTGCACTCGGCTTCGCGCGCTGTCAGGCTTGGATCCGCACGGACGTTCGCGGGACGATCCGTCCCGACACTCCGCAGGGCTACGGACCGAGCGATCTGCAAACCGCGTACGGGCTTACCTCTTATAGCCAGAGCAACGGCGGCGGTGAGACGGTCGCGATCGTCGACGCATACGTCGATCCGAATGCCGCAGCGGATCTCACGAAGTACCGGGCGCAGTACGGCCTACCTCCGTGTACCACGTCGAGCGGATGCTTTACGGCGCACGCACTGGGAACGGCGCGGAACCAGGGCTGGGCGGCAGAAGAGTCGCTCGACGTCGACATGGTCTCGGCGATCTGTCCGAACTGCAAGATTCTCCTGGTAGAGGCGAAGTCGTCGACGACCGGCAATCTCGCGACGGCCGAAGTGTATGCAACCCAGCACGCCAACTACGTCAGCAACAGCTGGAGCGGTAACGAAGGCAGCAAATCGAAAGACGGCGACTTCAACGTCGCCGGCGTCGCGATCACAGCGGCGACGGGCGACAGCGGGCACAACTCGATCGCGCAGTGGCCGGCGATTCTGCCCACCGTCACCGGCGTCGGCGGAACGACGCTGACCTCGACGAATCCGCGCACGGAGTCCGCATGGTCGGGCGCCGGAAGCGGCTGCAGCACCGTCTATGCCAAGCCGAGCTTCCAGAGCGGCGTCAACACCGGCTGCTCCAAGCGGGCGCAAGCCGACGCCTCGGCTGATGCGAATCCGAACACGGGCGTTGCCGTTTACGACTCGTATGGTTACGGCGGTTGGACGGTCTTCGGCGGAACCTCAGTGGCGACGCCGATCATCGCCTCGGTCTTCGCGCTTGCGGGTAATACCAGCACGAACAACCCGGGGAATCTCTACTCGCATACGTCGAGCCTGAACGACGTGACGACCGGCAGCAACGGAAGCTGCGGCGCGCCGCTCTGCAAGGCCGGCGTGGGTTGGGACGGCCCCACCGGTCTAGGAACTCCCAACGGAATTGGGGCGTTCTAGTTCCGTAATCGCGGTCGTGGGGATGGCGCTGCTCTGCGCCGTCCCGCGGCCGGCGAGCGCGGTCCAGACGATCCCGTTCAGCGTCGTCAACAACGGCCTGATTCAGGTCCAAGGTTCGATCGACAATCAGCCGCCGGTGCCGATGCTCGTGAATACGGGCGCGGGCGTCGACGTGCTTTCGAGCGAGCTGGGCCGGCGCTACGTCGCGATCAACGGCAAGTACGTCAGCCTGCGGCTCACCGGCGAACGCGTCGACCTCCCGATCGGCAAGGTCGTGACGTTCGCGATGGGCGGCGTTACCATCGACGCGCCGTACGTCGGCGTCTGGAAGGGTCTCGACGGTACCGGAGTCGACGGCTTGATCGCGGCGACGGCCTTTCGCACCGTCACCACGACGTTCGACTTTCGCAGCCACCAGCTGATCATCGAAGACGCGCAGACGTTCCCGGATCGCGTGCGTACCGACACGCGTATCCCCGTCATCCTCCAAGACGATCTTGGAATATCGCTCGCGATCTTCGCGCGGTTTGATTTCGGTAACGGGAAGACCGGACTATGCGAGATCGATACCGGTTCGTCCGGGATTACGCTCGACAAGACGTTCGCGGCGTCGATCGGTCTCAACGCGAGCGGCGCGACGGGCCGGCTCTCCGCGCTCTCGCTCGTGGGAGCGCCTGAAACGACGGTCGCGTCGCCGGTCGTACGCTATTCCGACCTAATCTACGATTGCGACGTCGGCAACTCGTTCTGGGCCGGCCGAGCGTTCACGCTCGACCTGCCGAATCGTTTCCTGTACGTCTCAACGGCGGCTTCTTAAAGGAAGCATTAGAGCCAGGGTTACGGCGCGGCGGGACGGGGTATCAAGCGAGCATGAAATTCTACACCGCCATGACGTCGCTGGCAGCGACCGTGCTCATACTCGGCGGCGCGATGACCGCCGTGCCGGTTTCGGCCCAGTACGACGTCCCGACGTACACGACGTGGCAGCCCGGTTGGGACCAACACCAATACGATCGCCATCACGTGATGCTGGGAACCGTCGGCGCATTTACGCCGTACCGGCTGACCGTGATGCGACGCAACGGCGACGTGCAAACGGTCGATCTCAAGCACGGTACGGTTATTCTTCCGACGGGGGCGACGCCCACGCCCGGCGAGCGCGTGGCGCTGGTCGGTTATTATAGCAACGGCACCTTCATCGCTAATCGCGTCATCCTTCACCCATAAGGGCTCCGGATGACGCTGCCCGCAAACGCGCCGCCTGCGCTCGCGCAGGTGGCGCAGCGATTTGCGGAGACGAGCCGCGGTGACGTGGTC
>DATASC010000020.1:0-2827 GCA_036269355.1 Candidatus Cybelea sp. | reverse complement strand
GCCTCGACGTCATCGCGCGTCGCGTCGGCGACGTCGGCAATCTTCGCGCCGGTCGCCGGGTTGAAATTTTCGTAAACGCTGCCGTCTGACGCGTCGCGCCACTCCGAACCGATCAGGAGCTGCGTCTTGGTCGCCGTCGAGGTCGTGGTCATGTCGCTGCCTTCAACTCGACTCGCTCGAAAACCGTTGCGATGCCCTGGCCGACCCCAATGCACATCGTCGACAAACCGTACCGGCCCTCACGCCGCCGCAGCTCGTGCAGCAGGGTCGTCGCGATGCGCGCGCCGCTCGCGCCGAGCGGATGGCCTAGCGCGATCGCGCCGCCGTTTACGTTGGTGCGCTCGGCATCGAACGCGAGTTCGCGCATGCAGGCAACGGCTTGTGCGGCGAAGGCCTCGTTGATCTCGACGAGATCGAGGTCCGTTACGGCGAGGCCCGCGCGAGCGAGCGCCTTGCGCGTCGCGGGAATCGGCCCCAATCCCATGACGTCGGGCGCGACGCCGGCACTGGCACAGCCCACGAAGCGCGCCATCGGTGCGAGCCCCATCGCACGCGCAACCTCAGACTCGCAAAGCAGCAACGCCGACGCGCCGTCGTTAATTCCCGACGAGTTGCCCGCCGTGACCGTCCCACCGTTCTTGAATGCGGGCTTCAGTGCTGCGAGACGTTCCAGCGTCGTTTCGGGACGCGGATGCTCGTCGCGTTCCGCGAGCGTCGCGCCGCCCTTCGCATCCGGTATCGAGACTGGGACGATCTCACCGGCGAAGCGACCGCGCTCGATCGCCGCCTTGCATTTTGTCTGTGAGTCGAGCGCGAAACGATCTTGTTCCTCGCGCGTAACTCCGTACTGCTCCGCAACCCTCTCCGCAGTCTCTCCCAGTGAAATCGTCCACTCCGCCGGCATCTCGGGATTGACCATTCGCCAGCCGAGCACGGTATCGAAGAGATGTTGTTTGCGCCCGAACGCCGCGTCGCTCTTGGGCAAAACGTACGGCGCCCGCGTCATCGACTCGACGCCGCCGGCGATCATCACGTCGCCCTCTCCTGCGGCGATCGCGTGCGCCGCTGAGTTAATCGCCTGCAGGCTCGAACCGCAGAGACGATTGACGGTAGCGCCGGGAACCTCGACCGGAAAACCCGCGAGCAGCACCGCCATGCGCGCGACGTTGCGATTGTCTTCGCCGCTTTGATTCGCCGCGCCGAGATAGACGTCGTCGATGGCCGCCGGTGCTATACCGTTGCGCTCGACGAGCGCGCGGAGCACGACCGCCGCGAGATCGTCGGGACGAACGCCCGCAAGCGTTCCGCCGTACCGTCCGATCGGCGTGCGCACGGCATCGATCACCCAGACGTCGCGACTCATTGCGGCGTTGCTTCCACGGGCGGCTCTTCTACGATATCGAGCGTCCACAGAGCACGATGCGGCGCGAACTCGTCGCCTTCCGCTTCCGCGAGCCGTTTGAGGATTCGGCTTATCCGCCTTCCGCCGATCTCGCGTCCCCATTCCATCGGTCCGATCGGATAGTTGGCGCCGAGCCGCATCGCCGTGTCGACGTCCTCGGGTGAAGCGACCTCTTCGCCAATCGCCACTACCGCCTCGTTAACGATCGAACCGACCGTTCGTCCGAGAAAGAGTCCCGGCGAATCCTCGACCAAGATCGCCGCCTTGCCAAGCTCGCCGAAGAACTCTTGAGCGAGCTCCAGTGCGTCGTCGGTGACGGACTCCGCGTCGACGATTTCCACGACGCTCTGCGCCTCGAAACTTCCAAGAACGCCGTAACCTACGAGCCGCTCGGGATGGCGCATCCGCCGCGCGCACGCGGCGAGATCGGTCGAGTAGGCGTCGGCGAAAAAGACGCACTCTTCGCCGAGCAGCGAGTCGAGCGCGGCTACGACGTCGCCGCGATCGTCGCCCGTATCGGCGGCATCGATGACCATCGTCGTCTCCGCCGACAGCTCGTCGAGAAAGTCGTCGTTCTCGATGCGCTGGACGTGCACGTAGCGATTCCCGATGAGTTCGGCGAGCTCGTCGGCGCGGCCGCCGAAACCGACGATCGCAACGAACTCCTCCGCGTTACGATCTTTCGCCGGCTGCGGCACGGTGGGATCGAAGCGCTCCGCTTTCCCGTCGACGTAGGCGTAGAATCCGCGGCCGCTCTTTCGTCCGAGCAATCCTTCGGCGACCATGCGCCGCTGCAGGTCGACCGGCGCAAATCGCTCCGCCTCGGTGCGTTCGTAAATCGATTCGCTTGTCGCGAGGTTGACGTCGAGACCGATCAAGTCCATCAACTCGAAGGGACCCATACGAAAACCGGCACCGCGTGCGAGCGCGTCGAGTTCCTCGATCGTGGCGACGCCGCGGTCGAGCGCGTGCAGCGCCTGCAGATAGTACGGGCGGGCAACGCGATTGACGATGAATCCCGGCGTATCCGCCGCGAGCACGGCGGTCTTTCCCATCAACCGAACGGCGTCGTAGGCACGATCGAGAGCCGCGTCGCCGGTTTGCGGCGCGCACACGACCTCGACCAACTCCATTCGCGCCGGTGGATTGAAAAAGTGAAGGCCTACGACGCGCTCGGGATTGCGCACGCCGGCAGCCAGACCGCCGACGGCGAGAGACGAAGTGTTCGTAGCGATCAGCGCCTCCGGCGAAAGCGCGGCGGCGAGCGCGGCGAGGACGTCGCGCTTCAGATCGAAGCGTTCGGGCACGGCTTCAATTGCGATCGCGGCTTCACTCGTACTCGGGACTGCGTCGAGCCACGTAATGCGCGAGGCGATCCCGGCGTTGCCGCCGCGCTGACCTTCGCGCTCGAACAGCGCGGCGGCG
>DATASC010000019.1:0-6168 GCA_036269355.1 Candidatus Cybelea sp. | reverse complement strand
GCGGGTTTGAGCAGGCCGAGCCGATCGTAGAGATGCAGCGTGCGGATGGTAACGCCCGCATCAGCTGCGAACTCCTTGACGCGGCGCAAGTTGGCGCTCGTGGTCTTCATCGATCTCCCCCGACGCCAACCTTAGGGCCTGACGTAACGTCAGTGTCAAGTCTTCCAGGGTGCACGTTTGCTTGGGCGGTAGAGCGGGAGAGCATCTTTTTGCGCGGATTCTAACGACGATAAAGCGAGCGGGGCGCTATAATATACGCGATATGCGTTTGCCAAGCTTCGAGACTGCCTCGAAAACCATTGCCGCGCTCGGCGCGGCAGCCTGCCTGACATGGCCGGCGCTGACATTCGCCCAGGAGGCGCCCTATCCGCAGCAGCCGACGCCGCCCGATCAGAGTTACCCGCAGCAACAGCCGACCTACGCTCAGCCGCCCCCCGCGCCGGCGTACGGACGGCAGAACGCGATTAAGGGCACGCTCAGCGGCTTTGACGGACAGTGGATCGTCTACATGCACGACGACAAGGGCTATACCGATCACATTACGCTTCACCAGGGCACGACCATCAACCCGACCGGCATCAAGCTGCTCGAAGGCATGCGCGTGACCATTTACGGCAACGCCGACGGCCCGACGTTTCAAGCAAACCGGGTCGACGTTGCTTATTCGCCCTATTCGCCGTACTACGGCTCCAACGGGAACCCGGCGTACGACTATGGCTACGGCGGCGGTTACGGCGATGGCGGCGGCTACTATCCGAACGGCTACGGCTACGGCGGAAATGGCTACGGCGGATATGGGTACGGCGGGTACGGCGGCTATGGCTACCCGTATGGTCTGAGTCTCGGCATTAACTGGGGCTGGGGCTGGGGCTGGGGCTGGCCCGGTTACTGGGGTTATTCCGGCTACTGGGGTTATCCGGGCTACTATGGGTACGGCGGCTATCCCGGGTACTACGGCGGCTATTGTTGCGGATATCGCGGGGGCGGATACTATCGCCCGCCGCCGCCCGGCTGGCGCCGCGGCACGATCAACGGTTCTCCGGGCGGAGGCATGCGCGCCCCTGGGGGCGGGGCAGTGCACGGTCCGGTTTCGGGTGGAGGACATGCCCCGGTCAGCGGGGGAGGCGGACGCCCTCCACGCGGCTAGCACGCAATCGACAGTGATTCAGAAGGCTCGCTTACCACAGCGAGCCTTCTGCTACAAAGAGGTAAAGAATCGGCCCGAGTCCCCAAATGATGCTCACGACGAACCACACGAACTTTTGAAAGCTCGAAAGGTCGCCCCGTGCGAGCAGGTTCACCCACATGAGGATCATCGCGATCGGGTGAAGGATGATCGAAAGCAGAATCTCTAGCAGCAGCTTCATACGGGCCTATTGTTCCCTGCATCGCTTCGCCGCCTTCACTCGTTATGAGCGCTGAGGAGTGACTATGAAGCACGACGTTGTTCCGGAAGTTCAGAAGACCGAAGAGGAGTGGAAGGCGCAGCTCGGGCCGCAGCGCTATCACGTTCTCCGCGAGGCCGGCACGGAAGCTCCCTTTTCAGGCTCGCTCTTGCAAGTAAACGACGAGGGCGCCTACACGTGCGGTGCGTGCGGTCAGCCGCTTTTCACCGCCGGCTCGAAGTTCGAGTCGCACTGCGGTTGGCCGAGTTTCACGCATCCCGAGGAACAGGAGAACGTGCGGCTCCTCGACGACTACGGCCACGGCATGCATCGCATTGAAGTGCGTTGCAAGCGATGTGATTCGCACCTCGGCCACGTCTTCGACGACGGGCCTGGCCCCGAAGGAACACGCTATTGCATCAACTCGGCTTCGCTCGACTTTCAGCCGTCGTCGCGGGAGTAGCACTCTCCGCCGTGCTCGGCACCTCCGCGGCGCGCGGCGCTCTCCAAACCGTCAACGTACTCTACGCCGGATCGCTCGTCACGCCGATGGAGGGTCCGATCAAGGCGGCGCTGCGCGAGCACAGGATCGACTTTGAAGGTCAACCCGGCGGCAGCAAAGCGCTGGCGAATCTCATTCTTGCGGGCGTTCGAACGCCCGACATCTTTCTGTGCGTCGATCCAAAACTCGTCGAAAAACTCGGCGATCGCGTCGCCTCGACCACCACTTTTGCCGGCACCAGCATCGGAGTTGCCTGGTCGCCGAAGTCCCGCTTCAACGACCTCTTCGAAAGCGTGCTCGCTCGCCAGACGACGCTCCGGCTCGCACTGGCGCGTCCGGGTCTCAAGATCGGACGCACCGATCCGCAGCTCGATCCTAAAGGCGCCTATACGATCGAAGGCGTGCAGATGTGGGTCGGACACGATCGTGCGCAACAAATTCTCGGGCCCGACGAGAATCCGGCCCAGATCTTTCCCGAAGAGGATCTCTTGGCGCGAGTCGACACGGGCCAGGTCGACGTCGGCTTTTTCTATCGCACCGAGGCCGTCGCACGGGGCTACCACTTTATCCCGCTTCCCGGTGCGGCCGCGCTCACCGACCGCATAACCTACGCGCTCGCAGTCATGAAGAACGC
Source organism: Candidatus Cybelea sp. (assembly GCA_036269355.1). Lineage (GTDB taxonomy): Bacteria > Vulcanimicrobiota > Vulcanimicrobiia > Vulcanimicrobiales > Vulcanimicrobiaceae > Cybelea. The sequence continues at coordinate 3,647 of DATASC010000019.1, read as the reverse complement.
CGCGCATCCGGACGCGGCAAAAGCCTTCTCGGAGTTTATCACGAACGGTGACGGGCGGGCGATTCTCGAACGCGCGGGCCTCACGTACATCAACAAGCCGCAATAGCGGGTATTACCCGTTCATGACGATCAAAGCGCAGTTCCCCGACGAACAGGCGGCCGATGGAAGCTTCGAGCGCCAAGAGGACGCCTTTCGCGATTGGGTTCGAGCCGACGGCAGCTCGGAATATCCGGCCATCGCGGGGCGCTATCATCTCTACGTCTCGCTGGCCTGTCCGTGGGCTTCGCGCACGGTAATCGTGCGCAACCTCAAGGGCTTGGAGGAGGCGATCGGGATGACGGTCGTCGATCCGATTCGCGACGAACGCGGATGGCGCTTTATGCGGGAGGAGCCCGATCCGCTCAACGGCTGGGCCTTTTTGAGCGAAGCCTATTTCGCCACCGATCGCGGTTATCGCGGGCGCGTCACGGTGCCGATTCTGTGGGATAAGGAGCGTCGCCGCATCGTAAGCAACTCCGACGACGACATCATGCGCATGTTCGAGACCGAGTTCGATGCCGTCGCTGCCGATCCGGACCTCGACCTCTACCCGCGGGATCTGCGCCCGCAAATCGACGAACTCAACGACTACCTCTACGAGACGGTTAACAACGGCGTCTACAAGGCCGGCTTTGCGACTTCGCAAGCGGAGTACGAGAAGGCGGCATACGGCGTCTTTACGGCGATCGATGCGATGGAGGAGCGGCTTGCGTACCAGCGCTATCTCTTCGGAGCCCAACCGCTCGAAACCGATTGGCGATTCTTCGCGACGCTCGTGCGCTTCGATCCGGTTTACTACGGACACTTCAAGTGCAATCTCCACCGCGTCGCCGATTATCCGAACCTTTACGGTTATCTGCGCGACCTCTATCAGATCGACGGCGTCGCCGAAACGGTCGATTTCGATCAGATCAAACGGCACTATTACGTCACGCACGACGACATCAATCCGACGCGAATCGTGCCGATCGGACCGATTATGGACCTCGGCACGCCTCACGGTCGCGACCACCTCCTGTAGAGGCAAGGCGCCCGAGCCCTACGTTGCGAAATCGTCTCGGCGGAGGACGATACGATGTTCGACGTCGAGCAGTTCGTGGCCGACTGTCGCGCCGCTCTAGCGCAGGACCAATCATTCGCCGCCGTGCGCGACGTCGTCGCGCGTGCTGTGAGCGAGCCCGCAGCCGTTATCAAAGCGTTCGGCGAACCGGCGTACGGACAAATCCAGCGCATTCACCGATCTCCGGAGCTTACCGTCTTGAACGTGATCTGGGCGCCGAAGATGACGATCTTTCCGCACAATCACACCATAGCGGCGGTCATCGGCATCTACTCGGGGCGTGAAGACAACATCTTCTGGCGGCGCTGCGCGGACGACGCGTACCACGTTGAGGCGATCGGGGCCAAAGCGCTCTCCGATACCGACACCGCGCTGTTAGGGTCGGAGATCATTCATTCGGTGACCAATCCGATCGAACGGTTTACGGGGGCCATTCACGTGTATCGCGGCGATTTTTTCAAGGCCGACCGCAGCGAGTGGGACCCGGGAACCCTGCTCGAGCGCCCCTGTGATCCCGAGCGGCTCGCCCAAATCTTTGAAGACGAAAATCGCCGCCTAGCATAGGAAAGAAGCGCAAGGCCCCGGGCGGTTCCAAATCCGGTCAGTAACGGGCTGCGATCGCGGAAGGGGCCCTCAAAGCGAGAGGGTTCTTGACATCGAACATATGTTCGATTAGCATGAATCTCCCATGGCGGCGCCGGCGGCAGTTCGATCGAGTCATCCGGAGCGAGCGAAGCGGTTCGAGCTCCTCAAGGCCCGCCTGAGCGCGATGCCCCCGGCCCTCCCGGTCGAAGGGCTCGTCTCCACTGCCATACCGGAGCTCGACCGCTTACTCGGGGGCGGCTTTCCCCGGGGCGCCGTGGTGACGCTCGAAGGGCTGACCGGCCGTTGGAGTCTTGCCGCCGGGCTCGTCGCCCGTACGACACGCTGCGGCTTGGTCGCAATCCTCGACGATGGCAGCCTCTATCCGCCGGCTCTGGCCGAGGCAGGAGCCGCACTCGAACGAATTTTAGTAGTTCCGGCTCGCAAGGCACTCGCAGCGGCGCGTGCGGCGGACATTCTCTTGCGCTCGCGCATCTGCCGGCTGATCCTCATGCCGGCGGTGGTCTTGCGCGATGCGGTCTGGGAGCGGCTTGCAAAGCTCGCGCATCGCAGCGGCGCGCTCCTGATCGTCGTCGCGGCACGGGCTGGTGCCGCGTTGAGCGCCGCCGCGGGCGTACGCCTGCACTGCGCGCTCGAACGTATTCTCATGCACGGTGGTTGCGGACTGTGGGGAAGCATCGCCGGATTCGAACTCTCCGTCGACGTGCGCAAGCATCGCAACAAAATGCCGGGTTGCGCCGCGCGCGTGCGGGTGGAACGAGAGGAGAGCGGCGATGCTGCTCTGCGTTAGCGTTGCCGGGGAACTAACTCCCGAGTTCTGGGAAGAGATGCTCGACGCTCTCGATGCCGTCTCCCCGCTCGTCGAGAACTTTCGTCCGGGCCTCGCCTTTATCGAGATGCATGGCATCGTCGGCGAAACGAGCGCGCAGATTGCGTGGACACGCATGGAACTGGCTCGCTTCGAGCGTTCGCTTCGCGTCGCTGCCGGGCCGAACAGAATCGCCGCGCGGGCGGCGGCGTACCTCGCCGACGGAACCGTCTGCGAACCTGGCATGGAGCGCGCACTGCTCGCGCCGCTTCCCTTAACGCTGCTCGAAATCGATCCGGCAATCGTTGAGCGCCTTCGGTTGCTTGGAATCGAACGTCTTCGCGATCTCGCTCGTTTGCCGCACGGGCCGTTCGTGCGCCGTTTCGGCGCGGCTGCGGCAAGCTGGCACGAGCTCGCGTGCGGTATCGACCGCCGTCCGTTCGTTCCGCGACCCCACGCCATTGCAATCGAGGCTTCGATCTTCGGTGAGGGGCACGCTTCGGACGAGGCGCAAGTGTATTTTGCCTTGCGGATGCTGCTGGCGCGCATCTGTGCCGATCTCGAGCAATGCGGCAAACGCGCCGGTACGCTTCGTTTAGCCGTCGAGCTCGAAGATGCCGATGCACGCGGCTTCGAGGTTCCGCTCGCGTTGCCGACGGCCAACGAACGGACGATGTTCGATATGCTGCGCGCCAAACTCGACGGCGCGACGTTTGCCGCGCCGATCGTCGGCTTGCGCCTGCAGGCGCTCCAGCTTGAAGAAGGAGGAGAAGCCCAAACGTTTTTTTCCGCGGAGGACCTCGATCCGCAGCGCGTCGCGGTAACGATCGCGCGGCTCGAAGCCGCGCTTGGTACCGGCGTCGCTCGCGCGCGAACGCGCGACGCGCACGTGCTCGAGGAGCGCTTCACGTACGAACCCTTCGAGTTCCGGCGTCTCGACCGGGGCATTATCAGGCGGGATGAAGCGCCGCACGGCGTCGTTCCTCAACTGCGGCTGCTTGAAGTGCGCGAAGTGCCGGTGCAGCTTCGCGGCGGCGAACCCGCGGTCGTCGACAGGCAAGAAGTGCGTCAGTGCACGGGGCCGTGGCGAATCGCCGAACGCTCGCATTCTCCGGCACCAGTGATGCGCGATGAGT
>DATASC010000018.1:0-18267 GCA_036269355.1 Candidatus Cybelea sp. | reverse complement strand
TACGGCAATGGTTATCAGCGAGATACCGCTTTGGATCATAACGAGGAACTTTGCACGGGAGGTTAAGGGCATCGCTTCGGTTGGACTGAATGCCGTAGTCGTCGTGAACGCCAGAAAGAGATAGTCGACGATTTCGGGGCGCCAGTTAGGGGCAACCGGCGCGTCTTCTTCCATTGCCGGAAAGTTGAAGTCGGGATAGAGCACCTTGCCGTCGAGCCGGCGGTCAGGACCACCCGAATCGACAAGCCAGTAAATCAAGGCGAAGATCAGAATGTTCCCGGTCCAGATTCCAACCGACGTGTAGAATAATGGAATGGGTTGGAGGGTGCCGGGGTTCTCCACGACGTTGTAGGCAACGATCACTACGTTTGCTGCGTTGAGAAAAAGCGCCCCACCGATCACGACGAATTCCGCGAGCCGCTCCGCCCTTTGCCAAAACGCTTTCCCGTGGGTGAGTGAAACAAGCGCCATCGGAACGATCAAAATAGCAACTTCCAAATAGCTCACCCAATTGGGAAGAATGCGGTAACGCTCTGGCAGGACAGCGATGAGCGCGACGATAGCGAAAACGATCGCTACGGCGCCCCAGCGCGGCGCGGTACGCTTCGGGGTCATTAACCTCAGCCTTCGGCGCTCGCGGCGCCAACACTCCCGTTACTTTGCTCGAACCCGCATGGTCGTGATACTATACGGGCATGAGGAACTTGCCTTTTGGGCGCCTCTCCTTTTGCGTTTGGGTCGCACTATTCGCAGGCTGCGGCGGCGCGCTTTCACCGGAGCCGTCGGGTCCGCCGAGCGGGGCCTTCGCTTCGGCGGTAGTCGATGGCAGCGCAAAGGGTCAGGCCCTGCTCTACATCTCGGATCTCGGCGCAAACAGCGTCGATGTCTTCACTTATCCTCAGGGCGACCCGGTGACGAAGCTGACCGGATTCGGCTCCGTCGCAGGTCTTTGCTCCGATAAGGCGGGCGACGTCTTCGTTGTGGACGAGACCGGCACCGTCGACGTGTACGCGCACGGCGGGACTACTCCGATCAGGAAGCTCGGCGGCGCCGGCACACCGTATGGATGTTCGGTCGATCCGGTGACTGGGAATCTCGGCGTGACGCAGCTCTCATCTTCCGAAAACGCGTTCGCCGTTTATCCGAAGGCCAAAGGTAAGCCGAAGATTTTCGTCGATACGCAGGTCGACGTAACGTGGTTCTGCGGCTACGACGCCAAGGGAAATCTCTTCGCCGACGCGTGGGACCATTACGGCCGCGTCATGCTCGTCGAGCTTACAAAAGGCGGCAAGACCGTGAAAAACCTTAAGCTGGGCGAGAAGTTTCAGAATACTGGCGGCACCATGTGGGACGGAAGTTACGTCGCCATCGCTAACCGGGGCGCCGGCGTTATCTATCGGAGCGACGAAACCGGTAATCTCGTCCACACCGTGAAGCTCAAGAACGGTCCCGACATAGAGCAGTTTTGGGTCGATGGCTCGACGCTGATCGGACCAAACGAAGCGAGCCCCGGAAGCGTGGGGCTATGGCACTATCCGGGGGGCGGCGCTCCCTTCAAGACGCTCAAGGGATTCTATACGCCCTTTGGCGCGACGGTCAGCGTCACGCGCTGAGGTTAGAAAACCCAGCGCAGCGAGATTCTGGTCGTCCACCCCGGCGTGAACTTGACGCTCGATAAATTCTGCTCCATTTCGAGCGTCGCTTGCAGCGGCAAAACGTTGCCGATCGCGCCGAGCTTGCCGAACCGCCCAAAGCTCTTCGTGACCAGTCCCCCGATGGGGACCTCCGTCCACTTATTGAGCACCCAATCGTAGGTGAAGCTCATCGTGGAGAATCCGACGGTCCAGCCGTAGGGCAGCGAGATCGAGACGATCGGCTCGATCTTCGATCTTCCAACCGCCGGGCGCGACGAGGTTCCGATGATTGAAAAATAGTTCTGGTTATAGAAGCCGACGCGCCACCGCCCCGACTGAAATTGATAACCGAAGACCGGACCGATCGAATATTTGCCCGAGCCAAGCGATGTGTTTTGACTGGTTGGAAGACGTGCGGTTATGCCGGCGACGTAATGCGTCGCAGCGGTGTCGAAGAATCGAAGGTCCGTTAGCGCCAAGTCGCCCGCACCGGTGACGGCTCGGCCCGGTGCGGAGGTAACGATCGGCAACTTCAGGCGCAACAAATAGCGGTTCCCGCTAATCAGCATCTGACCGCTGACGTTGAACTGCGTGCTCGATCCCGATTCGCTCGCGTAATCGGGAGAAATCTCTTCCTGCACCTGCAGATACGTGGGCGGCAACTGCGGTGCGGGCGACGGACTCGCGGTCGACTGGCCATCGGCCGATACCCTCCCGCAGGTCGTTACGAATAGAAAGGCGGCGACTGCGGCGCGACTTAGTAAAGAAATAGTCAAGAAAGGGAAACCCACTGCACGTTGCTACTTCCGGCGCATTCGGTTTAGCGTAGACAAGCGCCTGGCGGCTCGGGTATACTAAAACTCCCAATTAGCGGCTAACGGAGGGCTCCTCATGACGCAGCTTGGACGCAGACTAATGGGCGCGCTCGGCATTCTGGTTTTCATTGCTACCGCTGCTGCGAGCGGATCGACCGCCGGTGCACAGCCATCAGGCGACAACCTCAAGAGCGTCGCCGTCGAGGCATATATCTACGCTTACCCGCTCGTCACGATGGAAATGTCGCGCCGAGTCTCGACGAACGTTGCGGCAGCGGCAAACAGCGGGTCGCGCGCGCCGATGAATCAGTTCGCATTCTTGCGTACGTACCCCGATGCGTCGTTCACGGACGTCGTCGCGCCGAACGCCGATACGCTCTACGAGATCCTTTGGGCCGACGTCTCCAAGGAGCCGTTGGTCATCCACATCCCGGCGCTGGACGGCCGGTACGCGCTCTTCCCGATGCTCTCGGCGTGGACCAACGTGTTCGAAAGCCCCGGAACGCGCACCACCGGCGATGCCGCGCAAACCTTCGCCGTGACCGGACCGGGTTGGAGCGGTACGTTACCCGCGGGCGTTCGTGAGGTGAAGTCGCCGACCGGGCTGTTTTGGATGATCGGCCGCATCTATTCGGACGGCACGCCGGAAGACTTTGCGAAGGTCCACAAACTGCAGGACGGAATGACGGCGACGCCGCTCAGCCAGTACGGAAAACCGTACACCGCACCGGCCGGGAACGTGGATTCGGCGATCGACATGATCAAGCCCATCGGGGAACAGGTCAACGCGCTCTCCGGTACCGACTTTTTCACGATATTCGCATCGATGCTGGCGCAGAATCCGCCGGCTGCGGACGACGCACCGGCGGTCGCCAAGCTCGCCCAGCTCGGAATTACGCCCGGCCAGCCGTTGGACACCAGCAAGCTCGATCCATCGATCGTCGCAGCGATGAATGCGGCACCGGCCGCAGCGTTGCCGCGCATGAAGGCCATGTTCACGTCCGCCGGCAAGGTCCAGAACGGTTGGGCGATTTTCACAAACCTTGGATCGTACGGAACGAACTACGACCTGCGAGCCTTCATCTCGCTCATCGGGCTCGGCGCGAACCTTCCAGCCGACGCGATCTACCCGGCAACCGTAAAACCGTTCGATGGCTCGAAGAACTACGTCATTCACTTCGCCAGCGGGCAGATGCCCCCGGCGGAAGCGTTTTGGTCGCTGACGCTGTATGACAAGAGGCAGCTATTCTACGACAATCCGCTGAATCGGTACGTCGTCAGTCAACGCTCGTCGTTTGTAAAAAATGCCGACGGGTCCGTAGACGTGTACGTTCAGCACGCCTCCCCCGGCGCAGAAAAGGAAGCGAACTGGCTTCCCGCTCCGGCCGATACGTTCTCGCTGATCATGCGCATCTATCGCCCAAGAGAAACGCCTCCGTCGATCATCGACGGCAGCTGGACCGTTCCGCCCGTCACACCGGCCGGCCAGTAAGGAGCTGCATCGTGCCAATCCGAAAACTCGTGGTCGTCGCCGCGCTTCTTGCCGCCGCGGTGATACCCGCACAACGCGCAATTGCGCAATCCGTTCCCTTGGACACCCCGGTGGTTGCTCCACAACTGCAGGAAACCGCCACGCCGGCTCCCGCCACATCGGTCGAATCGCCGGCTCCCGCCACACCGGGCGAATCGCCGGCTTCGGCTGCGCCGGCCGCGCCGGCGAAGATCACCAAAGACCAAATCAACGCAATGATGAAGCGTTCGAACCCGCGGTTCAATCCGTGTGGCGGCTGGAGGCAACTGTTAACGTCGTACGCGGCTGCGACCAATTGCAGTCTCGATGCCGGGCAATTTACGCTGGGCGTAAACTACGCGGCAACTTATATCCCACTCGGTACAAAGCTCACGATCAATGGGGCCACCGCGACGTCGACGACCTATTCGGTTACGCACTCATTTCCGGCAGCGACGCTCTCAGTCGGACTGGGCGGTCTTTGGACGCTGCTGTACACGCCGCCGGAACACAGCGATAGCGGGGGTTACTACGGGAACGTCAACTCGTCCGGCACGACGAATCAGATGTTCGGCTTTCGGAACATGTTCTATTTTAACCGGTGCTTCCCATATTGCGGCGGGTTTGGTCTATCCGCAATAAACTTTTTCTATAAGCCGCCGACCGGCTCCGAGGCATTGCGGGGGATCGGTCCGAGCTACACCGCCGGCTTCTCCACAAGCGTCACCGTTGCACATGCCCCGAGCGGCGCGGGCCGGTGGATAATCAACCTGTGGGACCCCGTTACTTATGGGGTGATCTCGTCGCAGTCCGGAACGAAGGGGCAGCCGGGGACGGTTCAGTGGGGCGTGAGCAGCACGTTGCTGGCTACTGCGATCTGGATTCACCACAGTTGGCGGCTCAATACGTCGATCGGGTATTTAATCCCGGCGCACCAGTGGGTATTTAACGTCAACCCGAACTATCTAATCTCTCGTCGCTTGGTCGTTGGTGCAGACTATGGTGGCGCCGGTGTCGCCCTGCAGAACGTCAGCGCACCTCCAATCCTTTTGTCAAACACTACGACGCGCCCGCGCTTTCTCGATGTCACGCTCATGTATTTGCTGGGCCCGACTTATGGGCAGTTCCATGACCTTCCCGAACCACCGCCGGGGGATTGAAGGTCGTGGCGCAACCCGGGTCGTGTTTGCGCGTTGACGATCGGTGACCGGCAATCCGCGCCTGATGCGCATCGGCGCGATGGTGGTAGTGCTAATGGCGGTCGCCGGCTTTCCGGCGACCGCATTCGCGCAGCAAGCATCGTCGACGCCGCAACTCGGCTCGAGCTCCACCCCGTCGCCGTCGCCGCTGCAATCGGAAGAGCCTCCGCCACCGGGTAAGTCCTTGGATCGCAGCGTCCACTTCGGAGCCGCCGTCTTGACCGATTACACGATATTCTCGCAGGATCAGACGAACGTCGATCAAGTCGGCGTTCAGGCGAGTCAGCCCGAACTCCGCGCGGCGCGTCTCGTCGTTCAAGGGTACGTGACGCCGGGGATGTTCTACTACTTCGCTCCGAACTTCAACGGATTTGAGGTTACGCCGCCAAAGAATCAGTTTCAAATCTACGACCTGTATCTCGGCTTCCATACGCCGGTTGGTTTATTGACGGTTGGACAACAGAAGGAGACGTTCGTCTACGAGATGGTTGGACTGTCGATGAATCTGCCCCAACAGGAGCGCGTTCTCAACCCATTCTTTCAGTCGCGCGCGTTCGGAGCGAGACTCGCGAGTCCCGTCTTCCATAATAAGCGCGCAACCTACTCGTTGGGCTGGTATCCGCTTCACTATGACGGCAGCCAATTCACTAGTCGCGCGACGTATCTGCCGTATATCTCCGACGACGACAGCCGGTACATACATTTCGGCGTCGACTATCGCTACTTAGGCGCCTCCAATCATACGCTTCAGTTCAGCGGCAAACCCGAGTCGAATGTCGCGGATAATTTCGTCAACACCGGCAAGTTTGCCGCGAATTACGCCAACGAGCTCGACTACGAATTCGTCGCAACCGCGAAATCATGCTCTCTCTACGGCGAATACGCTCGCGCCTGGGCGAACGCCCCCGAATCGCTCGATCCCGAGTTCTTCGGCTATTACGTTCTCGGCAGTTGGGTGATCACCGGGGAAAGCCGGCCATACGACCGGACTAACGGCTACGGCAAGCGCATCATTCCGGTGAAGCCGTCCGGCGCTTGGGAACTGGTCGCGCAGTTCTCTCGCGACGACCTGAATTCGGGACTAATTAAGGGCGGCGCCATGGGCGTCGGATACGCGGGAGTGAATTGGTGGCGCAACGCTTACTGGAAGTTCGGCCTCGGCTACGGATTTACCGGACTCACGGCGGACAACTCGTTCGGAATTATGAAGCGCCTGCAATTTCGCGTTCAATGGTCGCATTAGTGCAACAGCCCTGATACCACGTTGACGACCAACGCCAGGATCGCGGTGTTGTAGCAGAACGAAATGAGTCCGTGCCCGAGGACGAGCTTCCGAATGCCTTTCGACGTAATCTGCACGTCGGATACTTGAAACGTCATGCCTACGACGAACGAGAAATAGGCGAGATCCATATAGTCGGGATCCGCGCCGCCGGGAAACGTCAATCCACGATCGCTCTCCTTGTCGCGATCCCTGTCTCGGTAATACAGATGCGCGTAGCGGAAGCAAAAGACCGTGTGGATCAACAGCCAGCCGAGCGCAACCGCCCCGAATCCGACGCCTTCGACGGCGGCAACGTGTTCGCCGACCTTGTCCGGCAGAGTGCGGCCGAGAATCGCGAACGCGGCTATGAATCCGAAAACGGTCGCCATCAGCGTGAGTACGAAGACGATGTCGCGCCCAGGATCCTCTGCGGCAGCGTAGATTTTGGCCTGTTCCGACTTCGTAAAGAAGATCGTATGCCAATACCAAATCAACATCGCAACCAGGCCGGCGTCGTAACATCCCACGATGCGAACTTCTCTTGGCAGCCATTCGGGCGCGAAGAAATGCGCCAACAAGGCAGCGATGCCGACCGTGATGACGAACACGGCGAGAGGCTTGACCGCTCGTACTTTGACTCCGCGTTCTTCGCTCAGGATGACACCATCAATACAGGCGCAGGTATTGTTCGCGTTCCCATGGATGAACCGCGCGCCGGTAGCGTTCGTACTCTTCGAGCTTGGCGTCGCGAAACGCGTGGTAGAGGTGATCGCCGAGCGAGGCGCGCACGAGGGGATCGGCGTCGAGCTCGCTGATCGCCTGGCGCAGCGACTTTGGGAGCGTGCGGATACCGCGCTCGCGCCGTTCCTTCTCGGTGAGTTCGTACGTCGATCCGACGAGCGCGGGTCCCGGCAGTATCGCGTTTGCGATGCCATCCGTGGCGGCGCCAGCGAGTACCGCGAGCGCCAGGTATGGATTGCACGCGGGGTCGGGACTGCGCATCTCGATGCGCGCCGGCGTCTGGGCGGGCGGAACGCGCACGAGCGCGTTCGCGCTGCGCTCCGACCAGACCGCGTATATCGGAGCGTCCCAGGCGGCCACTAATCGCTTATAGGAGTTGACGGTCGGATTGCAGATCGCGGTCGTCGCCGCCGCGTGCGCGAGCAATCCTCCGACGGCGTAGAGCGCCGTTGCCTCGTCGCTCGACTCCGAGAGCAGAAAATCGGCGTGTAGGCCGCTGCCGGCAGATTCGGCGAGCGGTTTAGGCATGAACGTCGCCTCCAAGCCGTAGTCGGCGGCGACGTGCTTTGCGATCGTTCGCAGCGTGAGCGCGTGATCCGCAGCGGCGAGCGGATCGTCGTGCGCGACGTCGATCTCGTGTTGCCCGGCCCCGTGCTCGTGGTGTGCCGATGCGATCGGAACGCCCATCGCGCGCAACGCCGCGACGATTGCATTTCGCGCCTCCTCGCCTCGGTCGTTCGCCGAGAAGTCGAAGTACGAGCCGACGTCGGACGTGGAGGTCGAGGGCGCGGCGCCGTCTTTGCGTTCGAAGAGATAGAATTCGATCTCGAGGGCAATCTTCGTTTCGCGCAGTCCGATCGCGCTCTCAATAGCGCGGCGAAGCGTCGTGCGCGGACACCCTTCGAACGGCGATCCGTCAGGCATCGCGATGTCGCAGATCAACCGCGCTTCGCACGCATCGCCCGCGGCACGCCACGGATAGATGGCAAACGTCGTGGGATCGGGCCTGAGCTGCATGTCGAGCTCTTCGCCGCGGACGAAACCATCGATCGAGCCGCCGTCGAAGGTCACGCGTCCGTCAAGGGCCGCTTCGAGCTCGTCGATCGGAATCGAGACGTTCTTGCTCACCCCGAAAATGTCGGCGAAGACGAGCCGCACGAAGCGGACGTCGCGCTCGCGCGCCAGCTTTACGACCTCGCGCTTGCCCGACGGGCGGCGGGATTCAGTTCGCGTTGTAGAGTTCATCAATTGCAACCGCAAGGCGAAGAGTGAGTTGATCGTGCGGGCTGTCGAGCGAGCGTTCCGAGATCTCGCCGATTTGCCGCAGCCGGTAGAAGACGGTGTGCCGATGCACGTTGAGCTCCGCGGCCGCGGTCTTCACGTTTTGACCGCGCAAAAAATAGATTTTTAGCGTCCGTTCGAGTTCGGTCTGGTGCGTCTCGTCGTAGGCCCGCAGCGGCGCGAGCGTCTCCGCCGCAAAAACCCGCAGCTGCTCGGCGTTCGCGCCCTCGTAGAGGAGCCGGTATGCGCCGAGGTCCTCGTAAATCGCGACGCGTCCGCTTCCGTAGATGCGCCGCCCGATCGAGAGCGCCGCCTCGGCGGACTCCGCGCTCGCACGGAGGCGCAACGGCGGCTCGACCGTTCCGACTCCGCCGGAGATTCGAAGGTTCGGCGCACGCCGCGCCGCACTCTTCGGCAGCAGCGTGGCCGCGGTTTTAGCGTTGCTTACATCGAGCGCGCGCCCCGCGGGTACGAGCACGAAAAGCAGCGCGCCGCGCTCGACGAAACCAAGGTCGCCGCCGGCTGGACGAAGCGTCTGCGCCGCGAGCGCGCGGAGCGCGCCCGCGTCGTCACATTCCAACGCTATCGCAAGATACTGCGCCGCCAGCGCGATGCCGCGCACGGCGGCGTCGTCGCGAATCGCGCCGGCGTCGTGAACGCTGCCGGCGAGCAGCGATTCCCAAAAGCCGCTTTTTCGCTCGTGTGCGATCGAGCCGTTGCGCGAGAGCTCGGTACCGATCGCGGCAGCGGTTAGGCGCAAGAACAAGTCGCCGTCGGCGCCTCCTCCAAACAGCGAGAGCCAGCCGAGCGACGTCTCCCCGGCAGTTATGCGCGCGGCTCGTCCGGGGGCGCCCGACTCGACGACCTCGCGGCCGCTTGCGGGAATTTCTCCCGTTCCCGCCGTCGCGAGCGCGTGCCATTGTGCGTCTTCAAGCAGCACGCGGCCATCCACGGCGCTCGCGAGATGCGCGGCGAGCGCTTTCGGGCCGCCTCCGGTCGCGGCGATGCGCGAGAGAGCCTCACCGAACGCGACGATCTCTTCGGGCCTCACGTCGCGGCGTGCCGCGGATGACGCCGTCGCACGCGCGGCAACTTCTTCGCAACGTCGTCGGGCATGATCGCATCGATGGCGTCATCGACCGTCACGATGCCGAGCATCTTTCCGCCGTCATCGACCACCGGTACCGCGAGCAGATCGTATTTCGCGATGGTCGACGCAACGTCGACGGCCGCCTCGTCCGGAGCTACGGTGACCAGATCGGTCTCCATGATGCGGTCGATGAAGGCAGTTGGCAACTCGAGTAGGAGCGACCGCAAGGAAAGCGCCCCGAGCAGACGGTCTTCTTTGTCGAGTACGTACAGATAATAGATGAACTCCGAGGCCGGCGCGATTTCGCGAATCTTTCGGATCGTGGCCTCCGTCGTGCGGTGCGGATAGATCCAGACGTAGTCCGTGGTCATCATCCCGCCGGCGGTGTCCTCGTCGTACTTAACGAGTTCGCGCAGCTCCCCGGCGGTGTACGCGTTCATCTCGGCGAGCAGTTCGCTCTGCTGTTCCGCCGGAAGTTCGGCGAGCAGATCGGCCGCGTCGTCGGCATCCATCTCTTCGATGATGTCGGCGGCGCGCTCGGTGCCGATGTCTTCGATAAGGTTCTTACGCGTCTCGGCGTCGAGATGCTCGAACGCGTCGGCCGCCGTCTCGTCGTCGAGCTGTCCGACGACGGCGAGCGCCTCGCGCGACGAGAGATCGCCGATGATCTCGGCGAGCTCCGAGGGATGAAGCCGCGCGAGCCGGCTCTGTTTGACCGAGAGATGCACCTGCGACGGATTGACGTCGCGGATCGGTGCGACCGAGTCCCAGGCGATCATCGAACGCGGAACGTTGTGCAGGCGCGAGAGCCACCGTCTGCCGATCGAACGAAGGCCCAGCCGGCGCAGCAATCCAGCAAATCCAACGTCGGCGGCGACGACTCGCAGCCGTCCGCCCGTGTTGGCAACCTCGATGTCGTTGATTCGCACGACTTTGCGGCCGTCGACGTCGACGATCTGCTTATCGAGAAGGTCGGCGACCAGATAGAGCTCCTCGCTCTCCGGCGGGGCCGGCTCTTTCGGAGCGATGGTCAGCGCGACGTTGCCATCGCGATCGACGTCCGCGACGGTCTCGATCGGCGCGAATCGCAGCCCTTGCGCGGTCTTGATGACGAGGCCGTCGACTTGCGGAAAGACCGCGTCGGGCTTCCCAACGAGGAAATCGGCGACTCTTCCGATCGCCAGGTCGTCGATCGTCGCCCGCCTGCCTACGAGATCCGAAATGAAGCCTTCGGTGAACGCCATCTCGGCCTAGTATTCTTTTATGCCGCTAGCGGAGCCCGCCGCATCCACGCCCCGTCGCGGAGCTTCCATTGCGTGAGCAGGGCGCGCACGGTCCACGCAACGGTCCATCCGAGGCCGACGCTGTAGAGCCCGAGGTGCAACCGCTCGATACCGATCCAGACCAGCGGGATGACCAGCGCGCTGCAGAAGAGCCCGACGGTCATCGAGAAGCGCGTGTCTCCCGATGCGCGAATCGGCGCGAGCGCGAGCATCGACCATCCCTTCAGTGGCATGGTTACCATGTGTAACGCCAGCGGCAGCGCGGCGATGGACGCAATCGCCGCGTCGAGCGTGAAGACGTAAGCGAGCGGCCACGCGAGGACCGCGACGACCGCACCCGTGACCGTCGTTACGATGAGCGAGATCCGCAGCGCGCGCTCGAAGAACCAGTGCGCGCCGGCGGGATCGCGCGCTCCCAGTCGTTGCCCGATCACGACCTGGGCGGCGCTTTGGAGCGGAGTCGGCACGATGAAGGTGAGATCGGAGACGACGTTGAGCGCGCGAAACGCCGCGATGGCGATCGCACCGAGCGGCGCGAGCATCGCGACGATGAAGATATCCGGAGCGGTGACGCCGAGCAAGAAGATCGCCTCGGGGAGACCGAGCAGCGCGCAGCGCCGCGCGAGCGGCCACGACAGCTGCAATTGCGAAAAGACGCGATATGCGGGACGGCGCGCGACATAGACGATCGCGTAGATCGCTGCGATGCTCTCGGAGATCAGCGACGAGACGCCCGCGCCCTCGATTCCAAAGGGATGGTGCGTCCACCAGCCGAGTCCGAGCATCAACAGCAGCGGAATGTGAATCGCGTTGACGACGACGAGCACCAAGACGCCGATCTGGCGGTTTCCGGCGGCGCCCAAGCCCACGATGAGCGTACCCGATACGACCATGGGAATGAGTGCGGCGCAGCGCACCACGAGATAGGTCGCGCTCGCGTGCGCGCTCGGAAGCGCGCCGACGAGCGCGTGGATTGCTGCGTTCGAGGCGGCGAGACTTCCGGCAAAGGCTGCGACGCCGAAAAGCAGCGGCACGGTGGCGCCGGCGCGAACCGTTCGTGCGAATCCATCGACGTCGCCGGCGCCTATGCGCTGCGCGGCAACGATCGCGATGCCGCTGATGAAACCGTACGCCACGAACGCGATGGCGATGAAGATCGTGCTCGCGGCCGTCGCGCCCGCGAGCGCGACGGCGCCCATGCTGCCGATCGCTATGGTATCTGCCGTTCCGAGCAGCTGATCGCCGAGCATCTGAACGGCAACCGGAAGCGAAAGGCGCCGGAATGCGGCGCCAATTCGGGTATGGTCGACGACCATCGATGCCGCGTCCACGGTGGTTACCTAACGGCTTCGAGAACGTTGAAGAATTCGTCGATTTCGCCTTCGGTCGTGTAGAAGTGCGGGCCGATACGAATCCCACATCCCGGCCGATAGTCGATAAAGACGCGCTGCTCGATCAAACGCCGGTGCGCGCGTTCGGAATCTGGAAAGTCGATCCCAATCCAGCCCGTCCGTCGCGCGGGCTCGAGCGGCGAGTTGACGCGCAGCCCGCGCTCGAGCGCCATCGCGGCGATTTTCTCCGTTAACTGCACGTTGCGTTCGCGAATCCGCGGCACGCCGATCTCGGCGATGATTTGGTGCCCCGGTTGTGCGACCATATATCCGGGAATCGTCGGCGTGCCGTTGCCGAACCGGTACATCGACGGCGCGTGTACGATCGGCGCGGCTTCGAAAGCGAACGGACGCGCGTGCGCCATCCATCCGGTAACGGCCGGACGAAACTGTTCGAGCAGCGACGGCTTGAGATAAATCCAGCCGCAACCCGAGGCCCCGCAGAGCCACTTGTGCGATCCGCCCGTTACGACGTCGAGGTCCCATTCCGTGACGTCGTATGGGTAGATGCCGGTAGTCTGATAGGCGTCCACACAGAGCAGTGCGCCGACGCTGCGGCAGTGCGCTTGAATCGCCCGAACGTCGGCGATCGCACCCGACACGTAATAGGCGTGCGAGAGCACCGCGATCGCGGTCTTCTCCGTGATCGCCGCGACGATGCGCTCGGTCGGAATGGTCCGGCCGTCGTCGGAGCCGACGATTCGCGCGACCGCGCCGAAGCGCTCCCATTCGCGCCAAACATACGTCAGCGACGGAAACTGCAGCGACTCGTAGACGACCTCGTTTCGCGCGCCGCGAAAGTCGAGGCAGGTGGCGAGCGCCGCCTGGAGCACGGAGACGTTCGGCCCCAAGAAGCAGGTGCCGGGCGCGGCACCGACGATCGCGCCGATACCGTCGGCAATCTCCGCGATACGCGGCAGCCAGCGTTCCCAGGCTTCGGGACCGTCGGCCGCCCACTCTTCCCAATACCGGTCGAGCGCGGCACGTGCACCAAGCGGCGCGGCGCCCATCGAGTGGCTGACGAGATAGGTGGAGTCTGCAAGAATCGGAAACCGATCGCGCCACTGCAAAAAGTCGCTCGCGATCGTCGTCGCCGCTTCGCTCATGCGTAGGTTCCCTCGCCGAGATAGGTGCGCACTTCCCACAGCTCGGGAAAGAATCGGTGCGCGAGGGTGCCCTCGAGATAACGCGCGCCCAGTGAGCCTCCCGTGCCGTGTTTCTGACCGATCATCCGCTCCACCATGCGAACGTGACGCCCACGCCATAGCAGGAAGCGCTCGTCGAACTCGATGAGATCTTCGAGCAGAAGATAGAGGTCGTAATACTGCGACTCGTTCGTATAGATGCGGCGGAAGCTCTCGACGAGCTCGGAGCTCGAATCGACGGAGAATCCGCGGCGGCTCAGCAGCGCCTTCACCCGGTCGTAGAGCGACGGCTCCTGCGATCGCCGTTCGAGCCGTGCGCGCTGCGCGTTGCTAAGCTCGATCCACTTCAAAAGCTCCGCGCGCCGGACACCGCAGGCAAACTCGAGTTCGCGGAACTGCACCGACTGAAAGCCGCTCGCCGGATTGAGATGGTCGCGAAACTGATTGAACTCTTGCGGCGTCATCGTCTCAAGGATGTCGACCTGCTGTTCGATCAGCCGCTGGATTGCGTGAATGCGGCGAAAATGCTTCGCGACCCGCAGCAGATCGTCGCGGTCGAGCGCCGCCATGGTTGCATCGATCTCGTGCAGCAGCTGCTTGAACCAGAGCTCGTAGACCTGGTGAATGATGATGAAGAGCATCTCGTCGTGGTGCTGCGGCCGCGAAAGCGGCTGCTGCAGGCCGAGGAGCTCCTCTACCTTCAAATAGGAACCATATGAGAGCGCCACCCGCGGAGCTTACGGGGGGTATCGAGCTTCTCCTCGAAAGCGCTGCCGGTGACGCGTTCGACTTTAGCGCTGCTTCTCTCCGCCGCTCTGCTGACGGCCTGTGCGAGCGGCAATCACGGAACGGCCGCCGCGGGCGCCTCTCCGGCGGCTACGAATCCGATTTCGTTTCCGCTCTTCGACGGGTCTGAGATTCTGTCGTCGCGAGGGTGGAGAACGACGATACACTCTCGGCCCGGTATGGCCGACAGCGCCGTTCTCTCGCAGGGCGCGGGTACGTACGACGGACACGACGTCGTCGCGGGAAACCAGGCGTACATGGCAGCTCTCGAATCGTGGCTCGGCGATCTGAGCGCGCATCCGCCGGACGGCTACACGCTGGCGGTCAGCGGAAACGGGGTCGAGGCGGTTCGCACGCACACGCGCGCGCTCGGCATCGACTTCGTCGCGTTCGAGGGAAGCGAATCGGGTAAACGCCACGGCGTCGTCGTCATGGTCGTCGATCCGCAAACGCTCGACGAAAAGGCCGGTCCGATGCTCGGGCTCATCGGGCGCTTCAAGAACATGCCGAGCGTGCTGCGCGATCCGATCGACGCGCAAGCCAGGAAGCAGACCGGGTTCTCCATTACCGAAGCGACGAATCCGGATACGCCGATCGGCGCGGCGGTCGCGGCGCTCGACCAACTCCGCGATTTCGGCGGACGCGGGATCGTATTGATCGACGCCGTCAAAGAATAACGCATTAGAGACCGTACTCGTGGGTAACGAACCCTCCCACGCTCGCCAAATCGGCAGCTGGGCGATACTAAACTTCCTCTGGCTTCCGCTAACGTTTCAAGACACCGCGCTGATGACGATTGCCATCCCAGCGGCAACCGTCTCGCTTGCGCCCGGCAATCACGTGCTGGTGCTCTCGCTTCTAGCCAGCATCTCTGCACTCGCGGCGATGGTCGTACCTCCGTTGGGGGGGTGGCTCTCCGACGCGCTGCGCCGCCGCGGCGGCTCGCGCCGAACGTTCGTCGCCGTCGGCATCGCGATCGACGTCGCCGCACTCGCCGGTCTCGCGTACGCGCACTCGATTCTGCCCTTCGCGCTCTGGCTGATCGTATCGACGGCGGGAGCGAATCTCGCGCTCTGCGCGTATCAGGCGCTCTTGCCCGAATCGGTTCCCCGCCGCAACTGGGGCGCGGTATCGGGCGTTCGCGGCGCCATGACGCTCGGCGGTACGGTCCTGGGGTTCGCAATCGCAGGAGCGATGCCCAATCCGAGCGTTACCTTTCTAGTCGCGGCCGGAATCATGGCGGTCAGCGCGCTTTCGCTCCTGTGGATCGGCGACGGCGTCTACGACGGTGAGGAACACGCGCACGTTCGCGACTGGCATGACTTCTTTGTCGTTTTTGTCGCCCGTACGCTAGTCTTCTTCGGGCTCGTGATGCTGCAGACGTTCGTGCTCTATTTCTTCCGCGACGTGCAGCGCGTCGGCAATCCGTCGGCGGGAACCGCGATCTACGCATTCGCTACGGTAATCGGTGCGGTTGCCTCGAGCATCTACCTGGGGCTGCTCTCGGATCGAATGTCGCGCAAGATCGTGACGGCATTGGCGGGAGGATGCATGGCGCTGGCGACCATCGGGTTTGCACTCGCACCAAAACTCGAATGGATGCTTCCGTCCGCCGTTCTGTTCGGAATCGGCTTCGGCGGCGTCATCTCGAGCGGCTGGGCGCTCGCGATGGATGCGATTCCCAAACTGCGTGACGTCGCGCGCGACCTCGGACTCTGGGGCATCGCCACGCTCTTGCCCAACGTCGTCGCGCCGTTGATCGGCGGCTGGCTGATCGGACTCTTTCATGGGACGCGCGCGGGTTATCAGGCGGTCTTCGGGCTCGCCGGATTCAGCTTCGCGTTGGCCTCGCTTGCGGTGCTTCGCGTCGGCCGCCGCCCGATCTCGTCGCTTTGGGCGACGCCTTTACGCGCGGCAGCCATCCTCTCGAACTATCTGTGGGATCACACCGCCTACCGCGTGCGTCATTGGGGAACGATCCCGCGCCGGCGCGGGCCGTCGCTGATCGTCGCGAATCATCAGCACGACTTCGAGTCGCCGGCGATCGTGTCGACGACGACGGTCGAGAGCGGCCCGTGGCGCCATCCGATCTTCACCGCGAGCTCGCGGCGAATGTACGAGCCCGGCTTTCTCGCCGAGCGGCTGCCCTGGATGCAATTTTTGCTCCGCCGCGTCAACGCGGGACAGCTCTTCGTATCGCTCGGAATGCTCCCGCTCGAAAACGAGCTGAGCTCGCGCGCGCTCACCGCCTTCGCGTGGGCGGTACAGGAGCGTCACGGTCCGCTCGAGCTCGCAGAGGTCTTCGACGAGCGGGTCGCGTCGCGGTTTCCCTCCGGCACGAAGACCTCGGATCTGTTACGGCGCGCCCTGTTCGTCGAAGCGCATCGCGTCGTCAAGGTGACGACCGTGCGCGAGCCGTACCGGCGCGAGATCCTCGACGAGACGCGTGCCTACCTCGACGGCGATCTCGCGCGAATGGAAGACATCCTCCGCCGCGGAGCGACGTTCTATCTCACGCCCGAAGGCCACTACACCACCGACGGGCGGATCATGCCGATGCGCGGCGTGATCGAACGCCTCGCGCCGCTCGCCACGATCTATTGCTTCGGCGTCAGCTACGACGCGTTCGTCGCTAAGCGGCTATCGATGCTCTATCGCGTCGTGCGGCTTGACGACGGCCCGGAGCCGCGGCTCGAGCGCATGAAGCGCGTGCTCGCGGCGAACCGGCCGGTAACGACGACGCTGCTGCTCGGCGCCTGGCTCGACGGACGCACCGAGAGCTTTACGCGCGACGAGGCGATCGTCGCGGTAGAAGCGGCCGTCGCAGCGCTCCCGCCGGTGCTGTTTATCGATCCCGAACTGCGGAAGAAACCGCGCGCGATGGTCGGCGCGGCACTTCCGCTCATGGTAGCATGGGAGATTCTCGAACGCGACGGCGAGCGCTATCGCTTGGGCGCGCGACGCCGCCATCCGCAGTTCCCATTCGTGGAAGACATCATCGCCTATCAAAAACGATTCTTGGAGGAGACGTTGGAGAACGCAGCCTACGCAGTCGCGCCGGACGGCGAGCGAGCTCGAACTCCGCGAGGCGAAGCCGCAGCGACCGCGGACCCGCTCCTTTGATTCGACCGTCGGCGCCGACGACGCGATGCGCCGGAACGAAGAGATCGATCTTCGTGCGCGCCATCGCCGCGGCGACGCCGCGATGCGCGAGTGGTTTTCCGATCGCACGTGCGACGTCGGCATACGAAACGAACTCGCCGAACGCCAGCGACGCCACCGCTCGCCAAACCGCGACTTGCAGGTCCGTTCCCTCGAACGCGAGCGGCAGGTCGAACCGGAACAAGCGGCGTCGAAAGTAGGCCTCAGCCTGCTCCCAGGCTTCGGCGAGCAACGCGTCGCTCGGTTTGCCCTCACGAATGCGGCTCGGAGACACGAACTCGCTGGCAAATATCGTCTCTCCGTTGCCTATAATCAACAAATCGCGCCGGAGCGGCGTCGGAATGCGACATCGGATAGGTGCCGATAGGGCCCCCATGCGAAGTCTTCCGAGCCCTACGCGGGAACGACGGTGTTGGCCGTCACGTTAAAGGTTGGGAGGTCTTTGTGTATCGCGCACTCACTCAAGCTCTACCGGTATTAGCCGTCGTCGTCCTCGCTGCATGCTCGAACGGCGCGACGAATCAATCGCTTCTTCCCCAGAACGCTAGACTCGGTGCGCAGGCGGCGACGTCGTCGGCTGATGCGCTTGTCGAACCGGGGAGCGGCGAAGTCCCCTTCCTTACGGCGAATCCCGTGCGCCGGCTCTGCGCGCCGCCGGGCGATCCAAACGTGATGGAGTGTCTTGCTCTGGTTCGCACCGACGTCGCTCCGGTGATGCGGATCGAGCCGCAGATCGGCGGCGACAACGAAAGCTGCCCGTTCACGGCGAACGCCGGTTACTGCCCTATCGATCTGCAGAACGCATATTTGCTGCCGTCGCTTAAGGCGGGAGGCGGCAAGACGGTTGCGATCGTCGACGCATACGGATACCATCACGCCGCATCCGATCTCGCGTACTTTCGTAAGACGATGGGTTTGAAGCCCTGCACGACGGGCACGGGATGCCTGCGCATCGTCAACCAAGAG
>DATASC010000017.1:0-16131 GCA_036269355.1 Candidatus Cybelea sp. | reverse complement strand
CCGCCGGCGACGACGATGTCGCCGACGCGCAGAGTGCCGTTTTGCACGAGCACGGTCGCAACCGCGCCGCGCCCGCGATGGAGCGCCGACTCGATGACGACACCGCTCGCGCGCCGGTTCTTGTTCGCGCGCAGCTCGCGGATGTCGGCCTCAAGCAGCACGGTGTCGAGCAGCGAGTCGATGCCGTCCCCGGTTTTCGCGGAGACCGGCACCATTTCAATTGTGCCGCCCCAGTCGACCGGCTGCAATCCTTGTTCGACGAGTTGCTGCTTGACGCGATCGGGCTGCGCATCGGGGCGGTCGATCTTATTGATTGCGACGACGATTGGAACGTTCGCGGCCTTAACGTGCGCGATTGCCTCCTTGGTCTGCGGCATGACTCCGTCGTCGGCGGCGACGACGAGAATCGCGACGTCGGTGACCTTCGCACCGCGCGCGCGCATTGCCGTGAACGCCTCGTGACCGGGCGTATCGACGAACGTAATCTTCCGCTCGTTGCGCTCGACCGTGTACGCACCGATCTTTTGCGTGATGCCGCCGGCCTCGCCCGCGGCGACGTTTGCTTGACGAACGCGATCGAGGAGCGACGTCTTTCCGTGATCGACGTGGCCGAGCACGGTTACCACCGGCGGCCGCGGCGTCAGCATCTCCGGCCGATCCTCTTCCTGCTCGACCGTGACTTCTTCGCCCGCCTCTTTGACGACCGCGTTGAAGCCGAAGCGCTTCGCGACTTGAATGGCCACGTCGCTCGAAATGTTTTGGTTGATCGTCGCCATCGTGCCGATCTTGATGAGCTCGGTGATCACGTCACGCACTGGAACGATCATCGACGTGGCGAGCTCCTGCACGGTAAGGAGATCGGGAATTTCGATCGTTTCGAGCGTGCGCGGCGGTGCGGCGGCGGCGGATTCGCCCTTCTTCTTACGCTGCCGCTCTTTGTCGATCAGCAGCTCCTTCTCGCGATCTTTCTTAGCGGCCGCCTTGTCCTCGTGCGACCGGGTGCGGTCGCCCGGACGCCCCCCGGTGGACGGCGTGGGAGCGTCGGTCGGAACCGCGCCCGGACGCCCCGGAGCGGGTCGCGCGCCCGGCGGCGACATCGGGCGGAAGGGTCCGTTTCCGGCCGGCCGGCGAGCTGGAGCAATCAGGCCGGGTGCACCGGCGCGCGGCTGGGTAGAGCCCTTGCCGCCCTGCCCAGGCATCGCCTCGCCGGGGCGCGGCGCAACCCCAGGACGGCCGGGTAGACCGCTTCTCGGGCCGGGCGACGCCGAGGCCGCGGTTGTCGGTGGCGGCGGACGGCGAACGATCGAAGGCTGTCCGGCTGGGACCGGACGCAGTGTGGGAATCGACTCGGGCACGCGGCGCGGCGGGGGCTCGGATCGCGGGGCCGCCGGCTCGGCGACTGGCCGCGGCGGCGCAGGCTTCGGGGGGGCCTGGATCGAGGCCGCAGGGCGCGACGGAGCGCCGGTGACCGGCCGAAGACGCTGGACGGGTGGCGGAGGCGGAGAGGGCGGCGCGGCGGTCTTGACCGGCGCCGGCGCCTTGGCCGGCGGGGGAGCGGCCGCCGGAGGCGGGCTCAATTTAACCGGAGCGGGCGCCTTCGCCGCCGGCTTAAGCAGAACGCTCCGTACCAGATCGGCGATCTGGTCCGGCACGACGCTTAACTGGTTTTTTGCCTCGAAGATGCCGCCGAGGCGCTCGTTGAAGAGCGTCGTCAGCTCTTTCGAGGTGAGCCCGACCTCTTTGGCGAGCTCGAAAATTCGTACTTTTCCGGCCAAGTTCACTCTCGAACGCGTGCGCGCTCGAGTCCCATCAGTTGGAGTGCGCGGAGCCCCAACCGATGGCTTGGCTCCGCTAGGTAATCAAAGGTTCGCCCTCATCGGAGGGAACGGTCGTCGCGATTCATTGCGTCCTTCTTTTTTCCACGGCTCTCTATTAAACCACATTCGGCCGCCGTTGCGCCAAGACCCGGGTATCTGCGATTCTTGCGAGCCCGCTCGGCGCACTCGGGCGAGCAGAGATAGGCACCGCGGCCCGGCTGCTTACGCCGGAGTCCCAAGTCGCCTTTCCAAACGCCCGAAACGCGAACGAAACGCTGCAGCTCGCGCTGCGCGAACCGCTTTCGGCATCCGACGCACGTCCGTACCGGCTGATCTATGCGCCGTCCGTCCCTAGACGCTCGCGGCGAAACTCCTCGAGCTTACGGATGAGCTCCGCATCGATTTCGTCGCCTTCGCCTGCCGGGGGTGCCTCGACGAGTTCGGCGACGGGCTGCTCGCCGGCGGCGCGCTCTTCGCGCTCGGCGAGATAGCGCTCGCGGGCCTGAGCCGATTCGCTCTCGGTCGCGATGTCGAGGCGCCAACCCGTCAGCCGAGCCGCCAATCGAACGTTCTGGCCGTCGCGGCCGATTGCGAGCGAGAGTTGATAGTCGGGAACGATGACCAACGCAACGCCGTCGTCCTCGAAGAGTTCGACGCCGATCACTTTGGCCGGAGCAAGGGCGTTGGAGATGAACGCAGTAGGCACCGCGTCGTAACGTATGATGTCGACCTTTTCGCCGCGCAAATTGTCGGTTACGTTCGCGATGCGGCTCGACTTCGGACCCAAGCACGCGCCGATCGGATCGACCTCGGGACGGTTGCTCTTAACGGCGACCTTCGAGCGGCTTCCCGGATCGCGTGCGATCGCCATGATTTCGACCGTGCCGTCGGCGATCTCCGGAACTTCGAGCTCGAGCAGGCGCTGCACGAGACCCTCGGCGGCGCGCGACAGAATGACCTGCGGACCCTTCGGAGACTTCTTGACGTCGAGGACGTAGGCGCGGATGAAGTCGTTGATGCGGTAGGCCTCTCCCGGAACTTGCTCGTCGAGATACATGACGGCCTCGTCGCGCCCCTCGAGCGTCACGTACATATTCCGCTGCTCGTAGCGCTGAACGGTACCAGTGACGAGATCGTTGAGCTTGCGCACGTACTTGTTGTAGACGGTGTCGCGCTCTGCTTCGCGGATTCGCTGTACGATGACTTGCTTTGCGGTCTGCGCGGCGATTCGACCGAAGTCTTTCGGGGTGACTTCCTGATCGAAGTAGTCGCCGATCTGATACGGCGATCCGGCCTCTTTTGCCGAGATCTCGAGCTTCGGGTCGTTCAGCTCCTCGACGACCGCGCGCCGGTGAAATACGCGATACGCGCCGCTTTGTCGGTCGACGATGACGATGGCGTTCGATTCGCTACCGAAATGCCGCTTGTACGCGGTGAGCAACGCCGCTTCGAGCGCCTCGAGCAGCATCTCGAACGAGATGTTTCGCTCTCGAGCGATGAAGTGAAGGACGTCGATAAGTTTTTCTTCAGTTGCGTTTTCTATCGTTGCCATGCCTTTGTTTCCGTTCTCGTTTGTCTCGTGTTAAATCCGCTCGCGGATCGAACTCCAAGTTCGCCGCTTTGATCGCGGCTAGTGGTATCAACAGCTCGCCACGTTCGGTTTCCACGACGACCGCTTCGCCGCGCAGACCGCGTAGCGTTCCGCGATGCGTCTTGCCGCCCTCGATCGTCAGCGAAGTCACAACGCGTGCGCGTTCGCCGGCGAATCGCCGGTAGTCGTCGTGCCGCAGGAGCGGACGATCGAGCCCGGCCGACTCGACTTCCAGCGAGTACGGTGCGTCGAGGCCACTGAGACTCTCGTTCAGCCGCGCGGCGACGCGTTCGCAGAGCGCGACGTCGACTCCGCCGGAACGATCGATCGTGACGCTTAAGGCGGTCGTTCCTCGCATCGGGTGGGCGCGATGTGCGACGATTTCGATCTCCGCGAAAGCCGGGTCGTGCGCAATCGAGTCGAGCTCGCGCTCGAACGCCGTCGTCACCGCTCCGCCCCTGGAATCGCTTCGCATGAATCTCGTTCGCCTGCTCTCTTGAAGCAGCGAAGCGCGGGACGAACCCACGCTCCTTAATGAAAACCTCGTCAAGGATACCGAAAATTGCGACGGGCCGCAACCCCGTTCGGGCGCGACCCCTCGCTCGTTTTCCTATTTTGCGATCTGCGCGCCGCCGGGAAATCGTCCGGCTGCCGTGGGCGCGCGCTTGGCGGCCCTATTCGGCGCGTGTTCGCGGGCCCAAGTGGCCCGGCGGATTTTGCGGTTCCAACCGCCCTCCTTCGTTTTTGACGAAGCGTGCCGGCCATTCCGGCACATTGGAATTGTATTGCGACTAATGTCGAAATTCAAGAGGGAAAGCGTTCAGGTCACGGCGACGAACCGGCCGACGGTGCGAACGGTACGAGACGCCGCCCATCGCACGGTTGCGAGACCATTCCGTCGACGATCGGCGCGATGCCGGCATCGAACGGACTCAACGGCGGCGCGGCGCCTCCACTGCCGCCGATCCCGATCTGCGTGCCGTTTGCCGGCCCCGCGTGGATGTTGCTCTGAACGTTGCCCGACGACGCCGCATCCGCATAGCCGCCGCGTATCGCTTCCGGATACCGTACGAGCCAGCCGGTGCAGATCGTCGTCGGTCCGGCTTTGCGTGACGCAATCACCCACATCTTGACGCGCTCTTCGTTGCCGGTGCCGCGCACCTCGTAGATGTACTTCGTTTTGGCGAGCACGTCGGGCGGCGGCGTCGGTTCCATCCGTCCGCGCAGCGAGAGGCTCGGCGTATACGATTTGCTCGACGGATTGACCGGATTGTTCGGCAGGAGCGAACGCAGCTTTGCATTGATGTTCGGCGGCGTTTTCGATTTCGGAGCGGGCGTCACCGGAGCGGCCGGCTTCGGTGTCGGCGGAATCTCGACGGGGCGTTCCACCGCATTAGCCTTCTTCGGTGCGTTACCGGCGCGCGGTCCGGGCGAGGCACCCCCGCTCGGCCCCGGCGCCGGGGCGGTGCCGGCGGTGCGCGCGACGGCCGTCGTGCTGGTCGGACTGGGGTTCGGCACGCCGGAGCGCGGGGCAGGTGCCAGCGAGGCGCGCGCCGCAGGCGCGGGGCTCGCGCTCGGCAGCGCACTTGCACGTGCGATGGCTGCCGCGGTCGGCGATGCCTGCGGCAGTGCGGGCGCCGGAGTGGCGACGTGTGCGGTCGGACGCGCAACCGGCGCAGGTGGTTTCGGCGACGGGCGCGCCGAGGGTGCGCTGGTCGGAGCAGGAGACGGGGCGGCCGTCGGCGGCGGCTTGACCGAAACCGTCACCGGACCGACCGTCGGGACGCTCACCGGCGCCGCCGGAATCTCCGCGCGCGGCTGCGTTTCGAAAATGTTCTGAGTCGGCTGAGGGTTCGGCTGCGGCGTCTGCTGCGGAACGGGGCGCGGATTCGGCGGTGCGTTCGGCACGATCTTCGCGAGCTCGTGGCGATTGACGGGCAGACGCTGCGTCTGCGGTTGTGCCAAGGGAGCGTGGCGAACCGGTGCGATGACGTTCACGTGCGGAACCGGGATAACCGCTCTGACCGCTGCGGGCTGATTCGCAACGACGACCGGCGACGTGCGTTCGAGCGTGATGACTTCGCCGCCCTGTACGCTCTCGGTAGCGCCTTGTTCCGAGGAGCTCGTCAGTACCGCGAAGAGCAGCGCGGCGAGCAGCGCATGCAAGAAGAGCGAGGCTAGGAAGCTCCCCGCAAGCCGCTCTCGATACCGTGGATCTTGCGGATCGCGCCTGAATTTCACTCGAGGCCTTAAGTGCGCTTAACCGAGCGCAGGAGCCTGCCGTCCGCGGCGGACAAGCCAGCGTGCAATGGAACCAACGCTGCAGAAACGCACGAAGATCGTCGCCACCGTCGGACCCGCCTCGCGCGATCCCGCAATATTGCGATCGCTCTTCATCTCAGGCGCGAACGTCCTGCGGTTGAACTTCTCACACGGCGCGCCCGAAGAGCACGCCGCAGTGATCGAGGCAGCGCGAGCGATTTCCGCGGAACTCGGGATCCACACCGCACTCTTACAGGATCTGCCCGGCCCGAAGGTGCGTACCGGTCCGCTTGCGGACGGCGCGCAATCCGTTCGGCTCGAGCGCGGCGCGCGTTTCGTTATCACCTCCGAAGACGTAGCGGGTACGGCGGAGCGGGTCGGCACGTCGTACCGGGACCTTCCGGCCGACGTTGCGCTCGGCAAGCGCGTCTATCTTCAAGACGGACAGATTGCGTTGCTGGTCGTCGGAAAGACGGCGACCGAAATCGAAACGACCGTCGAGTTCGGCGGCGATCTGCGTGGGTCGGTCGGCATCAACTACCCCGACGGCTCGCTGAACCTCGCATCGGTCACGCCGAAAGATTTCGAATATCTTCAGTTCGGACTCGAGCACGGCGTCGATTACGTCGCACTCTCGTTCGTGCGCTCCGCCGAAGACGTCGAGCGCGCAAAGGCCTTCATCGCCGAGCACCATCAGCGCGTCCCGGTCATCGCGAAGATCGAGAAGCACGAAGCGCTCGCGGAGCTCGACTCGATTATCGCCGCCGCCGACGGCATCATGGTCGCGCGCGGCGATCTCGGACTCGAGATTCCGATCGAAACGGTACCGATCGTACAGAAAGATATTATTGCGAAGTGCAACCGCGCGAGCAAACCTGTCGTGACCGCGACGCAGATGCTCGAGTCGATGATCGCTTCGCCGCGACCGACCCGGGCCGAAGCCACCGACGTCGCCAACGCGATCCTCGACGGCACCGATGCGGTCATGCTCTCGGCGGAGACGGCGATCGGCGCGTATCCGACGGAAGCCGTTCGAACGATGGCCGAGATCGCGCGCGAGATCGAGCAGCATTACCCGCACGCATCGCTGCGCGACCGGCGCCTAGAGAACATCGAGCCGACCGTCGCTTCGTCGATCGCCGAAGCGGCGACCCGCGCCAGCGCCGAACTAAAGATCCCCTTTATCGTGACCGGAACGACGACCGGGAACACCGCGCACCACATCGCCGCATTCCGTCCGCAAGCGCGAATCGTTGCGCTCACCCCCGAACCGAGCGTCGCACGCCGTCTCGCCCTGCTGTGGGGAACGGAGGCGTTGCTGATCGATACCTACGGATCCATCGACGTCTTACTCTACATGACCGAAAGGCACATGGTGCACGAAGGTCTGGTAAAATCCGGCGACTTGATCGCATTTACAACCGGGATGCCGGTCGGCTCCGGCGGGACCAACGTGCTCAAGATCCACCCGATACCTTAGTCGACGCAACGCTGCCGAGCAGCGCGCGCGCGTGACGCAGTGCGGCGTCGTGCGACTCGCCCGAGAGCATTCGGGCGATCTCCGCCTCGCGTTCTTTGCGCGCGTCGATCGAACGCACGACGATCGTGGTTTCGCGTTTGGCCTCGACCTTGTCGAGCACGTAATGCCGGTCGGCCCAGGTCGCGAGCTGCGCGAGATGCGTGACGCAGAGCACCTGACGGCGGCGCGCGAGCTCGCCGATGCGCGCGCCCACTGCGGTGGCGGTCGCGCCGCCGATTCCGGCGTCGATTTCGTCGAAGACCAGCGCGCTGCGCGCGTCGAGGGCGCCCGCGAGCACCACGACGAGCGCAAGCAAAACGCGCGAGAGTTCGCCGCCCGACGCAACGCGAACCAGTGGCCGCGGCGGCTCGCCGGCATTGGCCGCGAAGAGAAACTCGACGCGCTCGGCGCCTAAAACGCCGGCCCGTTCCAGCGGTTCGATTGCCACCTCGAAGTTGCCCGAGCCCAGCGCGATATCGGCGAACTCGCCGACGATCCGTTTGCGCAGCGCCGTTGCGGCGCGCTTACGCTGCGCGGTAAGCGCGGTCGCGGCCTCGCGCAGTTCGCGATGTGCCGCCGCGGCTTGCTCTTCGAGCGCCGCCGCGCGACGGTCGCGGCCTTCGAACTCGTCGACGGTCGCGCGAGCCGCGCTCGCGGTCGCCGCGACCTCGTCGATCGAGCCTCCATACTTGCGCTTCAGCCGCTCGAGCAAATCGAGGCGCGCGTTGATCGCATCGAGCTCCGCGGGATCGTACTCCGCTTCTTCATGCGCGCGCGCGACGTCGGCAGCGAGCTCTACCGCTTCCGATTGAAGCGCCGAGGAGCGGTTGGCGAGCTCGCGCAGCGTCGCGTCGTACGCGCCGAGGCCGGCGAGTGCCGCCGCCGCCGCACCGAGCGCGCCCGTCGCGCCGCGTTCTTCGGCAGAGAGCGCCTCGCGCGCGCCACGCAGACCCGTCGCGATTCGTTCGACGTTGTCTAGATAGCGGCGGCGATCCGCCAAACGCTCCGCTTCACCGGATTCAAGCCGCGCAGCTTCGATCTCCGCAAGCGCGAATACGGCGTCGTCGTACCGTTCGCGAAGCCGCCGTTCGTCGTGCGTCAACTGTGCGAGGAGCTCCGACGCCTCTTGTGCGCGCGCGTACGCGGTCGCGACGTCGCCGCGCAGCGCGAGCGCCGGCTCTCCGGCGAACCGATCGAGCAGGTCGAGATGGTATTGCGCGGATAGCAGTCGCTGCGCCTCATGCTGTCCCACGATTTCGGCGATCGCGTCGCGCAGCTCGCGAACGTAGGCCGCAGTCGCCGCCCGGCCGTTGACGCGCAGGGTCGAACGCCCGGCGTCGCTCATCTCGCGGGCGATCGTCGCGTTCTCGCCGGGATCGAGGTCGAAGCCGTCGGCAGCGAATCGCTCGCGCAACGCGTCGTCGGGGTCGAATACGACCGTTACCAACGCTCGGCGCGCGCCGCGCCGCACCACGTCGGCGCCGGCCCGTGCGCCGAGCGCAAAATCGAGCGCCCCGACGAGCATCGTTTTACCGGAGCCGGTCTCACCGGTGAAGACCGTGGCGCCCCCGGCAAACTCGACGTCGGCGCGCTCGATCAGACCGTAACTCTCGATCAGGAGCTGCCGCAACATGCTCTACTGACGACCTTAACGACGAGGATCCTTGATGGAAACGCCCCAGAGCATCTTCGCCTCGAGCCGCTCCAAGAAATGCAGCGGCGCCGTTCGTGCGAACCGGACGCGTCGAGGATGACAGCGGATGGTGACGCACGAGTTCGGCGCGACTTCGCTCAGGACGTCGCCGTCGCACTCGAGGTGCGCGTGCGCGGCCTCCGTGTCGGACGTGATCTCGATGCGCGACGACATCGGCACGATCAACGGGCGCGAGAAGAGCGTATGGGGCAAGAGCGGAACGACGCCGAACGCCGCGACGCTCGGAGCGATCAGCGATCCACCCGCCGAAAGGAAATATGCGGTCGATCCCGTTGGCGTAGCGACGCAAATGCCGTCGGCCGCGATCTGAGTCGAAGCCCCGTCGTCGACGCGGAGGCCGAAGGGCACGAGCCGCGAGACTTCGCCCTTTCTGACGACGACGTCGTTAAGCGCGAAGAAACGCCTGTCGCCGTACTCGGCCTGCAGCGCGGTGCGTTCGTCCATCACCAAACCGCGCGAGACGAGCGACGGCAGATCGCCGAGGCGCGGATCGTCCTCGTCGAGCTCGGTCAAGAAACCCAAGCGTCCGGTATTGATGCCGAGCAATGGCACGTCGTGCTCGACGGCCAAGCGTGCGGCGCGCAGCAACGTGCCGTCGCCGCCGACCGTGATGATCAGAGAGGCTGCGGCGGCCCCGGCATGGTCTACGACGCTGAAACCGTTCGCACGGAAGTCCGTCGCGATCCGCGTCGCGATCGTTCGGGCGTGCTCGCGCTCGGTGTCGACGTAGAGCGCGATGACCTTCTTCTCAACGGCAGGCATCGTCGTCATCAGGCGTCCTCTTCGCCGAGAACCGTCTCGAGTCGTGCGTCGTCGAACGGGTGACCCGCCCTGCGCAGTTCCAAGAGAAACTCCCGGTTTCCAGCCGGGCCGCGAAGCGGCGACTCGGCAAGCGAGATCGGCACGAGGCCGAGCGCGGCCACCGCGTCGCGCAGAGTCTGCAGAACCTCCCGGTGCGTCTCGCGATCTCGCACGACGCCGCCGCTGCCGACGCGCCCGCGGCCGGCCTCGAACTGCGGCTTCACGAGCGCGACGATGACGCCGTCGCCTCGAAGATACGCTACGGCGCGTTCCAAGATCGTGCGCAGCGAGATGAACGACGTATCGATGACGATGACGTCGAAGCGTTGCGGAAACGCGTCGTCCGGCAAAAGGCGGAAGTTCACGCGCTCCATCACCGTTACGCGCGGATCGTTGCGCAGCCGCCAGTCGAGCTGACCGTAGCCGACGTCGACCGCGGTGACGTGCGAAGCGCCGCGTTGGAGTAGGCAATCGGTGAATCCGCCGGTCGAGGCGCCGACGTCGAGCGCGTCGAGCTGAGCGACGCCGATGCCGAACGTATCGAGCGCGCCTTCCAGCTTCTCGCCGCCGCGGCTAACGAAGCGGCGCGGCCGCTTGATCTCGATCGATGCGTCGGCAGCGATGTTCTGGCCCGCCTTCGTCGCGACGACGCCTTCGACGCTGACCCGTCCCTCCATGATGAGGCTGCGCGCCTGCGAACGCGTCAAGCCTTCGCGATTCGCTACTGCCTCATCGAGCCGAACCTTCACGTGCTGTCGATTCCGAGAGGCTCGGCGCAGACCTGGCCGCGCGTCACGAGCGCCGGTTCGAACGCGCTATTTAGACGTTGGCATGAACGACGTATTCGGTCCGCCTTTTCTGGGCCGACGATTCGTTGGGCAACCTAACGGTTGCGTTCCGGCTAGAGTCGTGGTAGGGTAATATGCAACCAAGAGGTTGCATATTGAAGGCATCGACCGACCGAATCGACGCGATTCGAATCGCGCGCCGGGCCAACGCGTTGGAAACGAACGACGAGGGCTGGAGCTTGATGGTGCAGCTCATCGAAAAGTATCTTCTTCAGCCAAAATCGTGAACGTAGCCCCGGTTCTTGCTGCGCTCGGCGACGAATCGCGGCTGCAAATCGTCAGCAAGCTTTGCAAGGGCGGACCGCTCTCGATTACTAAGCTCACCGAAGGCGCGGACATCTCGCGTCAGGCAGTTACGAAACATCTGCTCGCTCTCAACAGGGCCGGTTTAGTGCGCAGCGAGCGTAAAGGACGGCAACGGATTTGGGAGCTCGAGCCGACGCGACTCGACGACGTGCGCCGCTACTTAGCGCAGATCTCCGAGCAGTGGGACGACGCGATCAGCCGCCTGCGAGCGGTCGTGGAAGAATAGCGGCGCCCTAACACCGGAACATACAAAGAACGAGTCCAGCAACGGGCACAAGAGGTCCGCCCTCGGGCTCGAGTCAACATCAAAACGGTATTTGGTCGTCGAGCTCATCGAGTTTCGGTTCGCCGGGCGCCTTCTTCGGCTCGGCCATCGCCTCGTCGATTTGCGTCTGCGCGCTCTTGAGCAGCGCTTCGCATTCGCGCGCGAGCGTTTTTCCCTCTTTGAAGAGTTCGGTCGCGCGTTGCAACTCGACCGTTCCGCCCTCGAGCTCTTTAACGATCGCGTCGATGCGCGCCAGCTTCTGCTCGAACGTCTTGGGTAGGCGGTCGCTCATTCTGCGTGGACCGATTCCACATGGGCCGCAAACGTCCCGCGCTTCACGCGCGCGCTCACCGCATCGCCCGGTGCCAACGTCGCGGCGTCGTGCACCGCGGCGCCGTCCTTCGTAACTATAGCGTAGCCGCGATCCAGCGGCCGCAAGGGGTTCTCGGCTTCGAGCGCGGCTTCCGCGCGCTCGAGTCGACGTGCAAACGCTTGCGGCACGCGCTCGAACACGCGTGACAGCGCGCCGTTGGCTCGCTCCAAGTCGATCCGCCATTGCGTGACGCGCGCCGCCGGACTCGACTGGTCGAGCCTGCGTTCGAGGGCGCGCGTACGTTCCGCCGAGCGCGTCACGAAAATCCGTCCCGCGTGATCGAGGGCGAGCGATACGAGTCGCGCACTCTGAGTCTTGTTCGCGAGCATCGACCGGTATCCGCGATCGAGCGACTCGCGCAGCACTTGCAGGCGCTCGAACGCGCGCAGCCATTCCTGCGCAAGTCGGACCGCCGCTGCGGTCGGCGTAGCGAGGGCGAGATCGGCAACTTCGTCAGCGAGATGGCGATCGCGCAGGTGCCCTAGTGCGGTGACGACCGGATGAGCGGAGCGCAGAATGGCGCGTACCACCGGCTCGAGATTGAACGTGAGGCGATCGTCGCGCGATCCGCCGCCGCGCGTCAGCACGATAACGTCTACCTTCGCGCGTGATGCGCGGTCCATCGCGTCCGCGATCTCGATCTCGGCGCCCTTCCCCTGCACGCGCGTGCCGAAGAAGCGAATCTCCACGTGCGGCGCTTCTGTGCTCATCCGGCCTTCGAAGTCGGCCCGAGCGTCGTCGTCGCTCGTAACCAGCGCGATGCGCCGCGGCATCGGCGGGATCTCGCGCTTTCTCGACGCATCGAATGCGCCCTCGGCACGAAGACGCACGCGCAGCTCCTCGATCTGCGCCGCGAGCTTTCCCTCGCCGACCAACGAAAGAGCGACCGCGCGCAGCTGATAGATCGCGCGGTTGGGACGAATTTCGATGCTGCCCTGCGCCCGAACGGTGATCCCGCGCTTGATCGGCGGAAAGTTACGCGCCTCGTTCGCGAACGAGAAACAACCCAAGACGGCTTCGCCCTCTTTGAGCGTCAGGTTGAGATGGCCGTCCCACCAACGAAAGTCCGTGATCTCCCCGGTAATCGCGATGCGCTGCAGCACCTTGTGCTGAGCGATCATCACCGAGAACCGGCGCGAAAACTCTCCGACGGAGCATTCGAGTACGGCGTCGCTATTCACGGCGGCGTTGCGGAGTTGCCGGCGATCCCGTTGGCAGCGGCGACGCCGATGAAGCGCTAGAGGAGGCCGGCGAAGGCGAACCGGACGGCGACTCCGTCGGAAGCGGCGGCACTTGTTCGGGCGGCGATGCGTCGGGCGGCGGTACCGTCGGCTGCGCGAGACCCGCTCCGGAACCGGCATACTCCGCCGAACGATACGCGTCTATGGAACCGCCACATCCGTACTGCGGCTCGGTGCCCTTCAGGTAGTACTCGTATCCCCCGCGACCGCACCCCGCGACCTTCGCAAGCTCCTCCGACGGATATGGGAAGTCGTGCGGCGGCGTTCCGGCTAGCGCGGCCTTCATGAAACGCGCCCAGATGCGCGCGGGAATATTGCCGCCATACGATTCGACCATCGGCGTGTAGTCGTCGTTGCCGAGCCATACGGCGACGACGAGATCGGGCGTGAATCCGACGAACCACGCGTCGCGAAAGCTCGACGTCGTTCCCGTCTTACCCGCTGCCGGACGCCCGATCACGGCGTTGGGATAACCGGTGCCATGCGCGATCACGTCTTCGAGCATCGACGTCATGATGAAGGCCGTCCCCGAGCTGACCACATCGTTCGCTTGCGGAAAGCGGTCGTCGAGAACGGTGTTCCCGAGCGAATCTTTGACGATTCGGAACGGCGTCGGCTCGATGTAGAGACCCTGGTTCGCTAGGGTCGCGTATCCGGTCGCCTGGTCGAGCACGGTGACACCGGAGGAGCCGAGTGCGAGCGACAGATTCGCCTCGAGCGGCGACGTGACGCCCATGCGGTGCGCGTAGTCGATGATGCGGTCCAATCCGACCCGTTCGGCAAGCTTGACTGCGACGATGTTGCGGGAGAGCGTTAGCGCCTCGCGTAGCGAGATCGCTCCCATGTAACTGTTGTCGTCGTCCATCGGCGACCAGTGCGTCCCATCGCCCATCGGATAACTCACCGGCGAGTCGTCGATGACCGTCGACGCCGGAATTCCTTGATCGATCGCGGCGGTGTAATCGTAAATTTTAAACGAGGAACCGGGCTGCCGCCGCGCCTGCCACGCGCGATTGAACTGATTGCGAAGCGAGAAGCCGTCGCCGCCGACCATGGCGAGGATTTCGCCGGTCGACGGGCGCAACGCGACGAGCGCCGCTTGATGCGCGCCGACTTCGGAGACCGCTTGACGAACGCCCCACGTCACGGCCTCTTGCGCGAGCTGTTGCATGTGCTCGTCCAACGTCGTATAGACCTGAAGGCCGCCCGAATCGACGCCGTTCGCGCCGAACAGCTTCAGGAGCTGTGCGATCGCGTACGTGGTGAAGTACGGGTAACGATATCCTTGAAGCCCCTCCGGGCGCTGAGCGATCAGACCGGTCGGCGCGTCGTACGCGGCGTTCGCCTCCGCTTGCGTGACGTAACCGCTTTCGGCCATCCGGTCGAGCACGTGACGCTGGCGATCTCGGGCGAGATCGAGATTGACGAAGGGCGAGTAGTCCGACGGTGCCGCCACGATCCCGGCGAGCATAGCCGCCTGTCCTACCGACAGCGCTTCGACGCTGCGGCCGAAGTAGGTGTGCGCCGCGGCGTCGACTCCGTAGGCGCCGGCGCCAAGGTAGATGATATTGAGATATCGCTCCAGGATCTCGTCCTTGGTGTAGTAACGCTCGATCTCGATCGCCAGGAGGGCCTCTTGAATTTTGCGCGACATCGAAATCTGATCGTTGAGAAAGAGCCGTCGCGCGAGCTGCTGCGTGATCGTCGAGGCTCCCTGGAACTGCTGGTGCGTCAAGTCGGCGAACGCGGCGCGCACGATGCTCTGAAAATCGACGCCGTGATGGCGGTAGAAATTGTGATCTTCGTTCGCGACGAAGGCGTCGCGCACGAGCGGCGGAATGCGCGAGATCGGAACCCAGACGCGGTTTTCCTTGTAAACCGAAGCGAGCAGCGAGCCGTCACGCGCGAAAATTCGAGTCGAGCTCGCCGGCTGATAGTCAGCCATGCGGCTGATATCGGGAAGATTGCGACCGTACGTTGCAATCATGCCGGCGACCGTGCCGACTGCGAAGAGCAGCAGCATAAGCAACGCGACCAGCAGCCCGCGCCAGAAGCCACCGCCTCCCTTTCGGCGTCTACGCTTTGGCATTGGCTACCGCGCTGAGCACGCCGTTAACGAAACGGCCCGAATCCTCGGTGGAGAAGCGCTTGGCGAGAGCCACCGCTTCGTTGATCGCAACCGCCTTCGGCGTCTGCGGACGGCAGTGCAGTTCGAATGTTCCCATCTCTAAGAGCAGCCGGTCGATCGTCGGTAAGCGCTCGAGCGCCCAGCCCTCCAAGAGCGGGCTGACGATGCGGTCGGCCTCTTTGGCGTATTCGAGCGTCCCCATCGCGAGTTCCTCGACGAAGGCACGCTGCTCGCTGTCGGCTCCCTCGCCGACGACATCGGCAACGGCGTCGCTCGGCTCGCGAGCGCCGATGACGACCGAATACAAGACCTGCAACGCTTGCTCTCGAGCGACGCGGCGCGACGTCATCGCACGTTCGGATGCGTGGGGTGCACAACCTGACCGTTCGGGAGAATGTGCGATGGAATGAACTCAACGTCGTAGCGGCCGCTGCGGAACGGCGTGGAGGCGAGAATCTCGAGGCAGAGGTCGATGGTCGTGCTCACGCCTTCGACGAGCGTCTCGCGCAGCGCGCGGTCCATCCGCGCGATTGCCACGTCGCGCGTGGCGCCGAAGGCGACGATCTTCGCGATCATCGAATCGTAGTACGGCGGAATCGACGCGCCCGCATACATATGGGTGTCGACGCGAATCCCGGGACCGCCCGGAAAAACGATTTTGGAGACAGTTCCTGCGGCGGGAGCAAAATTATTGCGAGGATCTTCGGCATTTACACGGCATTCGATCGCGTGGCCGCGCGCTCCGAGATCGCTTTGGCCGTAGCCCAACGGCTCGCCCGCGGAGATACGGATCTGCTCCTTGACGAGGTCGATATTGTAGACCATCTCCGTGACGGGATGCTCGACCTGAATGCGCGTGTTCATCTCCATGAAGTACGCGTCGTCACCCGAGACGAGAAACTCGATCGTGCCGGCGTTGGTATACCCGACGTAACGCGAGGCTTGGAGCGCCATCTCGTGCAGCGAGTCGCGCACTCGGGGCGAGAGATTCGGCGCCGGCGTCTCCTCGACGAGCTTCTGATGCGCCGGCTTCTGGACCGAGCAGTCGCGCTCGCCAAGGTGGACGATGTTGCCGAACTCGTCGCCGAGGATTTGCACCTCGATGTGCCGAGGCTCGCGAATCAACCGCTCGAGATAGACGCGCCCATCTTTAAAGCTCGCTTCGGCCTCGGCGGTCGCGCCCGCGTACGCTCTGCTCAACTCGCTCTGCTCGTTGACGACGCGCATGCCGCGTCCGCCGCCGCCGGCCGTCGCCTTGAGCAAGAG
>DATASC010000016.1:0-3140 GCA_036269355.1 Candidatus Cybelea sp. | reverse complement strand
GATCCAGTCGTCAAAGGTTGAAATGCGGTTCATAGCCTGCCTTCCAGCATATAACGGATTTTTGGCGATCGTCGGGAATACCGTCATACTAGATGGCCGTTGAGCACGTGTCAAGTCCGCCTCTCGTAACGACCGACCGGCAGGTCGCGCGGCCGAACTCCTTTATCTTCACGCTTTACGGCGACATGGTGCACCGCGGTTCGGGCGACGGGTCGCTCTGGATCGGCGCACTGATCCGCCTGATGGCCTCGTTCGGCGTATCCCCCGCAGCCGTTCGCCAAGCGGTTTCGCGCATGTCGCGTCAAGGTTGGCTGCTCGCCCGGCGGGAGAAAAACCGGGCGTTTTACCGCGTCACGACGCGGGGACGGCGCCGCATCGAAGAGCTCAGCCCGCGGATTTACGGGCCCGTCATCGAGTGGGACGGACGCTGGCGCTTACTCACCTACGCGATTGGCGAGGCTCGCCGGAAACGCCGCGAACAGCTGCGCAAGGAGCTCAGCGCGCTTGGCTGGGCTCAGCTCTCCCCTACGGCCTGGATCTCGCCCTCCGACACGCTTGCCGCTGCCCGCGAGGCGGCCGCCGCAACCAAGACGCTCGAAGCCGTCAATCTTTTTACGAGCGAATACCGTGGGCCGCAGAGCGATCGCGAACTGCTCGAGCGATGCTGGGACGTTGCGGAGATTGCCGCCGCCTACAGGACCTTCATCGCTCGCTACGAACCCCGCCTTCGCCGCGAGCGCGAGCGAGGTGATCTGAGCGACGAGGAGGCGCTCGTCGAGCGCCTATGGCTAGTACACGATTATCGCAAATTCGCCTACATCGATCCCGGACTTCCGAGCGAACTGCTGCCCGCGCACTGGCCCGGGACCGCCGCCGCTTCGCTCTTCCGCGAATACTACGCGGCCCTCGACGCGAAATCACAACGATACTTTCATCTATGTACGACGGCGTGAAACGGGTGCGCGCGCCGGGGCGTCGAAGCGAGCCGCCCATGCCCAAAAGCCTGCTCCTTGCGCTTGCCGCCGCCGCGCTCGCCATCGCCGCGTGCAGCAGCGGTTCTTCCTCGCCAAGCCCGACGATCTCGCCAGGATCGCCCCACCCGAACCCCTCGATCACCACGGCGAAGCTCTTCGTTTCGGTCAACGGCGGCACGCCCGCGCCGAAGGTCCCGGTCGAGATCTCGACGCCGAAGAGTACGGCGAGCCCGCGTCCCGGCACGCCGTTCGACACCGAGAATACCGGCAAGCAGGGGAACGTGCATTTCCATAATCTCAAGCCGAGTAAAACATACTGTTGGGTCGCACACATTGGGCCGAGTTACACGTCGTCCGAGTGCGCCGGGTGGGAAATCTGGCAGAGCACGATTATTACTTTGGGCGGGTAACAGAAACAGACCCTACGCTGAACGAGCCCCGAGGCGACAACGAGTTGGGTTAAACTAGCGTCTAACTGTCGTCGTCGTGCAAATGGAGATGGCAGCCATCTTCGGCTTCGGAGAGCACGTCGCGCGCTTCCGCAAGCACGGCGGTCGATAGCGGGCGCGCCGGCGGTTCGACCGACCCAGACTCGGCCAAGAAGTCCACTTCGCTCCAGTCTTCCCACGTCTCGAGCGGCTCGCCGTCGCTCGACGCCGGAAATCGGACGCAGAATCCTTGATCGAGGTGCAAACCCACGACGCTTACCTCGGTGCCGCGTGGAAAGTAAGTTCCGTCTTTCCAAAGCGTCCCGTACGTGGTGCTGTACTCTCCGCCGATCTTAAGCGGCTCGTCCATAATTCTCCGGTCTCTATACCCCAAACGGGTTCATCGGTTTCTCCCCGAGGTACGTGAGCACGCTCTTGGTCTCGGTGTAGAGGCGCATCGTCTCCATACCGAGCTCGCGGCCGTACCCCGATTGCTTGTAGCCGCCGAACGGAACGCCCGGAAACACCGCGTACGGCGTGTTGATCGCGACCGACCCGCTGCGAATTCCACGTGCGACGCGGTTCGCGCGGCCAACGTTCGTCGACCAAACGCTCGCCGCCAGACCGTACTCGCTGGCGTTCGCCATCGCGATCGCTTCGGCTTCGTCGGAGAAACGCACGAACGTCGCGACCGGGCCGAAGATTTCTTCGCGTGCGATGCGCTGCGTGTTCTCCGCCTCGAAGGCCGTCGGGCTCCAGAACATTCCGTCGGCGAACGAGTCGCCGAGTTCCGGCGGCGCACCGCCCAGGAGCACCTTCGCTCCTTCGGCGACGCCGATCTCGCAGTAGTCCCGAATTTTTTGATGTTGGTCGCGCAATGTGATCGCGCCGATCTGCGTTGCCGGATCTTCCGGATCGCCGACGCGCAGCTGCTTCGCCTTCTCGACGAAGAGACTGACGAAGCGATCGTAGACTCCATTCTGGACGAGAATCCGCGTGCGTGCTTCGCAGCACTGGCCCGCGTTGTAGTACACGCCGTAGAGCGCGCCGGCGACTGCCGCCTCAACGTCGGCATCGTCGAAAACGACCGCCGGCGATTTGCCGCCGAGCTCGAGCGTAACGCGCTTGAGCGTCTTCGAGGCCTCCGCCGCAACGCTCTTTCCCGTTTGCGTCGAGCCGGTGAATGCGATCTTGTCGATGCCGGGATGCTCCACCATCCACGCGCCGATCGGTCGCGTCGAACCGGTCAAGACGTTGAGCACGCCTTCGGGAACGCCGGCCTCGATCGCGAGCTTACCAAGCTCGATCGCGCTCAGCGGCGTAACCGACGACGGTTTCAAGACGATCGTGCAGCCCGCAGCGAGCGCCGGCGCAACTTTCCACGATGCGAGCAGCAGCGGAAAGTTCCATGGCACGATCGCACCGACGACGCCGACCGGTTCGCGCACCGTGTACGCGAGATAAGTAGGAAGCGGCGGCGGCAGCGTCTCGCCGTAGTTTTTCGTCGCCGCGCCGGCATAAAACTCGAAGCAATCCACGATCGCCCCAATCTCGCCTTTCGCCGTTGCGATCGTCTTGCCGTTGTCGCGAACTTCGAGTGTCGCGATCTCGGCAGCGCGTTCCGCGATCAGCTGCGCGAGTTTATAAACGATCTTCGCACGCCGGGAAGCGGCCATGGTCGGCCAGCGCCCGGCATCGAAAGCACGGCGCGCGGCGGTAACGGCCGCCTCGACGTCAT
>DATASC010000015.1:0-6633 GCA_036269355.1 Candidatus Cybelea sp. | reverse complement strand
CATCATTGAGGATAGAAGTGCCAACAAGAACGCAGGTGGATCATAGATAGCAAACGCCGTATTACTAATGATTGCCGTTGCCGGCAAGATGCCGATCGACTGATACGTGCGGCGCTCCGAAAAGATGCCGGGCACGATTATGGCCGGTTTGCCCCAAGCTTGAATCTGCCGAAAACGGTGTGGCCACTCGGCGTATTCAACGGTCGTCGGCGCCTTGCTCTTTAACCTGCTCCCCCGGACCGCTTCTATACGAGCGCGAATCGGCGGAATCTGCATTGCCGCAGGAAGATCCTTGTCCGTAATCCACAAGCACCAGCGCTCGATGCCATTAATGAAGTCTTCTGATCCGTAATAACGTCGAAGTAGGGCAGTCGCGTTCGGATACTGCGCCAGTATGCGTGCGCGTTCGCCCGGAGCGAGAATGAGGTGACCGCCGTCGGTCGGCATGTTGCCTCGCAGCATCTTGGGTAGTGCATTCGTCGGCTCAGCTGCCTTTTCGACGATTGAGTCGGTTCCCGCAATGAGATACGGGCCTATCAATGAGACGTCTTGGCTGAGCCCATCGGTATACAACGTCTTTCGCTTAGTCAAACCCGCGTGTGCCAGGCCAACAATTACGCAGAAAACGAAGGCGTTGTTAGCCGCGTTGTTCTGCCATCGAAACGAGGGGCGGGCGAAGATTATCTCAACGTTATTAGAGAAGACGATCGGCCATAGGATGCCGACTTGTTCACCCTGGCAAATTGAATTTGTCGCAACGAACGCGCATGTCGCTGAGGCGGCGCGAATATAACTCGCGGCCTTTACGAAGAAGCAGCCGACGTAATCGATGTTCTTGTAGGTCTTCGTCAGCGTCCCAAAGACCGCGTCAACGTCCTGTTTCTGCTGCACTGTCTGATTGGAACTGCCTTGATACGGAGGATTGCCACAAACATAAATCTCAGCGCCTCGCGTCGGCGGGCAAATCGAACTCCAATCGATGCGCGTCGCATTTTCTCGCTGAATGGTTTTGATCTTGGCCAAGGGCAGCGTCGGCTTGGAAGTGCCAAATGTCTCCTTGAACCGCGTGTTCATTTGGTGCTCGGCGATCCACAGAGAGAGTCTGGCTGTCTCGCAAGCAAAATCTACGACGTCTGTGCCGAAGAAATGGTCCAGGGGTATCCCAGAAAGGCGAAGCGGCTGATTCTTCGTTAGATCGCCGATGCGCTTGAGGACTGCTATTTCTAGCTCCCGCATTTCTTTATATGCGACGATTAAGAAATTGCCAGAACCGCACGCCGGATCAAACACGCGAATTGCCGACAGGCGCCGAAGCAACGCGTCGAGTCGCGGGACACTATCGTTCGCCTTTTCAAAGTCGCTTCGAAGGCTTTCTAGGAACAGTGGGTCAAGTACGTTTAGGATATTTGGCACGCTCGTGTAATGCATGCCTAAGTCGCCGCGCGTGGTGTCCTGTGCGATGGTCTGAATCATGGAGCCGAAGATGTCCGGGGTGATCGTGGTCCAGTCAAGCTCCCCGCATTCCAGCAACTGCCGCCGCGCGGTGCGGCTAAACTGCGGAAGTTCCACACTGTCTTCGAAGAGGCTGCCGTTGACGTAGGGAAATCGGGTGTCTACAGCCGGCGTGTCGCTGGGTCGCGCAGCGTCCTCGAGATTCATGATTCGAAATAGCCGGTCTAAAAGCGGGGCAACGTCGGAACCGTCTTCGCACGTGAGCTGCATCACGGTGTTTGTGAAGATCTGCGGCGACTCGAAGATCCCGGTATCTTCAGCGTAGAAACAAAAGAGCAGTCGCGTCATGAGCAGATTGAGTTCGTGAGAGTGATGGCCGCTGCTCCACGTAGAATTCGCGGCAAGAATCGCGTCGTATAACTTTTTGAGCTTCTTTGCGGCCCTGATGTCGGCCGGATGTTCTTCAACGATCGCGCGGCGCTCATAGCCCGCTAGCGGTAGCAGAAAGTATGACTCTTCGTCGAGGCGGTCGAACTCGACGTTAACGGTCTCTTGAAACTTGAGGTCGCGGAGGTGGACTTGCTGGCCGTTCGTGGTCACGATGAACCGCGGCTTGTGCCGTGCGGTTAGCGCATCGGCCACAAGTACATCGCCCGTGGCCCCGACGTCCTCGCCTGGATGGGCCGGCCGGAAGAACAGCTGCTTCTGCCAGAGGACATCGCCGGGCAGGATCGCCTTGTTCGTCGTGCCGCTCTTTAGGCGGGCGACCGTCATCTTCGAGGCGTTGAAGATCGCGATCAGGTCGTACGGGAAGGTTTCGGAATCGTAAGGCTTCGACACGAGGGCCCGGAGCGCGAACTCGATTTCTGTAGGGTTCATCCTCCGCGACGCGGACGACGCTCCGGAATCCGACTCGGACAGGGCGACGGCCGGCGGAAGAGACGCCATACACACCATATCGACCCGGCCGATGCTGCTCCCTGCGGCGGGGCCTCCAAAGGTCGAACGTGCCCGCGTAGGGCGCATCACGTGGAGCGGAGCGTGCGGGCAGGGGCCGGTTCGGCTATGGATCGTGGACGGCGGGCTCGCCTCGTTGCGCCCGACGTGAGGATCGCCGTTGCCCGCTATCAGCGGTCGCTCGACCACCTGCGAGTCATCGTCGCCGCCGCAACCGTTTTAAGGCGCAGCAGCTCGCTCTCGCGAAGGTCAAGAAGCACGCGATGGCGCCGGAGCAGCCGCAAAACGCGGCGAATCGGGTCAGTGTGCCACCCAGGTGGCGCGGTGCCCCCGTAGAGTCGGGCCCAAGGAGCCGGGTTCTTTGCAACTGCTCGACGACGCGATCGTTCTCTCCGCGACCGACCTCAACAACTTCCTCGCCTGCGAACACCTCACGGCGTTAGATCTGCAGGCGCTGCGCGGGCACGTCGCGCGCCCAGTCGGCCGTCCGGCGCAGGCGGCATTGCTCGCGAAGCTCGGTGAGGAGCACGAGCAGGCCTACCTCGAGCGACTCCGCGCCGACGGGCACGACGTGGTCAAAATCGAGCGCGCGGACGACGGCGTACCGCGTGCCGAGGCGTACCGCGCGGCGGCGAGCGAGACCGAGCGCGCGATGGCGGCGCGCGCGAAGGTGATCTACCAAGCAACGTTCTTCGACGGCACGTGGGTCGGCCACGCCGATTTCCTGCGACGCGTCGACGAACGGATCGATGGTTGCCGTTGGGACTGGCACTACGAGGTCGAGGACACGAAGCTCGCCCGCCACACCGAGCCCTATTTCTTGCTGCAGCTGTGCAACTACAGCGAACACG
This sequence comes from Candidatus Cybelea sp., assembly GCA_036269355.1. Taxonomy (GTDB): domain Bacteria; phylum Vulcanimicrobiota; class Vulcanimicrobiia; order Vulcanimicrobiales; family Vulcanimicrobiaceae; genus Cybelea. The sequence continues at coordinate 3,373 of DATASC010000015.1, read as the reverse complement.
TCGCGCGCGTGCAAGGCGCGGCGCCGCGTATGATGTACGTCGTGCTCGGCGATGGCCAGCGCTATGGATTCCGCGTCGACGACTTCGCCGCGTACTATCGCAGCGTGCGCGCGCGCTTCGGCGAAGCGCTCGCGGCCGACGCGGCGACGTATCCGCTCCCCGTTTCCCACTGCGGGCTGTGCGCGTGGGACGCTGACTGCTCCGACCGACGCCGTCGAGACGATCACTTGAGCGGCGTGGCCGGGATGATGCGCCTGCAGACGGAGCGGCTGAACGCCGCCGGCATCACGACCCTAGCGCAGCTGGCGACGGCATCGGACGACGATTGTCCCGACCCGATGGCGTCCTCGACGTTCGAGAAGCTGCGCCGTCAGGCGCGGCTGCAGGACGAGCAGCGGCGTGCAATCGCGGCTGGCGAGCCGAACCCGTGCCGCTACGAGATCATCGCCGACGCCATCGATCACAGCCGCGGTTTTACGCTGTTGCCCGAGCCGTCGCCCGGCGATGTCTTCTTCGACATGGAGGGCGATCCGTACTACGACATTCGGACCGGCCTCGAGTATCTGTTCGGCGTCTACACCGCGGACGACTCGACATTCACGCCCTTTTGGGGATGCGACCGCTCCGGCATCAGCGACCGCCTTGCGGAGAAGAAGGCGTTCGAACAGCTCATCGACTTCATCATGACACGCCGCGATGCGTTCCCCGGGATGCACGTCTATCACTACGCCTCGTACGAGAAGACGGCGCTGCAGAAGCTTTCCCTTCGCCACGCGACGCGCGAGGACGAGGTCGACATCATCCTGCGCGAGGATCTCCTTGTCGATCTCTACCGCGTGGTGCGTCAGGCGCTGGTCGTCGGCCAGCCGAGCTACTCGATCAAGAAGATCGAGGAGTACTATGGGAAGCGTGGCGACGCGTCCGGCGTCAAGGCCGGGGACGATTCGATCCTGCAGTTCGAAGCGTGGCTGGCGTCGCGGCGATCAGTGGGCGACCGCGACGACGCGATCCTCGCCGACATCGAGACGTACAACCGCTACGACTGCGAGTCAACCTACAAACTGCGGCAGTGGCTCCTCGAGCTGCGTGCAGGTGCTGCGGCGGCTCGCGGGGTCGAGATCCCGTGGTACGCCGGCAAGCCGGTGGATGAAGAGAAGAAGTTCGACGAGCGGCGCTACGTCGACCTGATGAAGCGGCTGGACGCGCGACTCCCCGAAGACTTCGATCCCACGAACGAAGACCCGCGATTCGACGCGGTACGCCCGTTCTTTCTCGCGCGCCACATGCTGGAGTACCACTGGCGCGAGCTGAAGCCGGTCTACTGGCAGTTCCACGACCGCTGCGCCACGTTTCTCGAAGATCCCGAGGAGTTGCGCGACGACGCGGAGGCGATCGTGGGCCTCGAAGTCGTCGGGCAGGAGAAGCTCGACCAGTCGATCGCGTACCGGATGCGTTTCCCGGCGCAGTTGCACAAGTTGCAGCCGGGCACCGCGATCGATCCCGCGACGAAGAAGCCGACCGCCGACATCGTGAGCATCGAGGACGGCGACGAGTTCGGTTACGTCACGCTGAAGCGCGGCAAGAAGCGGCAGCTGCTCCCCATGCCGACGGCGATCACGAAGTTGAGCGTCGTCGACGCCGGCGCGGTGCTCGACGCGATTGCTCGGTTCGCCGAAACGTTGCTCGAAGAGGACGGCGTGTCGCGCTATCGCGCGGCGTTTGATGTGCTGCTGTCGCGTGCGCCTCGCTTGCGCGGGAAACTCGCCGGCGACCGCATCCAGCCCGACCTCGTGTCCGAGGAGTCCGTTCGCTCCGTCGTCCACGCGCTCGACGATAGCTATTTGTTCGTTCAGGGGCCGCCGGGTGCGGGGAAGACGTACATCGGCGCGCGCTTGATCGTCGAGCTGCTGCGTGCCGGCAAGCGCGTCGGCATCACGTCGAACAGCCACAAGGCGATCAATAACCTGCTCGACGAGGTCGTCGACGTGGGCCTCGAGCGCGGCGTCGACTACGTCGGCGTTCGCAGGGCGAGCGAAAAGGACGCCGACTCGCAGTACGACCGGGGCCCGATCGCGAGCTGTTTCGAGAAGATCGACCCGGAGAAGGCCGACTTGATCGCCGGGACGGCGTGGGCGTTCGGACCGGACGCAATGGATCAGTGCCTAGACTACCTCTTCATCGACGAGGCCGGGCAGATGGCGCTGCCGGTCGCGATCGCGGTCTCGACGGCTGCGAAGAACGTCGTGCTGCTCGGCGATCCGCTGCAGCTCCCGCAGGTGCGCCACGCGCAGCATCCGGGCAATGTCGGCGCTTCAGTGCTGGAGCATTTGCTCACCGGCGATCAGGCGACTGCGGGCGGTCCCGCCGTGCTGCGCCCGGTGGCGCCCGATCGCGGCATTCTGCTCACCGATTCGTACCGCATGCATCCAGACGTATGCGGATTCATCTCCGAGTTGCTCTACGAAGGCCGGCTCGAGTCTGCCGCCGGGCGCGACCGGCAGCGCGTCGATAGCGAAGGTCTGTCCGGATCAGGGCTACGGTACATTGCCGTGCCGCATCGCGGGAATCGTCAGCGCTCGCTCGAGGAAGCGCGGTGTATCGCCGACGAGATCGAACTCTTGCTTCGCGGCACGGTCACCGAGACGAACGGCTTGACGAGGCCGGCACGTCCGGACGATGTCATCGTCGTCGCGCCGTACAACGCTCACGTGCAGTGCATCCGGCGCGAGCTCGAACGTCGCGGTTTGGCCGGCGTCCCGGTCGGTACCGTCGACAAGTTCCAAGGCCGTGAGGCGCACGTCGTGTTCTTCGCGACTGCGGCGTCGACGCCGGACGAGGCGTCGCGCGGCTTGAGCTTCGTCTTCGATCGTCAGCGGTTCAATGTGGCGATCTCGCGCGCGCGGGCGGTGGCGGTCATGGTCGGTAGTCCGGAGCTGCGGCCTCGGCGCTGTACCTCGATCGATGACGTTCGCGTCGCGAATGGCGTGTGCCGGTTTCTTGAATTGGCGAGTGCGTCGCTCACCCTTCGACAGGCTCAGGGTGACAGCGTCGCGCACGTTGCCTCTGCGGCCGTGACCGGATAGCGACGCCGGCCTGGTCTACGGCTCTGTGAGGTCGCTGGTTGTGAGCGGTTCGCTGAGGGCGGCGCTGATCTGCGGAGCTGCGGGGAGCGCGCTTTCGTCGTCGAGGCGGCGTTGCAGCGCGACCAGCACGGTGCCGTCGATCAGCGTCGTGATGCCGCGGATCTCCCAGCCTTGCATGCCGAGCAGCGCCAGCGTCGGATCGCCCTCCGCGAGCGCCGCGAGCTTCGGGGTGATCGTGTGGAACGTGAAGTCGTACGAGCCGCGCATAGCGCAGTGTACCCGGCGCGCAA
>DATASC010000014.1:0-6256 GCA_036269355.1 Candidatus Cybelea sp. | reverse complement strand
CGGTGGCCAGATACTGATAGCGTCGTGCGCGTTCCAAAAAGTCCGCGCGAACCAGCGCGTAGATCGGCCAAAAGCGGCTCATGCCGCGGGCCGTGCCGCAGCGATCGCGTGCAGATAAGCGTCTTCGAGCGAACCTCTCGCGCGCAGAAAATTCCCCGGCACGTCGTCGGCAAGCAGCACGCCGCGGTCGACGATCGCAATGCGCGTCGCGACGCTTTCGACGTCGGAGCAAATATGCGTCGAGAATATGATGATTCGCTCGCCGGACATCTCGTGCAGCAGCGTCCGGAAGCGGACGCGTTCCTCGGGATCGAGGCCCGCAGTCGGCTCGTCGACGATCAACAGCCGCGGATCGTTAAGCAGCGCTTGCGCGATTCCGACGCGCTGGCGCATGCCACCCGAGAATCCTCCCAACGGTCGCGACCCAACGTGCGAGAGGTTGACCAGCTCGAGCAGCGTCGCGATGCGCGCTCGGAGCGGCCGCCGTGCGATGCCCTTGAGCGCGCCGATGTACTCGAGAAACTCGGCCGCCGAAAGATGCGGGTAGATTCCGAAATCTTGCGGCAGATAGCCCAGCGTACGGCGCAGCGGATCGGGATTGGCGACGGCGTCCACGCCGTCGAAGCGGATCGTGCCGCTGGTGGGTTTGGTGACGGTCGCGAGCAGGCGCATCAGCGTCGACTTGCCGGCACCGTTCGGACCGAGCAGCCCGAGGATGCCGGGTTCGAGCCGCAGCGTGAAGTCGCGGATTGCGCGCACGGAACCGTAGCTCTTGTTGAGGGAATCGATCTGGATTTCCACGCCGTATGTACGGCGCGGCCACCGATTTGTTCCGGTTAGGTGGAAGCCGGCGCGTCGGGAATCGCCCGCCGGAGCAAGCGCGGCAGGATGACGCGCCTAATCGTGAACGCCACCGCGGCCGCGATCAAGGAGGCATATCCGATCGAGAAGTGGTGTATGGGTCCCGCGACGTACGCGCCCACGAATGCAAAGAAGAGCACGGCGATCGCGATGCTGGTAAGCTGTCCGATCCCCCAGCGAATATCGGAAGGCGGAAGCGTGGTCCAACGCAGTCGCAGCCCGCTCACCAGCATCACGCCAAGGAGCCCGTAGACGAACGCGAACGAAACCGCGAATCCGGGAAAGTAGATCGCGGCGTTCGCGTCCGATGACGGCACGTGTATGACGTTCTCGAAGAAATAGAGGGTGACGACCAGCGCGCAAAGCATCGCGAAGTTCGTCACGATCATCGGAGTGTTGAGAACGAAGTACGTACTGAAGGTGCGGTGGTGCAGCCACCAGAGCAGCGCGATGAAGGCAAACGATGCGATGAAGAGCGCCACACCGGGCAAGACGTCCGCCGAGCTGGAGAGCGAGCCCGGAAACGCGAGGTTCAGGCCGAGCTGCGCGAGGCAGAAGCCCATGACGACGTCGGAGAAGGCCTCGAGCCGATGAACGGTATGCTGGGTCTTATCGTCGGGATTCTGCACGCGCGTACGTCGCCGCGCCCGCGTAGCGAGCGGATTGGCCGAGCTGTTCTTCGATCGCCATCAGGCGGTTGTACTTCGCCGTGCGATCGCTGCGGGAGAGCGAGCCGGTCTTGATTTGCCCGACGCCGGTCGCTACCGCGAGGTCGGCGATCGTCGTATCTTCCGTCTCTCCCGAACGATGCGAAACGACCACGCCGTAGCCGGCTCTCTGAGCCATCGCTATGCAATCGAGGGTTTCGGTCAACGTGCCGATCTGATTGACTTTGATAAGGATCGCATTCGCGGCGCGCTCCGCGATGCCGCGTTCTAGGAAAGTCACATTGGTGACGAAGAGATCGTCGCCGACGAGCTGGATCCGCTTGCCGAGCGCCTCGGTCAGCCTCTGCCAGCCGCTCCAATCGCTCTCGGCGAGTCCGTCCTCGATCGAGACGATCGGATATCGGTTGCAGAGTTCGGTGTAGAGCGCGATCATTTCGTCGACGGTCGCCGCTTTGTCGCGCGACAGTGGATAGTAGCTGCCGTCGCGATAGAACTCGCTCGATGCGGGATCGAGCGCGATCGCGACGTCGGTGCCCGGTTTATATCCGGCGCGCTCGATGGCGGCGACGATTAGGTCGAGGGCCTCCTGCGGCGTTTCGAGCGGCGGCGCGTAGCCGCCCTCGTCGCCGACGAGCGTCGGCAGGCCGCGCTCGTGCAAGATCGCGCCGATCGCATGAAACACTTCCGAACCGTAACGCACGGCTTCGGCCTCGCTGCTCGCGCCGAGCGGAACGATCATGCACTCTTGAAACTCCAGCGCGCCTTCCGCGTGTTTGCCGCCGTTGATGACGTTCATCATCGGCACCGGAAGCGTTGCCGCCGATGGGCCTCCGAGATAACGAAAGAGCGGCATTGCGAGGCTGGCCGCGGCCGCGCGCGCCACGGCGAGCGAAACGCCCAGAATCGCATTAGCGCCGAGACTGGACTTGTTCGGCGTACCGTCGAGCTCGAGGAGCTTCGCGTCGATCTCGCGCTGTGCGGTCGCGTCGAGCCCTTCGATCGCGGGGCCGAGCACTTCGTTGACGGCCTGCACCGCCTTGAGCACGCCCTTGCCGTGATAACGGGAACGATCGCCGTCGCGCAGTTCGACCGCTTCGTTGGCCCCGGTCGAGGCACCCGAGGGCACCATCGCTTCTTCGACCGCGCCGAAGCTCGTCGCAACGGTGACGGCAACGGTAGGATTGCCGCGCGAGTCGAGGACTTCACGCGCGTGGATGCCTTCGATCAGCGGATTTCCGCCGCCGCGCAGCGATTCGAGGGACACGCTTACTCCTTGATCCAGCGCTCGAGGTCGTGGCGGCGCGACACGAAGTCCTTGTCTTCGAAGAATATCTTCAGCTCGCGTTCGGCGCTGGCCGCACCGTCGCTGCCGTGCACGAGATTGCGGCCGATCGTCTGCGCGAAGTCGGCGCGGATCGAGCCGGGCGCGGCGTCGAGCGGATTCGTGGCGCCGATGAGCTGGCGACAGCCGTCGATCGCACCCTCACCCTCGACCGCCATCGCAACCAGCGCACCGCTCGTGATGAAATCGACGAGTCCGCCGAAAAATGGCTTTCCTTTGTGCTCGCCATAGTGCTCGCGCGCGCGTTCGCCGTCGAGCTGCATCAGCTTCATCGCGGAGATGACGTAACCGCGCCGCTCGATGCGCGTGGTGATCTCGCCGACGAGGCCGCGCGAGACCGCATCGGGTTTGCAGAGGATGAGCGTACGTTCAATTGCCATGGAACGTGCTTTCGACTCAGCCGCTCTGCGGCCTCGCGCGGCCCTTCGACTACGGAGCTGCACGCCTCCGCTCAGGATGACACGTACGAACAAAGTGCCAATAACGCCGTCATGGACGAAGTTTCGAAGGCGGGGCCGTACGAGGGCATCGCAGAGCGGCTCGCCGGAACGCCGTTCGCTTCGATCGCGTACGTGGAGGAAACGGCGAGCACGAACGCCGACGCTGCGGCGCTGCTCGCCGACGAGCGATTTGCCGGCCATACGATCGTCGCAGAGTACCAAAGCCGCGGTGCGGCGCGTAAGGGACGGACATGGACCGCGCCCGCCGGAACCGCACTGCTCTTCACCACGATTCTGCCGCGCGCGCTCGACGCGCGACAGCTCTGGGTCGTTCCGTATTGGGTCGCTCTCGCGGTGCGCAACGCGCTGATGCGCTTCGGCGTTGCAACGACGCTGCAGTGGCCGAACGACTTATTGCTTTGCAATCGAAAACTTGCCGGGTTGCTCTGTCAGTCGAGCGTCAGCGGGGCGTCGGCCCGCGTGGCATGCGGCGTCGGGATCAACGTGCGACGCCCCCCGACCAGCGCCGGGATCGAGCCCGCTCCGGCGTATTGCGACGAGGTGGCGACGATTCAACGCGCCGAGCTGCTCTATGCGGTCCTCCGCGAATACGAGCGCACGCTGCCGATGCTCGATCAGTCCGGCCGCGTCTGCCACAAGTGGCACGAAGCCGCCGAGCTTCCCGGGAAACGCTACCGAATTCTTATCGACGGCTCGACCGAGCCGTTCGACGCGATCGCGGAGGGTTTGGCGGAAGGCGGCGGCCTTCGCGTGCTGCGCGAAGGCGGAAACAGCGAGACGATTTCGCTCGCCGACGCGCGCGTGCTGCGTTAGGGGCGTTCGTTGCGGGCGCGGGTGAGACGGCGGTCGCAAATCTCGCAGAAGTGCGGCATCTTGTTGTCGGTTTCGAAGATCGAGTTCGAATAATACATCGCACAGCGCGCGTTGTAGCAGTGCTTTAGGCCAAAGGCGTGGCCGAGCTCGTGAATCGATTCTTTGAGCGTTCGCTGAAAGAGCAGATTTGTGTCGGAGGGTTCGCCGTAGAACTCCGAGCGCAGCCGATGAATCGAAACCACCGCCGTGCCTTGCGTCTCGTCGGCGTCGCCGAAGACGAAGCGGTGCGACGTCTTGTAGAGATCGAAGTCCGTAACCGCGAGCAGGACCGAGTCGGCCTCGTGATGCGCTCGCTGCACCTTCGCGTTGAGCGTGGCGACGAAGAGCTGCCCGCGCGTCGAGTTGAGGGTGCTGCGCGGCACCACGAGCGAGCGTTCGACCCGCGCGCTCGCGAGAAAGCGCTCTTCCAGGCAGATCGCGAGACGGTCCAAGAAGACCGCGTCGACGGTGTTGATCGGAACGATTCCTATGCGCGAATCCATTCGCCGGAGTTGCTTCGCGGCTGGCGCTTCGAAAACTTGCCGACGGAAATCGTAAAGTTAACGTTAAGATGACAAGCACATTATGCGTAGAACTTCGTGCGCGTGATCCTAGGAGTGGGCATCGACCTGGCGGAGGTCGCGCGCTATCGCTTCGACGAGCGTAAGCTGGCGTGGTTCGCGCGCAAGGTCTACACCGAACGCGAAATGGCGTACGCGATGCGCAAGCGGAACTGGCCCGAGCGGCTCGCGGGCTTTTTCGCCGCAAAGGAGGCGACCCGCAAAGCATTCGGCCACGCGATTCCATGGCGCTGGGTCGGGGTCGCGCACGAACGCAGCGGCAAGCCGACGATCGAGCTGCGCGAACGCGCCGCACCGCTGCTGGGCAGCCGCGGCGTCCGCGCGATCCACTTGACCATCACCCACACGCCGACGATGGCCGCCGCCGTAGTGATTTTGGAATCGTGACCTACGTTCTGACACCCTCGGCCATGCGCGCCGCCGACGCGCAAGCGATCGCGCGCGTGGGCGAGGACGTGCTGATGCAGAACGCCGGGCGGCGCATCGCCGAGTGCATACGCGCGCTGACGACGCCGGAGCTAGCGATCGTCGCGTTTGCCGGACCCGGAAATAACGGCGGCGACGCTTTCGCGGCGCTGGCGGAGCTTTCGCCGGCGTATGAGTGCACCGTTGCGGCCGATCCCGCCGAGCGCCGTTCGCCGGCGCGCGCGGCCGCCGAGGCGCGCGCGGCCGACGCCGGAGTACGAGTTGTCCCGTTGCCTCCCGACGAGCGCGGCGCGCGCGAGCTGCTCGACGATGCCCTCGGCGTCGACGGACTCTTTGGCACCGGCGCGCGTCTGCCGCTGCCCGACAGGTACCGGCACCTCGCGCGCGCGCTCGACGCGCGGGAGCGGCAGGTCGTCGCAATCGACATTCCGAGCGGCGTCGATGCGCTCGGCGGAGGGGTAAGCGACGATGCGGTGCGCGCGAGCGTGACGGTGACCCTCGCCGCATTGAAGCCCGGTCTACTGCTCGAGCCGGCGCGCGAGCACACCGGCGAGTTGTGGTGTGCGGAGATCGGAATCGACGACGCGATTCTCGCAGCGCAGCCGCGCGAGTTCGCCGCGCTCGACGATGCCGGGTTTCTGCAGTTGCTCCCTCGGCGCAAGTCCAACACGGAGAAACGATCGGCAGGAGCGCCGCTGATCGTCGCGGGGTCGGTGCAGTTTCCCGGCGCCGCGGTTCTCTGCGCGCTCGGTGCGGCGCGCGCCGGTGCGGGCTACGTGACGGTCGCTACGCCGAGCGCCGCGGCGCCGGCGCTTCGCGCGCATCTCGTCGAACAAGTCGTCGCCGAACTCTCCGCCGATGCTAGCCCGGAAGCGGTCGCGGAAGAGCTGCTCGAGATCTCAAAGCGCAACGGCTCCGCGGCGATCGGACCGGGCCTCGGGCTCGACGACCGTACCGGCGAGATCTTTGCGCGCTTCGTAGCCGCAAACGAACTGCCGATCGTCATCGACGCGAGCGGCCTCTTTCATTTGAGCAAACGGCTCGATCTGTTGCGCGGCAAACCGT
>DATASC010000013.1:0-6058 GCA_036269355.1 Candidatus Cybelea sp. | reverse complement strand
CGCGCGCCGATCGATTCGATTGCCGTAGCGATCGTCGCGCGTAGATCGGCTGGTACGTCGGCGACGATTTCCGAGGGACCGATCCGCGCCAGTTCGGCGAGGAGCTCGTCGTAGGCGTCATCGCCCGCTATCGACGTCGCTGCCGCATAGCTGGTCGAAACGTCGGCAAAGGCGATCGCAAACGTCTCGCCCACCGCAGCCACGGCCGCAATAAAATTGTTCTGCTTCCCGTCGAGCAGCTGCTCCTCGATCAGCGTACCCGGCGTAACGAGCCGAACGACCCCCCGCCGCACCAGGCGATTCGGCTGGGGAATTTCGAGCTGCTCCGCGAGCGCCACGATGAAGCGCTGCTTCACGAGCTTCGCGAGATATCCCGAGAGCGCATGATGCGGTACGCCCGCCATCGCCACTCGCTTCCCGCTGCCGGCCTCCTTGCTGGTCAGTGCGATTTGCAGCGCGCGGGCAATCGTCTCCGCGTCCTCACCGTAAGCTTCGTAAAAGTCGCCGACGCGCGAGAGCAAGACCGCCTCGGGATGCTTCGCTTTCATCCCGAAGTACTGTTCGAGCATTGGCGAAAATTTTGCCACGCCCGACGCCTTAGATGAGATCGATTACCGGACGGGCGACTGGCTCTCCCATTTGCGAAAAACGAGCCGCGCGCGCAACGACCGTGCCGGTACAGCCCCAGACGTGCGCGCTCTCGATCTCCACGTCGAGCCACGGCGTATCCGGGCAGGGATACTCTCGCGGTTTCGGGGCGACGATCGTCACGTTGTCGAGCGTCTTGGCGGCCAAACGCGTCGCGTCTTTCTTCGATTCGCCGGTAATGAGCGCGCGGACGACGCGGCCGGTCATCCGCTCGTGGTACCGTTGCGTCGCACGGTTCTGAGCGTCGGTCAGCCGGGCGAACCGCTCCGCCGCAACCTCCTTCGGCACCTGCTCCCAGCGCGCCGCGGGCGTCCCGCGCCGGATTGAATAAATGAAGGTGAACGCATTGGCAAAGACGCCGGTTTCGACGTATGCGAGCGTCTCGGCGAAGTTTTCGTCAGTCTCGCCGGGAAAGCCGACGATGAGATCGGTGGTGATTGCCGCGTTGGGAATCCGAGAACGGGTCGCCTCGACGACACTATGGAACTGCGCGCGCGTATACTTGCGATTCATCCGTCGCAGCACGGGGTCGCTCGCAGATTGCAAGGGGAGATGAATCCGCGGATTGAGCTGCGGCACCCCGGCGAGATTGTCGAGAATTTTCTCGGTAAAGTCCTTCGGGTGCGGTGAGATGAAGGTGAGCCGCTCCAAACCGGGGAGCTGCGCGACCGTGCGGCAGAGATCGCCGAAGTCGGCTCCGCTCGCGGGATCGCGCCACGCGTTGACGGTCTGTCCGACCAGCATGATCTCGCGCGCACCGAGCTCGATTTGCTCGCGCGCTTCGGCGAGAATCGTCTGCTGCGGCCGGTGATCGAATCGGCCGCGCACGTGGGGTACGATGCAGAAGGTGCAGTAATAGGAACACCCTCGCTGGACCGTCACGAACGCGCGCAAGTGCGAGAACTCATCGACGACGCCGTCGGCCGTTCCGCCGAGCGCGAAGCGAAGAATGTCGTCGGTCTTGCGCTGCTGCGGCGCACCCGACTCCGCGTCGCCCTTGGCCCATGCGTCCAGCTGGTCGCCGAGTTGCGCGAGTTCGCGCGTTCCGAAGACGGCATCCACGTGCGGCGCGCGCGAGCGCATGCTCTCGCGGTCCTGCTCCGCCAAACATCCGGTTACCACCAGACGCACGCTCGGGTCGCTCAGCTTGAGCGCCTTGAAGTGATTCATTCGCCCGTAGGCGCGGCGTTCGGCGTTGTCGCGCACCGTGCAGGTGTTGAGGACGACGACGTTCGCCTCGTCCGGCGCCGAGGCCACGTCGTAGCCGGCCGAGGTCGCGCGCTCGGCGATGTAGCGGGAATCGGCTTCGTTCATCTGACAGCCGAAGGTCTCAATATAGAGGCTGGGCATGCTCGGAGAGCGCTGTTCGAGAAATGGGGGGCATGCTCCACCCGGCGACGGTCGCAATCGTGGGACGGCCGAACGTCGGCAAAAGCGCGCTTTTCAACCGCTTGATCGGCCGGCGGCTCGCGATTGTCGAAGACACGCCGGGCGTCACCCGCGACCGGCTTTATGCGCTCTGCGACTGGCGCGGAGCGGTATTCAGCGTGGTCGACACCGCCGGAATCGATCCCGACGCCGACGTGGCACATGGCGCCGAATTGGCCGAGGCGACGCGCCGGCAGGCGGAAGCCGCCGCGGACGAGTCCGACGTCATCGTAATGGTCGTCGACGCCCAAACGGGGCTCCATCCTCTCGACGACGACGTCGCGGCGATTCTGCGCCGCAAGCGGCGGCCGATCGTTTTGGTCGCGAACAAAGCAGAATCGCCCGACGCCGCCGCAGCGGTCCACGCGGAGTTTTCACGGCTTGGGTTCGGCGAACCGGTTGCGGTCTCGGCAATCCACGGCGAGGGAACCGGCGATCTGCTCGATCAGATCGTCGCGCTCTTACCCGCTGAACCGGCGATTGACGATGGCGGCGAAGAACTCGCCCTCGCCGTAATCGGGCGCCCAAACGTCGGCAAGAGCTCGTTGGTGAACTCGCTTGTCGGCGAGGAGCGCGCGCTCGTTTCCGCGGTGCCGGGGACGACGCGGGATGCGGTCGATGCGCTATTTAACTGGCACGACCGGCCCTTTCGCCTGGTCGATACCGCCGGATTCCGCAAGAAACCTGAAGCACACGGCGCGATCGAATATTACGCCGCGCTTCGATCGCTCTCGGCGATTTCGCGCTGCGACATCGCGCTGCTCGTTTTCGACTCGATGACCGGCATCATGACGCAAGACCGGCGGCTCGCCGGGATTGCGCTCGAAGAGCGCAAAGGCTTGATCGTCGTCGGCAACAAGTGGGATTTGGTGCGCGAGCAAGCCGGAGACTACAGTCAAAACGAACTGGCCGCGGCCGTGCGCGAGGCGATTCCCTTTGCCGCGTTCGCACCAATCACGTTTCTCTCGGCGAAGACTCACCGCCGATTGGGAAGTCTCATGCCGGTCGTCGCGCGCGTAGCCGAGAATCTCGACCGCCGCGTTCCCACGCCGCAGCTCAACGAGCTCGTGCGGCGCGCCGTTCTCACGCATCCACCTCCGGCGGTGAGCGGGCGACTGCTGCGCATTTACTACGTATCCCAGCCCGCAACGCACCCGCCGCTCTTCGTATTTCACGCCAACGATCCCGAGCTGGTGCAGCCCCACTACAAGCGGTTCTTAGAACATACGATCCGGCAGCACTTCGATTTCGAAGGCGTGCCGCTGACGCTGCAGTTCCGGGGGCGGCGCAGAGAAGACGAAGAACGCGGTGAGTAACTTCGCCACCGTCGCCGCCGCGTCGTTCGTCGCCGCGTTCCTAATCGGATCGATTCCGTTCGGCTACATCATCGGCCGTTTCTTTTATCGTACCGACATCCGCCGGGAAGGCTCCGGGAACATCGGCGCGATGAACGCTCTGCGCACGCTCGGGAAAGCCGGTGCGGCTGTCGTGCTGCTGCTCGACGCGCTTAAAGGATTCTTACCGGCGCTCTGTGCGCTCTTCTTCTCGCCGGATCTCGCGGCAATCGTTGCGGCGGGAGCCGTGCTCGGCCATTGCTTCTCGCCATGGCTGCGCTGGCGGGGAGGCAAAGGCGTCGCAACGTCGTTTGGGGCGGTCTTCGCCCTCAGCTGGCCCGCGGGCCTCATCGCGGTGGCCGGCTGGATTGGAGGCGCGGCGCTGACGCGCTATTCTTCGGTCGGCTCGATGCTCGGCAGCGTGCTCGCGCCCGTCGCGATTTGGTTCTTTACCCGTTCGCTGCCCGAAACGGCCTACGGCGCTTTTGCGGCACTGCTGATCTTCTTCACTCATCGGGAAAACATCGCGCGCCTGCAGTCCGGCACCGAGAATCCCATTCGCCTTTCGGGACGTCGCGCCTAAGCAAGTCGCGCGGCGCGCCAGGGCTTCGCGCGCTCCGAACCGTACTCTCGGCAGCGCATGATCTCCTCAAACGACCTTCGTAACGGCGTCACCATCGTCGTCGACGGCCAGCTCTGGACCGTCATCGAGTTTCTCCACGTCAAGCCTGGAAAGGGCTCGGCCTTCGTCCGAACCCGCCTGAAGAACGTCAAGACCGGCACGACCCTAGAGCGGACGTTCCGAGCCGGCGAGAAGCTCGAACGCGCCGTCGTCGACAACCGGCAGATGCAGATGCTTTATAACGATGGCGACGGCTACCACTTCATGGATCAGGAGTCGTTTGAGAACGTGACGTTACAGCGCGATATCATCGGAGACCCCGCCGATTTCCTCAAGGACGGCATGGTCGTCGACATGCAGTTCCACGACGGCGCGGCAATCGGCGTCGATCTGCCGGCGCACGTGGAGCTGAAGATCGTCGAGACGGATCCCGGTTTTCGCGGCGATACCGCAACGAACGCGACTAAGCCCGCGAGACTAGAGACCGGCGCGACCGTGCAGGTGCCGCTCTTCGTCGAGAGCGGCGACGTCATTCGCATCGACACGCGCGACCGCCGATACATCGGCCGCGCAAGCTAGCACACTCGCTCCTAAGCGCGCGTGCGCTTCGCCCTCGAGCTCTTCGGCGCCGCGTTTATCGCGAGCGTCTTCGGTTCGATGGTCGGTCTCGGCGGCGGGTTCATTCTCGTGCCGATCCTGCGCATCTTTCTCGGATTCTCGCCGGCCGCGGTCGCCGGCACCTCGCTCGTGCTGATCGCGGCGAATAGCTTGAGCGGCGCGTTTACGTATTTCTTGCACAAACGCATCCATTTGAAAATTGGGCTGATGATCGCGCTCGGCGGCCTGCCCAGCACGATCCTCGGCGCGATGCTCTCCTTACGCATTTCCGGGCGCCTCTTTGATGCGCTCCTCGCCGTCATCTTGATCGTCATCGCGATCGACCTCGTTCGAAACGCGGAGCGGCGATTAGCGGGCAGGCCGGAAACGCGTAGCATTCACGACCTCAAGGGGATGTCGTATCGCGGCGCGATCGGTCTCGGGTTCGTCGTCGGTATTTTCTTGAGCCTCTTCGGATTGGGTGGCGGCATCGTGATTATTCCCGCCTTCCTCTATTTCTCCGAACTGCCGCTTCACGCAATCAGCGCGACGTCGCAGTTCGCGATCCTGCTTACGTCGCCGCCGGGACTCGTCGTGCACATCCTGCAGCACGACGTCGTCGGAAAGGACGTCGTTCCGCTCGTCGCAGGCGGCCTTCTGGGTGGCCCGATCGGTGCTCGCCTGTCGCTGCGGCTGCGCACGCCGCAGCTGCTTATCATCGTCGCGATCGCGCTGGTCGTCACGGCCGTCACCCTCGTCTGGCGTCAACTGTAGTCGCGCGGCTCGCCGCGTGACTAAAACTAGCCGGGCGACGTCATCTTGCTCGGAACGACGACGCGATCGTACTCGTCCTCGGTCACGTGGCCAAGCGACAGCGCGGCTTGCTTGAGCGTCGTCTTTTCGTGATGCGCCTTCTTCGCGATCTCGGCAGCCTTGTCGTAGCCGATTTTCGGCGAGAGCGCGGTGACGACCATTAGCGACTCGTCGAGATACTTGCGAATCTGCTCCTCATTCGCTTGCAGACCTTCGACCGCATGTTCGCGGAACATCGAGCACGCGTCGCGCAGCAAGTTCGCGGAGTGCAGGAAATTGTATATAATCACTGGGTTGAAGACGTTGAGCTCGAAGTTTCCTTGCGACGCGCCGAAGCTCACCGCGAGATCGTTGCCGAAGACCTGCACGCAGACCATGGTCATGGCTTCGGATTGCGTCGGGTTCACCTTGCCCGGCATGATCGAACTGCCCGGTTCGTTTTCGGGCAAAATCAGCTCGCCGATGCCGGCGCGCGGGCCCGAGGCGAGCCAGCGGACGTCGTTGGCAATCTTCATCAGCGCCGCCGCGAGCATCTTGAGCGCCCCCGATGCAAAAACGAAGTCGTCGTGCGAAGCAAGCGCAGTGAACTTGTTCGGATGCGAGCGAAACGGAAGTC
>DATASC010000012.1:0-34878 GCA_036269355.1 Candidatus Cybelea sp. | reverse complement strand
CCAAAGGAATACGACATCCTGTCTTTTGCGGAAAAGTTGGAGGCCTCGCTGCGAGGCGTAGGACTTCCCTCACGTGCCGATCCGCATTCGCGCCGCGCCGATCGCGTAATCGCCAATGCCGTAGTAGATGTCGTAGGTGCGCTCTCCAAGGTCGGGCCGCGGATCGATTCCACTAGGGAAAACGACGTTGTCGACGACGCCGCGCAGCTCGTGACCCGCTTGCGGCGTCAAGACCGGCTTCGGCGAGCGATAGAGAATCCGGTCGGGCCGTTCGCGATTGTGAATGACGATGCCGGCGCTGTAGCGCAGCGCCGGGCGGCCGCGCCTTCCTTTGATTGCGTCAACGCCGTGGAAAACTGAGAGCCACGCTTCGACGCCATCCACGGTGATCCGGATAGGGGGTGTCCCTGCCCCGATTTTGATCGAGCCCCAGTTGGCGTCGGGGCAAAGCACCTGCACGCTTTCGGCGACGTTGCAGAGATTCGCACGATCTTTGAGGGCCGGGTTTAGCGGAACGTAAGCAATGCGGATCGATTCGCGGTCTTCGAACGGCATGCGTTCGATCATCGGAATCGCGGCGCGTCCGTCGACGCTGGAAAGATGCAACATCGGCCGATGGTAAAAGGCGAGGCAGCGCCGGCCTTTCGGCGAGATCACCGGTTCGGGGAAAAATGCCGCGTCCTTGTCGTCACCGGCGACGTTCGCGCCGCCGGTGAAGCGAACGGGGCCGATGCGCTCCCAACGGTAGGCGTCTTCTGAGATCGCGAGCGCGATGCGCGGGCCGTCGGGGCCGAAGGCGGTGTAGGACATCACGTACGCCTTCAGCGGCTCGACGTACGTGACGCGCGGATCTTCGCAGCCGTAGCCTGGATGCGGGCGCAGTTCGTACGGCGCTTCCGGCTCGAGCGCGAAGCTGAGACGTTCCAGCTCTGCGGCTCCGTTCGATTCGCGCAGCCGAATCGTTCCGATGCGCGAGATGTTTCCGTCGGCGACGCAGCGCGGATAGAGCACGAGTTTGCCGTTCGGATCGCGCGTCGCCGCGGGATTCAAGATGCCGCCGGCCTCCGTGGCGTCGCCGTTCGGCTCGATAACGAAGTTCAGACGCTCGACGTTAACGTCGAGCGCTTTGATCGTTTCCCCGGACGGCTGTTTGCGCGCAGAGATCATCGGCTACGGTAGATTTGTCGAAGCGATCGGTTCGTCGCTGGGCGTGACGACCTCGACGCGAACCCCGCGCCGGTAGACGCTGTTTGGAACGATCCAAAGCGTGTAGGTTCGATATTGCTCGGAAGGCTCTCCGCCGTTCGCGGGATCCTGCTCGAAGGCGACGACGCGGACGCGCTCCGCGCTCGCGCGGATCGATTCGACGATCTGCTTGTAACCGGTACGATCGTGCGGTCCCATCAGTAAGACAACGCCGAACTCGCTCTTATAATGCACCGGCGCACGAATCCCCAACTTGCTCAGGGTGGCGTCATCGCGTACGATGAGGATTTGGTTCCCTCCGAGGACGGTAGTGGTGCCCGCTGCGAGCGTATTTACGCGAACCTCGCGACATCCGACCAGCAAGACGAGCCCTAAGGCAACACCCGCCAGGGCCGACCAGCGCTTCACGGCCGACCGCTTCGCCCGTTCCAACCGGCGGCCTCCCCAAGGCATAAAAATTTTACCTCCCAAATGTAGTTGCCCATGGGGCGCGAGCGACGGTACGCTGAGAGCGGCATGAAGCATTTGCTGCGCCTGGCGCTCGCCGCCGACGTCGTCGCCCTCTTGACGCTGACGCTCGGCAGCTGGACGCGGATCAATGGAGCAGGGTTGACCTGCCCGGACTGGCCGCTCTGCCACGGGCGGATTCTCCCATCCCTCGCCGACGGAACGCTCTGGGAGTGGTCGCACCGCCTGCTCGCGGTTTCGGTGGCGCCGTTGGTGCTGGCGCTCCTCGTCGTGGCTTGGCGCGAACGGCGCCGTTCGCCATTCATCGCTCCAACGATGGCCGCAATCTCCGCGATTTTCCTCATTCAGGTCTTTCTCGGCGCCGAGACCGTCCGGCTCGCGAACACGCCCTATTCGGTCGTCGCGCATTGGGCGACCGCGATGGCGTTGATCGCGGCACTCTCCGCGATGGCCGTCTTCGCCGCCGCGTCGGAGACGAGCGAGCCACAGGCGCGGCACGCCTCCGAGATCTCGCCGGCGCTCGCGTGCGGGCTCGCGATAACGGCAGGCGTCGCGTTCGCGACAATGTGCGTCGGCGCGTATGTCAGTTCGAGCGGCGCCGGCCTCGCCTGCCTCTCGATCCCGGGATGCGCCGGAAACGTCGTCGTCTACACGCACGGTCAGTTCGTACAGATGCTGCACCGCGTCGCCGCCGGCGGTACGTTGATTTCCGCCGCCGCGACGCTCGCGCTCGCGTGGGCCTACGCTACGCCGCATCGCGTTCGCATCGCGGTTCTCATCGGAAGCGCCCTCGTCGCGATGCAGGTGCTTCTCGGGCTGCTCAACGTCGCGCTGCGGCTGCCGACCGATCTTCGTGAGGCGCACGCCGTCAACGCAGCTCTTGTGTTTTTGGCGTTCTTCGTCGCCGCGGTCTTCGCGGTGCTCGACGCCGCGCCGCGCCGCCGCGCCGCGATCACGGAAGAGGCCGCGCGATGACGGTACTCGTCTCCGGCCTGCGCGGCTACTACGAGCTATCGAAGCCGCGAATCATCGTCTTACTCTTGATTACGACCGCGGCCTCGATGGTGATGGCCGCCCGCGGATTTCCATCGCTGCCGCTTCTCTGCTGGACGCTGATCGCGGGCGCGCTTGCGGCAGCCTCGGCCGGTGCCTTCAACTGCGTGTGGGACGCGGACATCGACCGTATTATGAAGCGCACGCAGGCGCGCCCTATTCCTCAGGGACGGATCTCGGCGACGAGTGGGGTCCTGTACGGATTGATTACCGGGACGATCTCGTTCGCGCTCTTTTACACGCTGGTCAATCCGCTCGCCGCGTGGCTATCGCTCGCCGGAAATCTGTATTACGTCGTCATTTACACGATGTGGCTCAAGCGGATCACTCCGCTCAACATCGTCATCGGGGGCGCCGCCGGCTCCGTCCCACCGCTCGTAGGCTGGGCTGCGGTAACGCATGGCATCGGCGCGCCGGCACTCGGACTCTTCGCGTTGATCTTCCTCTGGACGCCGCCGCACTTCTGGTCGCTTTCGCTGATGACCGAGACCGAGTACGCAAAAGCGAAGATTCCGATGTTGCCGAACGTCTGCGGCCGCGAGCGCACGAAGCGCGAAATTGTGTATTACAGCTTGCTGCTCGTGGCCGCATCGCTGGCGCTCTATCCGCTGCACGTCATGGGGGCGTTCTACTTCGCCGCCGCCGCCGTGCTCGGTGGAGTCTTTCTGCTTGACGCCCTCCGCACGTGGCGCGAACAGAGCGGCACGCTGCAAGCGCGCGCACTCTTTCGCTTCTCGCTGCTCTATCTCGCGCTCATGTGCGCAGTGATGGTCATCGACCGCATCGTGTCGTGATGAAGCGGCTTCTCTGGACGCTCTCGCTCGGAGTATTCGCCGGAGCGCTCGACCTCAGCGTCCTTTCGCCCGCTCTGCCCGCGATCGGCCGCCAGTTTAGCGTTGAGACCAGCGATCTAGCGTGGGTCTTTACGCTCTATCTGCTCGTGACCGTCATCTCGATCGCGCTGGCAAGCACACTCGCGGACCGATACGGCCGCAGGCCGATCTACCTGGCCTGCATCGCCCTATTTGCCGCAGGAAGCGTCCTCGCAATCGCCGCTCCGACCTACGCGGTGTTTCTCGGGGCGCGAGCGCTACAAGCGCTCGGCGCCGGCGGCATATTCCCGGTCGCGACCGCGACGATCGGCGACGTCGTGCCGGCCGCGCGCCGAGGCGCGGCTCTCGGAATGGTCGCGGCGACGTGGGGACTCGCGGCGGTTATCGGACCGAGCGTCGGCGGCCTCATCACGCACTTCATCTCTTGGCGCTGGATCTTTGCTGCGAACGTTCCGCTCGCGGCCATCGTCTTTTCGCTCGCGCTCTCCGAAGTTCCGTCCGAGGCGCCGCGACGGCGTGGCCCGCTCGACGTTCTCGGTCTCGCGCTGCTCTGCATGGGGCTGCTCGGGCTTATGGACGGACTGATTGCGTCGCGCCCGCTCATCGGCGTGATGGGGGTCTTCGTTCTCGCCGCCTTCGCCGTTTGGGAGAGCATGGCGGCTCATCCAGTCGTGCCCCTCGCGCTGGTGCGCACGCCGCAGCTTATAAAAACGTACGCGCTTGAGATCGTGATCGGCGTCTTGGAAGGCTCGCTATTCTTTATTCCGACGGTGCTGGTCGGCGCACAGGGTCTTTCCTACTCCGCGGCCGGTTTCGTGGCGGCGCTCGGCGCCGTCACGTTCGTAGCAGTGATCCCGATGTCGGGACGCGCGCTCGATCGAATAGGCAGCCGCGACGTTCTGCTCGCCGGCGCGATTCTCACCGAACTCGGGTTAGCGATCTTTGCACTGGCATTCGCATCGCTGCCGCTCGTCTTGTTGGCGATGATCGTCGCCGGCGCTGGATTCGGCGCGCTGCTCGGCGCTCCGACGCGTTACATCGTAACGAGCGAAACTCCGGAGAGCGGACGCGCGACAGCGGTTGGCCTGCTAAGCCAGGCGCTGATCGTCGGTCAGATTCTCGGCAGCTCGCTTGCCGGCGGCCTGTTCGCCGCCGCCACGACCGAAACGGTGGGATACCGCAACGCTTACCTTGCCTTCTGCGGCGTAGCCTTCGTCGCGATGATCTTGGCCGCGACGTTGAAGTCGCAACGCGGCGAACGCGCCCGCCCGCTCGCGAAGGCAGCAGCCGGAGTGCTCTAGCGCGAAAGCCCGCGGATGGCCACCCCCTCGGTGGAGAATCAACCACCGGCGCTCGAGAATTATAACGTCTACACCTGCGACCGCGCGCTCGTCGAAGCGGTCGCGCGCGAGGCGCCGCTCGCGCCGAGCGACGAGCTCGTGGCGCTCGGAGCGCTCGCCGGCGACGCAAAAACGATCGCACTCGGATTCGACGCCAACGAACACCCGCCGGAACTGCGAACGCACGACCGGTTCGGAAATCGCATCGACGAAGTGCGGTTTCATCCGTCGTGGCATCTTTTGATGCAGCACGCCGCGCGCGCCGGGCTCGCCGGTGCGCCGTGGGTAGACCGCGCGGCCGCACCGCACGTGCGCCGCGCGGCGAAGTTTTACGTGTGGGGTCAAGTCGAGTCGGGACACGGCTGTCCTATCTCGATGACGTACGCGTCGTTGCCCGTGGTGCGCGCGCAGCCGGAGATTGCGGGACGCTGGGCCGGCGCGCTGTCCGCGCGGGAGTACGATCCGCGTCTCGCGCCGGTCGAAGAAAAATCCGCCGCGCTCTGCGGCATGGGCATGACCGAGAAACAAGGCGGCTCGGACGTGCGCGCCAATCGCACGCGCGCGGTTCCGGCCGAGGCCGGCGGGCCCGGACGCGAGTATCTGCTGACCGGACACAAGTGGTTCTGCAGCGCTCCCATGAACGACGCGTTTCTCGTTCTCGCGCAGGCCTCGAAGGGGCTGTCGTGTTTCTTCGTGCCGCGCGTGCTCGTCGACGGAACGCGCAACGCCTTCGCCATCGCTCGCCTGAAGAACAAACTCGGTAATCGAAGCAACGCATCCGCGGAGGTTGAGTTCGAGGGGACGCACGGATGGCTCGTCGGCGACGAGGGTGACGGCATCGCACGCATCGTTGAGATGGTCAACTATACTCGCATGGACTGCGCGCTCGGTTCGGCAGCTCTCGTCCGCGCGGGCGTCGCTCAAGCGGTCCATCACGCAACCTATCGCCGTACCTTCGGGCGGCCGCTCGTCGACCATCCGCTGATGCAAAACGTGCTCGCCGATATTGCGTTGGAGTCGGAAGCCGCCGTCGCGCTCTGCATGCGCGTCGCGCGCGCAGTTGATGAATCGGAAGGCGACCGCGAAGCGGCCGCCCTGAAACGCGTCGGGACGGCCCTGGCGAAGTACTACGTCTGCAAGCGGGCGCCGGCGGTCGTCGCCGAGGCGCTCGAATGCCTCGGCGGAAACGGCTTCGTCGAGGAGTCGATCATGCCGCGCCTTTACCGCGAGGCTCCCTTGAACTCAATTTGGGAAGGATCGGGTAACATCAATGCGTTGGATGTAATGCGAATTCTTCAGAAGCAGCCAGAATCGCTCGGCGCGTGGCGAAGCGAGATTTCGCTCGCAGCGAGCGAGCCGCGCATTGCTCGCGCCGCACTGCGGCTCGAAGCGGATCTTCTCTCCGAACCGGACGAGACCCAGGCGCGTACCGTGAGCGAGCGCATGGCGCTGCTCTGGCAGGCCGCGCTCCTCGTGCAATACGCGCCCGTCCCCGTCGCCGACGCCTTTCTAACGAGCCGGATCGACGGCGACGCCGGTCGCGCGCTTGGAACGCTTGCGCGCGGCACCGCGTTGGGTGCAATCGTCGAACGCGCCGCGCCTAAACCCGAAGTCGCGCTCGCGTGAAGATCGCTCGCACGGATCCGCGCTGGCGGACCGCCGTTCGTCGCCGCTGGACTCGCGCGGAACGAAGGATCGTTTGGCGCGGACTCACCGGACGCTTCGCGCTCGCGATCGAGCCGCTGCTTGGGGTCATCTTTATGAGCCTGCTGACGTGGGGCATCGTTTGGCGCGCCCAGCACGTTCCGGCTGACGCGACGCTCGTCAAGATTGCGTGGATCTTCGCCGTCGGCGCGATCGCCTTCGGCGGATACTTCATCGCGGTAATTGTCGCGCCGTTCGTCGCATACACGCAGACGTTCAAGCCGATCTACATCTTGGACGGTTACGTGCGTTATCGCGAACCCGACGACCGCTCGCGCGTCGACGGCTGCGGCTACGCCGCCGCGCTTTTCGCCGACCGCAGCGTCGCGTGCGAGTGGGAATGGCTCGGAAAGAAGCCGCTGCCGAACGCGACGCTGCCGGCGCTCGTCGAGTTTTCGCTATATGCTGGAATTCACAAGATCGACGGCAAGTCTACCGGGCTCCTTCCGGAAGGCGAGTTGCCGCTGCTCGCGATCGGCATCGCGACGCGTCACGGTCGCCGCGCCGATCTTTAATCCCGCGAATCCACTCCAGCCCGAGGCGTTTTCCCCGGCTTATGCGTGCGACGCGTTGACGAGCGCGACGTATTTTGCGAGCACGTCCGCACCGTAGCCGTTCGTCGTCTTGGTATCCGCGTCGACGCCTTGAGCCATCGCAGACTGCACCGCGCCCCACCCGGCGTTGTAGCCGCAGGCAACGGCAAAGACGATCTCGTTTCGACACGAGGCTTTAAATGCGGCCGAATTGTTCTGCTCGGCGCTGGTTGCGCTTTGCACGAGTCCCTTGAGGAAAAAATTGGCCGATACATACAGATTATCCGCCGGCGTCATGAGGTGGTAGCCTTGGAACGTCGGATCGTTCGGATTGCTCCAGTCGACGCCGGCGGTGATTTGCGTCAAACCGACGCCGCAGCCGGGGCCGTGAGCCATCCCAATTTGATAGATGTTCTGGCCACCCGACTCTCGCAACACGATCGCAGCGAGAAGGCAAGCCGGGATCGACGCCTGATCCGCGGCATACTGTATGTCGTTCTGATAGTTCATTAGCGCGGGATGCGAAGGATCTTTAAACTTCACGAAATCCATACTTTGTTTCTCTCCTTGAGACTATTCGGCAACTGCGTAGGGCTAGAAAATATCATCCGGGCCTCGACCTGGGCAAGCCCTCGCTCGGAGGTAAGGCCGCCATGTGCCAGCTCGTTTGGCAGCCAGACGCGCTAACCCCGCCGGTCAGGCCCCTCTTGCCCTAGCGAGGGCCTCCCTGGTAAGCTAGTTAGCCCAACGATAGCCGGTCTGTCGCTACCAGATGCCGGAGGTGACCCTGGTCGCACTGATTATCGGATTCGCTGCAGCCATCTGACAGCTAGAACTACGGCGGAGGAGCGATGTCTCACTATATCAACGTCCCGGTTAACGAAAACGGTATCCTCTTCGACCCGGGGATGACCAACGTCGTGAACGAGGCGATGGCCGTCGCGCCCTTCGGCTTTGACGACGTCTTCATCTATTCGCACGGTTGGTCGACGACGGCGGTCGGCATGATGGACAGCTACAACCGGTTCTCGGTGGAACTGGCGTCGACTATTCTAACGTTTCAGGGCGCATCTGGATTTCCGAGTCCGCCGCGAGCGAATCTGGGAATCGGCATCCACTGGCCCTCGGAGATCACAGAAGACCCGAATAGCCCGCTGTCGGCGTTTCAGCTTCTGACATTCTACACGATGGAGCACCGCGCCGACGTCGTCGGCAGAAACGCAGTCTATGCGATGCTTCGCCTATTGCTCAGTGCCCGTATAAGTACGGGCGTTCCCCTTCGGATTTTCATGCTGGGCCACAGCTTCGGCTGCAAGGTGGTTTGCGCCGCACTGCAAGACATGCAGACCGATGTTGTCGGTAAGACGATTGTTATCCCTCCTGATACGCAGTTTCGCGTGGTGCTGATGGAGCCCGCAACCGACGAGAACAACCTTGAGTCCGGTGACATTTACGGGTCGGTCTGCCAAATACCGAACCTGCGCATCCTCATTACCAAATCTCAGCAAGATCTTGCCTTAAGGGACTGGTACGTGGCCGCGGGCAGGCTCACGAACCTTTTTAACCCGCGACAGGCGCTCGGCTTCGCCGGGCCGTCGCAGGCAACAGTCGATCTCTTCGGGGGAGCCGACGCGTTCAGTCTAGCGGCTAATTTTACCCCTACGAGTATGTTCGGATTCAAGAATCGTCTTGTTGTCGTCGACCTGAGCGCGATTCATGCGGCGCGCGTCGCATCGGGGGCGTGGCCGGGCAATGGTCCGGGCGGCGGCCTATCGGGTCAGCACAGCGATATATTCTTTTCCGAAATCTACTGCATGGTATCGGGGTTTCTGTACTCAAACGCTAACGCCAGCCCCGCCACGTAATCCCCAAAGAACTTACGCTTCGCTGAAGGAGGCCACGATATGAGTCAAGAGGCTCGGCAAGAGCTCGTTAATCTCCTCGTCTTTCAAAGCCCCGTCGAAAAAGGCGATCTGCTCGATCCCAATCGCACGCAGACGCAGCTGATCGCCCTATTGTTGGACCTGGCGAAAGGGAAAGGCTGGCACATCGAAATAACCGCGGTGCGCACCGATCACCACGACGACTCGGCGCTAGGTTTACACTGCCATGCTAACGGTTACGCTGCGGATTGCTGGCCGCTCGCCTCGGCAACGCCCGGAAACTATTTAGATGCCGGCGACCCGCGCTTTGCGAGCTTCTTACGCGATGCCGCCGCGTCATCGTGGCTCTATCAGATCGGACTCGCCGGCAGCGCGTATACGGCCGCGAACATGGCGGCCGCGGGAAGCAACGCATTTCAAGACGACGGCGCCGATCACGTTCACCTAGGCGCGAACGGACCGTAGCCTGCTGCGGTCTCTTACGGCTCCGACGAATTGACGAGAGGGACGCGAAGCGTCTTATCCGAGGGCCAATGGTGGCCGTACCCGGAGAGCATACAGACTGAGGCGCCGATCGCGAAAATGATCAGGACGCCGACCGCAACGACGCGGTAGAGGCTCTCCGGGACGCCACGGCTCTCGGGAACCTGGCTAAAATCGAGATACTCGTCGTCGCGAACGATCATCGACTACGCTCCTTTCGATGGCGTGGAGAAGCCGATCACGTTGAGGCCGGCAAGTATCGCCAGAATCGCCCCGAGACCGAGCAAAAAGAGCATGATCTTGAAGACGTTGTTCTCGACGCCGGTCGCCTTCCAATCTTTATAGAGCGAGTAGAACGAAACGACCGCGACGGCGATGCCGGCGATGACCGCTCCCAACCGTTCAACGATCGCGGGGTTCATTGAAGCCCTCCCTCATATCAGATAGAATATCGAGAAGAGCACGACCCAGATTACGTCGACGAAGTGCCAATAGAGCGTGCCTGCCGTGATTCCGAAGAATTTCCCGCGCGTGTAAACCCCCGAGGCCGACTGCAGCAGCAGCGTCGTGAGATAGCAGACGCCGACGAACACGTGGAAGCCGTGCATGCCGGTCAGCGTGAAGAACGACGCGCCGAAGATTCCGCTGCCGGCCCACGTCACGTGCTCGCCGTAGATCAGGTGCGTGTACTCGTATCCCTGCCCGGCGAGGAATCCGGCCCCGAGCACGATCGTCGCGAGCAGAAACCAGACGTACCGCATCCAGTTGCCGTGTTTGAAGTTTTCGAGTGCGTAATGCATCGTCGCGCCCGAACCGAAGAGCACGACGGAGTTCCAAGCGGCGAAGGGCACGTCGAGCCGTTGGATTCCCGGCGGCGGCCAGCCCTGGCCGCTGTTACGCATATAGAGATAGGCGAAGATAAACGACGAGAAGAGCACGCAGTCGCTGATAAGGAAAAGCAAGAATCCCTGCAGCCGCAGCTCGCGCGTTTCGAGATAAAGCTGGTCGGCCTCCCCGTGCGCGTCGTGCGCGAGCGTTGCGACCGCCATCAGTGAGCTCCCGCCATGACGGGTGGCGCGTCGGTCAGCTCGTCGTCGAGTCCCTTATACGGCAGCGGCTGCGAGAAGTCGTACGGCAATCCGTAGACCGTCGTGATGTGCTTGAAGTTGTAGTAGTTGGGCGGCGACGGGATCTGCCATTCGAGCGTGCGCGCTCCCCACGGATTCGGGCCCGAGCGCTTGCCGTTTCGAATACTCCAGATCGCGTTCACGAAGAAAATGAGAATTGAAATCGCCATCAGATACGACGAGACCGTCTCGAAGCGATTCCAGAACTGGAACTGTGGATCGTAGGTGGCCACCTCGCGCGGCATGCCAAGCATCCCCAGCCAATGCATCGGGATAAACGTTCCGTTGAATCCGATGAAGAACAACCAGAAGTGTAGGTGGCCGAGCTTCTCGCTCATGAGGCGCCCCGACATCTTCGGATACCAGTAATACATGCCCGCGAAGACTCCCATCAGACTGCCTCCGACCAGCACGTAGTGAAGGTGCGCTACGATGAAATATGTTCCGTGCACGTGCAGATCGAACGGAATCGCGGCGAGGAAGATTCCCGTGATGCCGCCGATCGTGAAGAGCCCGATGAAACCGATCGCAAAGAGCATCGCGGTCGAGTAGTGGATCTTTCCGCCGAAAAGGGTCGCAGTCCAAGAGAAAATCTTGATCCCGGTCGGAACGCCGATTACGAAGGTGATGATCATGAACGGGAGCTGCAAGAACGGCGCCAGTCCCGAGGTGAACATGTGGTGCGCCCAGACCATGAAGCCGGCCAGCGCGATCGCCATTGAAGAGAACGCGATCAGCTTGTAGCCGAAGACCGGTTTGCGAGCGAAGGTCGGCAGCACTTCGGAGATGATGCCGAAGGCCGGCAGAATCATGATGTAGACGGCGGGATGCGAGTAGAACCAGAACATGTGCTGCCACATTACCGGGCTGCCGCCTTTGGTCGGATCGAAAAACGGCACGCCGAACTGGCGCTCGATCAAGAGCGCGGCGAGCGCCGCGGCCAGCGCGGTCGTCGCGATCATCAGCAACGGTGCCGTCGCGAACTGGCCCCAGACGAAGAGCGGCATTCGGGTAAAGGTCATTCCCGGCGCGCGCATTTTCAAGATCGTCACGACGAAGTTGATGCCCGTCATGGTAGAGCTGACGCCGACTAAGAAGATGGCGGCGCACCACATCGAGGTGCCGGCGGCGCCTTGCAGCGATACCGGCGGATACTCCATCCACCCCGCGGTCGGGGCGCCCATCAGAAACGACGAAAACAGCATCAACCCCGAGACGGGAAAGATCCAGAAGCTCAACATGTTCAGCCAGGGGAATGCTACGTCGCGGGCGCCGATCTGAAGTGGGAAGACCAGGTTTCCGAAACCGCCGGTAAGCAGCGGAATGATCACCAGCCACACCATGGCGCTACCGTGAACGCTGTAGACCTCGTTGTACGTGTCGGGAGCAATGAAGCCGCCGTTTGCGTTGTAGAGCTGCGTCCGGATCGCCTCGGCGAGCAAGCCTGAGAGCATGAAGAAGACGAAGGCGGTGATAATGTACTGGATGCCGATGATCTTGTGGTCGAGCGAAAAGACGTAACGCCGGACGAATCCCTGAGGCTCGGGATGGATGTGGTCGGCGATGCCGCCGGAAGGTACCGCTGCTACTGCCATAGTTCTATTGATTCTCTCACTTCAACGAGTCGAGAAAAGCTACCAAATTCGCAATATCCTGCTGCGAGAGCCCGTTTGCCGTCGCGTTAGGCATCGTACCCATGCTCCCGGTGTAGCCATTCTGCAGGATCGCGCCCACGTTTTGCGGCGTCGCCGGTTGCCCATCGACCAGATTCGGGTGAGCCGGATCGTGCAGTACGCCCTGGAGTCCGGGACCGACCAAAGTCTGATTGAAAGGCGCCAGCTTGTGACAGGCCGTGCACTTCTGGCTGAAGAGCGTCTTACCGGCCGCCGCGCTGCCGCCTTGCAACGATATCGCACCGCCGCCGGCGGCGGGCAGCGCGTTGCTGACGTGCGCGTTCTTTAGCTGCCACGACTTGAACCACTTATCGAAGGACGTCTTGTCCTCGATGACGAGGTATTGCTTGTCCATCTCGCTGTGCAACACGCCGCAGAACTGCGTGCATATGATGTGGTAACGGCCCACGAGCTTCGGCGTGAACTTGATCGTCGTGACGAGGCCCGGTACCGTGTCGTTCTTGAGCCGCATCGCCGGCACCCAAAAGCCGTGGATGACGTCGGCCGAGGTGAGGTTGAGCGTCACCGGCACGTTGACCGGCAGGTGCATTTCGTCGGTCACCTCGCCGTTGATCTGCGGGTAACGGAACGAGAAGTAGAACTGATGGCCGATCGCCTCGACGACCAGTCCGTTTTGGGGCTCGAGCATCACCTCGTACCAGATCCGCACGCTGACGATCGAGAGCAGCACGACGAAGAGCAATGGGATGACCGTCCACCAGAACTCAAGCTTGTGATTGTCGTGGACCTGGAGCCCGATCGCGTCGGGCTCGTCCGGCCGCGCCCGGAAGGCGATCGCGAAATAGACGAGATAGCCTGCGACAAAAATCCAAAGGGCGCTGCCCGTCGCGGCCATGAACCGGAAGAGGACGTCAACTTGGTGCGCGGTGACGATTGCTTCGGGGAGATACTTCTCTAATGGAAAGGTCGTCCAAAAGACGATCGCGGCGACCGAAAGTAACGCCAAAATCGCCGTAGCGGTCCAGAATCCACGGCCGAGCGCCGCAGGCTGCGCTCTGTTCTCAACCAAAATACAACTCGCTCCTCACGCTTATTGCTCTTTAAAAACTCTGTCCGTAGCCCCTGCAAACTCGCGCACGAGCCAGTCGACGTTCGTAATCGCGGTGCCGACGACGACCGCGTCGGCCCCGGCATCGAGCGCGGCGCGCGCCTCCCCGGGGGAGCGGATGCCGCCTTCGCAGATGCGGAACGACCGCAGCGCCGCAAGTTCCGCGACAAGATCGAGCGCGGGCAGGTGTCGACCTGCCGTCTCGGACGTATAGCCGCAGAGCGTCGTGGCGACGGCATCGGCGCCGAGTACGACGGCCTCGCGCGCGTCCTCTGCTGTGGCGCAATCCGCAAGCGCGAGACGCCCGCACGCGTGAATCGCCGCGATCAAGTCGTCCAGCCGGGTCTCGGCGGGACGGCGGCGCGCCGTCGCATCGAATGCGACGATCTCGGCGCCGGCGTCGGCGATCTCGCGGACCTCGTCGATCGTCGGCGTGATATACGGCTCGAAGCCCGGATACTCGCGTTTGACGAGTCCCACGATCGGCAGTGCGACGCGCGCGCGCACCGCACGCAAGTGCTCGCCGCCGGCGATCCGAACCGCGACGGCGCCGTTCGCTTCACTCGCGCGCGCCATCGCGGCGATCACCTGCGGATCGCCGAGAGCCGAGCCGCGCCACGCTTGTACCGAAACGATGAGGCCGCCGCGAAGCCGTTCGAAGAGCGTCATCGGGCGAGCTCCGCGATCTGCATCCCAGCAGCGCGGTACGCGAGCAGAAGCGCGCCGCAGGCCGGCTCGTAGCGCGACTCGACGATCGCCGTCGCGGGAAGCACATCCACGATCCTTCCGCGGACGCGCTCGCGAAAGCGCTCGTCGCCGAAGACGCCGCCGATAAATGCGACCCGCGGCGCAGCACCGGCAGCGATCGCCGCACGGACGAGCGCGGCGAGCCGGTCGGCACCGCTCTCGGAAATCGGTCGCAGGCTCTCATAGGTCATCGCCTGCGGGGCGAAGGAAGCGACGCGGTCTCGCGTCAGCTCTCCTTTATAGAGCGCGTGCACCAGCCGGCGCAGCGAGGGAACCCCGAAGTACTCGCAGGCCGCTTGGGTCTCGGCCGCGAGCGACGCGTCGCCGTCGTCGTGCGCGCGCATCATTCGCGCGAGAGCGTCGCGCACGATCGCGAACGCGCTCCCCTCGTCGCCGAAGAGATAACCCCAGCCTCCCAACGTGCACGACCAGCCGTTCTCGGACGTTCCGTAAACCACCGAGCCGGTTCCGGCGATGACGATGACGCCGGCACCGCCGCCGAGCGCTGCTGCGTGCGCGATCGGCGTATCGTGCATCAGCGAAGCGCGGGCCGACGGAAGCTCGGGCGCACGACCGTAAACGCTTCCGTCGTAACCGCTGATTCCCGCGACGATCGCGTCGAAGCGGCTCGCACTCGGAAGTTTTGCAGCTCGGAGCGCGCTCGCGAGCGCGGCGTGCAGCGCGTCGCGCAAGCGCGTCGAGTCTCGGCCGGCGCCGACCTCGTCGGCCGGCCCGGCGATGCCGCGTCCGAGAACTCGTCCCGACTCGTCGCCGATCACGGCAACCGTCGAGCTCTGCCCGCCGTCGATCCCGGCGATCAGACTCACGCGTCGCCGTCCGCGAGCGCGCGCGCGAACTTATCCGCCGCCGCTTCGCGAGCCCGCCGATCGTCGATCGGCGGTACTTCGCCGATTCGTTCGCGATGATGGTAGAGCTCGTGTCCGACCGCATGCGCGACGAACTCGCCGAGCAATTCGACCGGGAGCGCTTCCGCGACGCGAACGTTCAGCCGAATCTCCGGAAGCCGCGGATCGTATTCCGACCGCAGCTCGACGCTTCCCCAATCGCCGAGGTCGGCGAAGCGCACCGCCACGCCGTAGGCGCGCGCTCGAGCGAGCGCGCCGCTCACAGCAAAACTCCGTCTGCGGCGAGTTGCGCGCGCAGCTCGCGCGCGTCAACGTCGCCGGCGCGTATATCTCGCGCGCAAGCGATCGCTGCCGCGGTGCCGGCGGCCTGCCCGAGCGTCATTACCGTCGGCGTGAGACGGGTTGACGCGAGCGCTTCGTGCGTCGTCGAGATGCAGCGTCCCGCGACGAGCAGCTGTTCCCGGTTGATCGGCACGAGCGTGCGGTAGGGGATCTCGTAGCTTTCGCCCGGCGCGAGACGATGCGTGGTCGTGCCGCTTCCGCGCGGATTGTGCACGTCAATCGGGTAGGCGCTGCGCGCGACGGCATCGTCGAACTTGCGTGCACCGAGCACGTCGTCGCGAGTGAGCGTGTAGCGTCCAACGATCCGGCGCGACTCGCGAATTCCCACCTGCGTACCGCTTCCGGCGATGCGCGCGTTGCGGAAGCCGGGGACGCGCGCGCGAAAAAACTCCACGAGCTGCATCGCCTGCAGGCGCGACTCCACCTCAGCGCGGGTCAAGTCGTCGGGATCGAGCGGATCGATATCGACGACGCGCGTCATGTTGACGGTGACCTCGTCGGGATAGGGCGAGATAAAGAACGAGACCAGCTCGCGCGGAATGTCGACGATCCCGTCCGCGCGTGCTCGCTCCCACAGCGAGTAAAGGCCTGCGACTGCGGTCAGCCGCTGCGCGGTCCGCTCCGCCGGCGGAATCGAGCTGCGCATCTCCTCCGGATGCTCGCGCACGTACTGGGCGAGCTCGGAGAGATCGACGTGGCTCAGCCGGAAGATCAGCGTCGCCGGCTGCACGCGTCCGCGCTCGTCGCCTTGCTGGGTCGGTACTCCGGCCGATGCGGCGACTAGCGCATCGGCCGTCGCGTCGATGACGACCCGTCCGCCGTACGTGCGCATCCCGCCGATCGTCGCGAACCTCGCGCCGGTAACCGTCGCGCCGTCGGCTTCCGCTGCAAGGAAGTACGCGTGCAACAATAACGCAACGCCCGCTTCGCGCATCATCTCCAGAAGCAGCGCTTTGTGCACTTCCGGATCGAACGGCGTAATCGAGGCGACGTAATCGGAAGAGTCGTTGAGATGCCCGGGCGACGCACCTTTGCGCATCAATCGCTCGACGATCTCCTCCGCGATGCCGCCGACAACGCGTTCCTTTGCGGAATGAAAGGTCATCCACGGGCCAACCATCGCAGCCGTTGCCGTTCCGCCGAGAAACCCGTAGCGCTCAACCAGCAGCGTGCGCGCGCCGTGACGGGCGGCGGCAATCGCGGCGGCACAACCGGCGTTGCCCCCACCGACGACCAAGACGTCGCAATCGGGCATGCAGGCCATTTCCGCGCCCTCCAAAATAACCCGCCATGCAAGTTCAACTCGTTGCGCAGGAGCGGAACTGGGCGATGGCAGCGCATTTGAGCGCGCTCGTCGCGGTTGCGGGCCTGCCATTCGGGCACGTCCTCGGACCGCTCGTCGTTTACCTCGTCAAGGGACACGAGTCGGAGTTCGTCGGCGAGCACGCGCGAGCGTCGCTGAACTACCAAATCACCATCTCGGTCCTAGCGATTGTCGCAGTGATCGTCGCGCTTGCCGCGACCTTCGGCTTCATCGTTCCGCTCTCGAACGCGGACTCGGCGACGGCCGGCTTCAATCTCGCCGCGCTCTGGATCGCATTCGGCGTCGGATCGCTCGTCGTCGTGCTGGCCTCAATTCTGTTCATCATCCTCGGGACGCTGGCCGCTAGCGAAGGCCGCACCTACAACTATCCCTTTGCCATCCGCTTCCTTCGCTAGAGAGGGTTCGACATGCTGATGCAACGCGTTAAGCCGCTCGCGCGCATTCTCGCCGAGGGGAGCGATGAAAAGCGCGGCCTGAAACGTTCGCTCGGGCCCTGGGCGCTCACCGCAATGGGCATCGGCGCGATCATCGGCACCGGCATCTTCGTTCTGACCGGCGTCGGCTCGGCAACGCGAGCCGGCCCGGCGCTGACGATCTCCTTTGTAATTGCCGGCATCGTGAGCGCCCTCGCCGCCCTCTGCTATGCCGAGGTCTCGAGCAAAGTTCCGATCTCCGGCAGTGCGTATACCTACACCTATTCGACGCTCGGCGAGTTCTTCGCGTGGATCGTCGGATGGGCGCTGGTACTCGAATACGCGCTCGGAGCGTCGACCGTAAGCGTCGGTTGGTCGGGATACTTTACGTTTATTCTTCACACGCTCTTCAATTGGAACATTCCGCAGGCGTGGCAGCACAGCCACTGGGATCCGACGCCCGGCATCGCCAACTTGCCCGCGGCCGCGATCATCCTGCTGGTGACAGCCCTGCTCGTGAAAGGCACGCGCGAGTCCGGAAACGTTAACGCGATCATCGTCGCGATCAAAGTGTTGATCGTCCTCTTTTTCATCGCGATCGGCGTCGGTCACATCGATCCGGCAAACTACCACCTCGCGGCCGGCCCGCTCACCGCGGCGGGTGGCTACTTTCCGTTCGGGTGGACAGGGGTTCTCGGCGGCGCTGCGTTCATGTTCTTTGCGTACATCGGCTTCGACGCGGTCTCGACGACGGCCGAAGAGGCGAAGAATCCCGCCAAGGATTTGCCGTTCGGCATCATCATGAGTTTGGTGATCTGCACGGTTCTCTATATCGTGGTCGTGGCGATCCTAGACGGCATCGTTCCCTTCTACAAGCTCAACGTGACCTTTCCGGTAACGTTTGCGATGAACTACGTCGATTTGGCCTGGGCCGGTGTCGTGATCGCGTTCGGCGCAATCGCCGGCCTGACGACGGTCTTGCTGGTGATGATGTACGGACAGACGCGAATATTTTACGCAATGTCGCGAGACGGGCTCATTCCGGCGATGTTCGTTCAGCTCCATCCGACCTGGCGAACGCCCTGGCTCTCGCAGATTCTCTTTGGAATCTTGATCGCGGCCGCGGGCGCTTTCTTCCCGATTGGCGTGCTCGGCTCGCTGACTAATATGGGAACCTTCCTGGCGTTCATCTTGGTCGCGTGTTCCGTCCCGCTTCTGCGCAACCGGCATCCGGAACTCAAAGGGACATTTACGCTGCCCTTTGGCCCCTACATCATCCCGGCGCTCGCCGGATTGAGCGCTCTCGTGATGATGTACTATCTGAAATACGGCAATCCGGTCGTCTGGGGCGTCCCGATCGCGTGGCTCGGCTTCATCATCTGGTTTGCCGCCGGCCTGATCTTCTATTTCTCGTACGGCCGCCACAGGAGCACCATCGCGATCGAAGAGACCGCAGGGTTAGCGATCAAACAGCCCCGCGTAAATTAACCCTGGCGGGCGACGAGGAGCAGCGTGACGCGCTCCTCGGGCGCGCAGCCGTGCGTCTCTTCGGCGGCGAGCTGCCCTCCTTGTTCGGCGCTCGTCAGTCCTTCGAACGCCGCGATGCGCGCGCCGCGTAAGAGGTAGAGCGCCGGCAACGCCCGGCCGACGTCGCCATAGCGCGTCGCGCGCTCGATCGCGTCGCGCACCCGCGTCGCCAACTCGTTAACGCTACTGCGCGCGAGCACCGAATCGCGAAGCGCTAGGCGCACTGCGCCGCGCTCGTCAACGACGCGAAGATCGCAGACCTCGCGCCGCCGCAACGCGGACGTCACCCTTCGCCGCCGGCGATATCCCGACAGCGCCGCGGTTAGCTCGACGAACTCGAGTTCGCCGGGTTCGCAGCGCAGCGACTCAGCGGCAACGTTGCGGCGCTCGTCCTCGCTCGCGGCGACGGTAGCGGCGGATTCGACGAGCGCGGTCGCGCCGGAGGCCGTCGCACGGACGCGGTTGCGCTGGGTGTCGATCTCGACCTCTATCTCCACGCGATCGGGCGACGCGCCGGCGGCAACGACACGATCGGCCGCCTCGCGGCGGATCCGCGCGATCTGTTGCGGAGACGGCGCGACGATCGTTCGTTCCACGGTATCGCGCACGAGTGCGAGCGCGACGCCGATCGGCGCGATGACTTCCGCGTCGCGCGCGATTCGGCAGGGAAGCCGCATGCGCTCGGCTACCGCCGGAACAAGCGCGCCCGCACCGCCGCCGCCGCCGACGATCGTGACGCTCGAGGCATCGAGCTCGTAATCGGCGACGAGCCGCTCGACCGCGACGCGCACCTTTTCTGCGGCAATCGTCAAAAGGTCGCGTGCGAGCGCGACCGGCTCGCCGCCGCAGTGCTCGGCGAGCAGTTCGAATGCGCGGCGAGCCGCTTGCGCATTGCCCGCGGCAAAGGCGCCCCGTGGAATCGTTGCGAGCAGATTTGCGGCGCAGGTCACGGTCGGCGCGATGCGCCGTCCGTCGCGCGCGACGAGCACCGCATAATCGGCGGCATCGCGCGACGTCGGAGCGATGAGTTCGACGCGTGCGCCCTCGAGCGCATCGGGTGAGACGAACGCGGCGTACGCGCATCCGGCGATGTGCGCGCTTCGCGGCCCGACGTCGCGCACCGCGTTGCCGTGGAGTCGCAGCATGCTGCCGCCGCCAATTCCGAGCGTGCGAACGTCGAGCGTGCGCAGCATCGTGCGGTGACCGCCGATGCTCGCAGGATGCATCTGCGGCCGCCCCGAGCGAATCGCAGAACAATCGGAGCTGGTGCCGCCGACCTCGACGAAGATTCCCTCGCTCAACCGCTCGTAGAGCAGCGCTCCGGCGACACCGGCAGCGGGCCCGGAGAGCAGCGTTAATATCGGCCGCCGCTCGATCTCGCGCACGTCCATCACGCCGCCGTCGCTGCGCATCACCATCAACGGCGCGGGAATTGCCGTGCGCTCAACTGCGCTGGCGGTAACGCGCGCCGTGCGAACCATTTTCGGCAGAATCGCGGCATTGAGCGCCGCGGTGCGCGTGCGAGCGCGCAAGCCGTAGGCGGTGCTGACGTCGTGACCGCTCGTCGCGTCGGCGCCCCTCGAGCGTGCGTAGGAGACCGCGACCGATTCGGCCTCCGGCCGGTCAACGCCGAAACTCTCGCTAACCGCGATCGCCTGCGCGCCGCCCGTAATGAGGCTATCGATCGCGCTGCGAACCGACTGCTCGTCGCTCGCCGGCGCAAACGAAAAGTCGGGGGCAAACGCACCCGCGCCCGCGAGCGGAACGCTTCCGAACCGCATCTGCCGCTTTGCAAGCCACGACAGGCCGTCGAGCAAGCCGATCACGCCGACGCGCGCGAGGTCGCCCTCGAGCAGCGCGTTCGTCGCCTGCGTCGTCGAGTGCGCGATGAAAGCGACTTCGCTCGCGTTGAATGCCGCATCGGCGAGCAAACGCGCAATTCCCGCGACGATTCCTTCGGCCACGCCGTCAGGAGAGTCGTGCGTCGTCGGCACCTTGACGACGGCGAGCAACTCACGCGTCGTGGCATCGACGGCGACGACGTCCGTGAACGTCCCGCCGACGTCGATTCCGACGCGAATCCGCCGCTCTGGCGATCGTTCCACGTTACCAGTCGGCGACGAGCACGTAGGTTACCATTACGAGGTCGACGTGACCGTCGCGCGCGTGCCGGTCGAAGAGTGTATGCAGATCACGCTGCAGACTTTCGCTCCGCGGACCGGACGACGGGAGATACGACGAAGAGGCGGCGCGTCCAAGGAGCGCATCGCGATCCAGCCGTTGCCGCGAGCCGTGCTCGCCCTGGGTTACGCGGGCACCCGGAAAGGCGGCAAAGAACTCGAGCGCGCGGCGGCGCAACTCTTCCGTGTCGTCGGTTGCATAGGCGCGCACGATGTCGCCATAGGCGCCCGTGAACTCATCCCGTTCGTGGCGCTCGTATTGCAGCACGACGGCGCGCCGGCGCGCGACGCGCCGGAACTCGCGCAGCGCCTCGGGCGTCGCGAACCAATGAAATGCTTGACAGGCGACGATCGCATCGACGCTCGCGTCGGCGAGGCCGGTGTGTTCGCCGGTGCCCTCGCGCCACGTTATCGACGCGTGCGGTTCGGCGACGGAGCGCATCTTCGCGTTCGGCTCGATCGCGATGACCGACACGCCGCGATCGGCGAAGAGCCTCGCCGAGATTCCCGTGCCGGCGCCGACGTCCGCGATCGTCAGGAGCTTGGGATCGCCGAGACCGTCGAGCGCCGCGTCGATCGCGGCCGGCGGATAGGTAGGACGAAATGCGGCGTAGGCCTTCGCGCGCGTCCCGAAGCGTTCGGTCGACTTCATTCGGTAAATGGCGCTCCTAGGTTGATCGCGATCGTCTGCCTTCCCCGCACGATGTCGAAACGGTGCGGCTTGCCGTCGTAGGCGAACCGCTCCGACTGAAACGTCCCGTATTGCCACCACGGCAAGCCGTCGATGTCTTCGATGACGTCACCCGAGCGCAGCCCGGCCGCGTAGGCGGGACCGCCGGCACGAACGTACGCACGCAGATTGCCGTCGTCGCTTCGGAAGAACGAATAGAAGTACGACGGCTTGTCGCCGGCGCGAGCCGCGACCCCGCTAGCAAAGAGATTCGCGCTGCGAACCTTTTCGGTACTCGTCCAGTACGCGAGGCGGTCGACGCCTTGCAGCGCGAGCGCTCGCGCCGCAACTGGAGTAGGGGGCGGCGCGACGATTTCGTGGTCGTGCCACTCCGAAACGATCCATCCTCCACAGTCTTGCAACCGTAAGCCCACGTCCACGTCGTCGCCTTCGATCAGTGAAAATGCCGTCGCCGCGACGTACACGTACGCAGCGTACCGCTTCTGCGCGCAATCGCTCGCGTTTGGATTCTCGTGCACGCGCATCGTCGCCCACTGGCCTTTCGCGAGCGCCGCCGCGACCGCATCGGCCGCCGCTCGCCCCAGCGGCGTCCCATCGTCGTCGACGGCGATGCGGTTTCGCGCGGCCGCCGGCGCGTAGAGTCCGGGTAACGCCTCTTGCGCCGACGCGGCCGGAATGAGCGCCGCGAAGGGACGTTCGCCGAAGAGCGCGGGGGCGGCGATGACTACGGCGAGCGTTGCCGCGACGGCGACCGCCGTTTGATAGCCGAGCGTGCGCTTTGTGATGAGGTCGATCGGAACGCCGGTGAAGTTCGCGATCCATACGTTCGCAGTATTCGTCGGATCGCAGACGTTCTGAACCTGCACGACCGCCATGACGGCCGCGACGATGACGACGGGCGGAAGTACCTGCGCCGCTAAGAGCGCCGTAAAAACCGCGATGCCGACGCCGAACGGATTCAGCGGTCCGCGATAGAGCACCAGGGGGCTTGCAACGCCGAAGAGCAGCACGTACGCAACCGGATTGCGCAGCCAGCCTCCAGCGACGAGCGGCTGCAGAGCGGCGGCGAACTGCGGTTCGCGCGTCGCGACGAGAAGCATTCCGATGCCCATGAAGAGGAGAACCGCCGGAGCGACGTCCTCTACGCCGCGAATCGCCGCCGCGACGAGCCGTGGCACCGCCTCGCTCGGCCGCGTGACGACGACGCCGAAGAGCGCGGCAAGCAGAAAGGCCGGCGCCGCCTCGATGTGCAGTGCGTAGTACAACACCAGCGGGAGCACCGGCGTCAGCAGCGCGACCCCCGAGACGCGCGGCAGTTCCTCCGGCTCGACGCGAACGGCCCAGGTCGCGTAGCCGCGTTCGCGCCGAAACGAGATCGCCGCATAGAGCACGAGCGCGATCGCATCGACCGCCGCAAGGACGATCGCGTAGCGAATCAGATCGTGTTCGGCTACGCCGAAGAACTTCGTGTAGAACGTCCAGTTCGCAATGTTGAAAATGAAGCCGAGCGCGAATCCCATGAGAAAGAGCGTCGCGGCAATGGCGCGCGGCACGCCCGCCGTCATCATGATCGGCAGCACGATCGATCCGACCATAATGATGCCGCCGAGACCGGAGAGCGACGTGAAAAGCACCGCGACGATCGCGCAGAACGCGAGCGAAAGAGCGAGCGGCTTTTCGCCGCCGTACTCGGCGGCGAGGTCGACGATGGTTCGCGCGATGCCGGTCTCGATCGTCACGCGGCCGAGCAGCGCCCCGAAGATAACGGCAACGTAGACGGGAGCGAGCTGCACCGCGCCCTCGGTAACGATCGCACCGAGCCGGACGACCGGCACGCCGGCGACCAGCGACATGAGGATCGCCATCCCCGGTACCGCGACGAGCGCCGGCACCCACCGCCGGTACATCAGTACGGCAAAGACGGCGAAAACCAAGAGTATCAGCGCGGCGCCCATTCCTGTCCGAATTAAGGTTAGCTAGACCGGTTAACCCTTCTCGGCGGCGAAATCGGAAGCTCGAAGGAGCATGCCGTGAAACGATCGGAGTCCGGCGGGAGCGGCAAACCCATAACGACGATGACCGGCTTCGCGCGGCCGATCGGCGCCGTCGTCAGCGTGCCGCCGAAGTGACGGGCGGCACGACGCTCTCGAACGGTGGAAGCGTCTTCGTCTGCGCGTATTGACGCGTCACGCGATAGAACGCGTCGGCGTATTCGATCGCCCTTTGCGCCGCCAGATGGTAGCGCTCGAGATTGCTCGCCAAATGTCCGTTGCGGCTTTCGTAAAGCCACGCACGCTCATAGAGCGGCGCGAGATCTTCGTACGCGTCGCGCAACTCCCACATCCAGTACTTGCACCAGTAGAGATCGCGTTCGGTACGGTCGGGGTCTGACGCCGCATGAGCGACGGCGTCGGCGTACATGTCGCGCATTTCGGCGGCGATCTGGAACTTGCGCCCGAGCGCGTCGTACCGGCGCGCCGCAAGAAACATGACGAATGCGGCGTTAGCGTGCAGCGGCGGACGCGTGAAGTAGCGGTCCTGTTCGACGCGCTCCGCCGCGAGGCGCACTCGGCGCAGGTCGATCTTGGCAACTTGGCTGCCGGCGAGCGAATCGAAAGGATCGGCCCAAAAGAGCGCGTCCGTCTGACCGTACGCGGCACCGGCCGGCTCTAAATCGCGCAGCACACCGGCGAGGTCCCCGATATCGGACGCGTAGCTTTCATCGTCCGCGCCGAAGAACGCGCTCGGAAAGTCTCGCGCGAAAGTCTCGGGGGCGACGTCGCCCGTCTGCCACGCTGCGGCGGCGGCGTAGAGCACCGGATACCACGTCGCCTCGTAGAGCGTCTCGCCGTCGTCGTGCCAAACGGTCTGAAAGAGGCCAAGCACGCGCGCGGCTTTTCCTTGGGTAATGAAACGGCGTTCGTTCGCGAGCGCCGTATCGATTGCCGGGTAGATCTCGTTCCAGTTGTTCACGCCGGGCGCGACCATCTGCTCGAAGCCGCCGCGCGCGATCGTTTGAATGTACGGCTCGAAAGTCGCCTCGTCGCCGTAGTGCCAGTTGACGATCACCGCCGTGCGCGGAATCAGCCTCATGATTCCGGGATCGTTCTCGATTCCGTCGTCCCAGAGCATGATCCGCGCGCCCGACGGCGCGATAAGGTCGTTCATCGCGACGATGTGATCGGCGTACGCCTGAGAACGGCCGCGCTGCGCGACGTAGGCTTGCGTTTGACCCAGACCGAGGGTCGCCGTTTCGTCCGAGCCAATGTGAAAGAACGGGGGTTTTCCCACGGCAGCGAGCTCCTGCGCGATGATGCGTGCAAGATATTGCGCCGAGAGCGGCACGTTCGGCGCTAAGAGAAAGCCGTGAGGCAGTTCGGCGGCTTGCGCATACTGCTCGACCCGCAGCGTGTTGTGCATGTGCGCGAAGCTCTGCTGCTCCGGAATCAGCGCGATGTGGAAACGCGCGGCGTACGCCGTCAGCTCGTGAAGCTGCGCCGGCGTGATTCCGTCGAGCGGCGCCGGCAGCGGATCGGTCGGGCTCAAGAATACGTGTTCCATGTACGGGGAGTAGCCGTTCATTTTGAATGCGGCCATCGTGCGGATGCGTTCTTCGAAGTAATGCATCGTCGGCAGGGGCCCGCGCGAAACGTCGTCGGAGAGAACGCGCCACGGCAGCACCGGCCGGTCATCGATATGCACGCACGGCATCGACCACCCGGCGTTCGAGCGCACGGGCAGCTGTGCGAGCGTCATCGCCGCGTAGAATGCGCCGGCCGCGTCGGCGCTCGCTATCGATACGCGCCCGTTGTCGACCGTCAGGCGATAGGCTTGCGGCGCGAGCGAAGCGTCGCGGCGAACGACGATCGTCGCGTCCGCGCTCGACGCGGTTCGAATGGCCCCGATGCCGAGTGCGCGCCAGCGCTCGTCGAGCTCCTCGCGCGCTCCCGAATCGAATCCGGCGGCGACGTTTCGCGGAACGGGCGCAGGGTGTGCGCAGTTGAAGCGTTCGATCCGATAGGGACTCGGAACAAGGTGCAGCAGCGTCGCCGCAGCCGCGGCGAGCACTAGGCCATCTTCATCGCGACGGCGCGGAGTGCGGCATCCCGCGCGTCGAGCGCGCCGACGGCCTCGTCGAGAAAGCGCGAGGCCGATTCGGCATCGATCGCAGCGGCGCGATCGGCGAGTTCGACGGTTGCGACATCGGCTCGAGCCACCGCACGCACGCCGTCTTCGGGTTCGGTCTCCCCGGCGACGCGGTGCGTCGCAAACGCGCGCGGATCGGCGAACTCGACGCGCAGGAGCACGTCGTCGAGACGCTGCCGCACGTCCGGGGCGAGCGTGCAGCGCGCGCCGATCGCGGCTAGCGCTTCCCCCAGGTACGCGCGGACGTACTCGTCGGAGTGGCGCAGCTCGATATCGTTCCCGTAACCGGGAAAGTCGGCGATCTTTGCACGCAGTTCGTCGGGCGCTTCCATGGCGGCAGACTTACGACACGCCCCGGCGGAGGGCCTCGAAGGCCCCGTGGGAAGATACGTCAGGTGAAGCCCGCAACGGCATGGCCGGCATATCTCGTCGCAGCGGCTTGTTTTGCAATCGCGCTGATCTCATCGATTGCAAACATCTCGCTGCTCGGGCAGATTCGGCAGCAGCGGCGCGAGATTGCGAATCTCTCGGAGCGGTCGATTGCGCTCGCGCGCAACCTCGCGGGCGAACGCACGGCGCTCTTCGACGTGCTCGACACCCACGCGCGGCACTATCAGCTCGGCGCCGGCGAGGTGGTCACGCGCGGAAGCCGCATCTATCTGGCGCTGCGCGCGGTGCCTGAACCGCCGCGCGGCAAGATCTATCAAGTCTGGACGATCGCGAAGGGTTCGGCCAAGCCGCAGGCGGCGCCGACGTTCCTTCCCGACGCTCGCGGCGTCGCCATCATCGTGCTTTCCGCGGACGCGCGGTCGACGGCCGAGGTTTCGGTGACGGTCGAGCCCGACGGCGGCAGCAAAGAACCGACGAGCAAGCCGCTCATGGACGCCGACATATCCGGTCCGTGATCGAAGCGATTTCCGGCGCGACGCGCGCGCCCGCATTAGAGTACCTCGCACGGTCTCCCTATCTCAACGTCTTTCTCTCGCACGTGCTCCTT
This sequence comes from Candidatus Cybelea sp., assembly GCA_036269355.1. Taxonomy (GTDB): domain Bacteria; phylum Vulcanimicrobiota; class Vulcanimicrobiia; order Vulcanimicrobiales; family Vulcanimicrobiaceae; genus Cybelea. The sequence continues at coordinate 8,273 of DATASC010000012.1, read as the reverse complement.
CACAATCCGTCGCTCTCCGAGCGCGCGCACGTCGCCGTCGCGATCGAAGGCACCGACGTTCGCGGGGTGGCGTATTGGGGGCGCCAGCTCGTGCTTGCCGCCGAGCCGCCGACGATCGCCGAGTTCGCCGAGCATGCAAAGCGCCATCGCGGCGAGCGCATGATCGTCGGCGCGCGCGATACCATACGCGAGTATTGGGAGGCCGTGCGCGGTTGGCACGCTCCCGCGCGTCTGGTGCGCGAACGTCAGCACGTAATGATGGTCGACCGTCCGCGGCTGCGGCGGCACGAGCGGCGCGGCGTGACCATACGCCACGCGCAGCTCGACGAGTGGAGGGCCGTCGCCGAAAGCTCGGCCGAGATGGTGCGGCACGAGCTCGGCTACGATCCGCGGCGCGGCGTTCCGGAGTTCGGCGCGGGCATACGCGAAATGATCGAACGGAATCTGTGGTGGGTCGGTGTTGCCGACGGCAGCATCTGCTTCTTCTGCAACGTCGGACCGTGGTGCACGAAGACGATCCAGCTGCAGGGCATCTGGACGCCGCCCGAACTGCGAGGGCGCGGATTGGCGACCCAATCGCTGGCCGCGCTCTGCGATCGCCTGCTCGACGTTTCGCCGACGCTTTCGCTTTACGTCAACGACTTCAACGAACGGGCGATCGCACTCTACCGGCGCATCGGTTTCGAGCGCGTCGGCGACTTTCAGACGATGCTCTTCTAGAACATGCGACACGCCTAGCGATCACCCCAAGATCGCCCTCGGCGTCTGTTTCACATGAACTTCGAGCTCGTCGAGGAAGCCGGGCGAGAGAAGCCGCTCGACGAGGCTCGACTCCGATTCGCGGAATCCCGCGTCGAGCAGCTTCTGCTTCAGCATCGTCAGCCGGCGTTTTGCCGTCGGGCGGATCTGAAACGTGACCTTGATCGTTTCGTCGGGCATCTCCGTGGCCTCAGATGAGTCGCGTGACGACGAAGATCACTTGCGCGCCTTGCAGCACGTACGCGTCGGTCGGAATCACAGGCGCCCCGGGAATGCCGCCGTAGACGAACCCGCCGCCGATCAGCGTGAACGGATCGGAATAAACGTTCGTCAGGTTCGTCCCGTAAATGCCGTATTCGAAGCCGTCGCGACGGTAGGCAACGTGGGCGTTGAGCGTTGCGTACGGCGAGCGGTTGAGTTCGTTATACCAACCCTCGTAGTTGAGCTCCGCGCCGTACGCCAGACCCTGCGGCGGCTCTTGTTCGAGCCCAAGATAGGCCTTGTGAAGCGGCTGCCCGAGGCTCTGTTCGCCCGCTGCGAGCGTACCGTCTTGGATGGCGACCGGGATGACGGTGAGGAACGAGCTGTCGACGTCCCATCCCGCGCGCAAATGCATGTCGCGGCCGAGCTGCTGATCGGCGTGCACGTCGATGCCGCGATAGACGCCGTTCCCGGCGTTGACCGGCATGCTGATGGGACACGCTGTCGGATTGCGCTTGGTTTCACAGTGCGGGATCGGAATGACGTTGAGCTGGCTCGACGGCGAGCGCAGGTTGGTCTGGTACAGGTCCATCGAGAGATGGAGCGGATGCGTGCCCTTACCGAAGATCTGCTCCATTCCGATATCGTAGTCGGTCGCGTGATCGGGCTGGAGGTCCGGATTTCCGGTGTAGATGACCCCGCCAATCGGAACTCGGTCCCCGGGCGGCGGAACGACCAGTTCGGAGAGCTGCGGCGTCTGGAAGGTCGTTCCCACCGAGGCACGGACGGCCGTGTTGCTGGTCGGCGTCCAGACGAAACCGGCGCGCGGATCGAAGCTCGTTCCGAAGGTGCTGAAGTTGCTCTCATATGCTGCAATCGAGTAATGGATGTGGCTCGTCGGATCGCCGTTGTAACGCAGCACCGCGGAGCGCTCCGTCTGACCGAGTCCAAGCGTTTGAAGCGGCGGGGCATCGGCCGGACTAATCAACGCCGGCGCGATGCCTTGCGGAGTCGGTCCGAAGCCGCCGCCGATCGGCTGGGCTTCGGCAACGACTTCTCCTTGCACGTAATTGGTGGTGAGGTTCTCGGTTCCGAGGTCGTATTTGAAGGAGAGCATCCCGTTGTTGAAGTGGTGATCGAGCTCGAGCCAATCGTCGCCAAGCGCGTCGCGCTGATTGTAGAGATACTGCTGCGTCTCAGCTCCAGGACCGGAAATGGACTGCGTGGCGACGGTGGTGAGATGGCTGAACTGCAGCAGCGTTGCCGGTGCGCCATTAACCTGTTGGGCGCCGAGCGGCAGTTGCGCGTCGAACCCATAGTTCGACTGATGCGCGCCGAGCCACGTACCCGCGAAGCTCTGGTATCCGCCGCTCGTAGCAGCGTCGAACGGGTCGATTTGTCCGCCGCGACTCACGGCATCGTCGCCGCCGCCGGTAAAACCCGACGGCGTATAGTTCGTTAATAGCGCCGACTCGTCTTTGGTAACGGTTTGATTGCGAAAGTCGAACTGAAGGTAGCCGTACCCGGTCGGACCGCCCAGCTGGTAGCGCAGCTTCGTCAATATCGAGTTGCCCCAGGAACCGCTACCGACGCTTTGTAGGGTTTCGTCACTCGAATCCATCGGCCGAGCATCGCCGCCCCCGCTTGACGGACCACCCGGCGGCGGCGCGAGCACCGACTGATTCACCGATCCGTCTGAACCGGTGGCGTGAAACGAGAGCGCGTAGCCAAAGCGATCGTCGGTACCGGTCGTCTGCACGGTGCCGCCGTACGTTCCATACGAACCACCGTAGAAGCGCAACAGCGAGTGCGGTGCGATCGTCGGTTCGAGCGTGAGGATGTTGATGCCGCCGCCGATAGTGTTCGGTCCGATCAGCGAAGAGGGCGCGATACCGTAGACGACTTGCACCGCTTGCAGTGCGGCCGGGTCGAGCAGCGAGAGATCGAAGTCGCCCGTGTTGCCATTGTTCATTTGATGGCCGTCGATGTCGACGAGCGTCTCGGTTGGATCGGGTCCGCGCACCGCGAAGGTCTGCGTCGCGTTGCTGCCGCCGCCGAGCGGAAGCACCGGCGTCACCGAGAGCTGCGGCCAGACCATTGCGGCGGCGCTGGAGACGCCGGCGGCCGCCGCATTCTGTGCGTTCAGCGTGATGCTCGGCGCCGACGCGGTGGAGACCGTCTCGCCGGCGGAGGCGCGCACCGTGCCGATGACGGTAAGCGAGTTCGTCGTGGCCCGTGAAAGGGTGATGTCGATCGACGCTTTGCTCGAATCGATCGTTACCGTCCGCTGCGAGATTGTTTCGTAACCGGGCGCCGACGCGTGAAACGAGTAGGTTCCGGGCACCACATTCGCGATAGTGAAGCGTCCGCCGGCATCGCTTCGGGCGGTTTTCGAGGTGCTTTGCATCACCAGAACGACTGAGGCTCCGGCGATCGGCGTTCCGTCATTTGCGGTGACGCTGCCGGTAACGTCGAGAATGCCGCTTTGCGCTTGCGCGATGCCCGTGCCGGCCGCGGCGATGACGATGACGAGTAGCCAGGAGACGCATGCGCGAACGCATGCGATCGGAATTCCCATGGAGTGCTCCTTAGACGAGTGCTTCGGTTGTTGGGTTGTTTACGCGAAGCTAGTCTGAGGAGGTCCGCGCTTAGCGAGTCGAAGCGCGTGCGGAGCACGCCGGCGGAAGGTTACCCGCCGCACGGTGAGGTCGTATGTTTGCGGCGTCTCGCGCTCGTCGCTGCGGCGCAGCAACGTTCCGATGACCGCCGCGACGGAGTCGCGATGCGAGATCAGCCAGCGCGCGAACCCATAGACGAAGAGCGCGACGAGCGTGGCGCAGAGCAACGTGATGCCGATACCGAGCGCAATCGAACCGCCGAAGGCGTCGGAGAGATGCCGCACCGGAACTCCGTCGAGCCGGCCGTCGAGATACTCCATAGCTGGAACGACGGCGAGACTTGCGGCAACCGCGCCGGCGAGCATTCCGATCGTCTCAAGGGGTAAGAGCGACGGACGCAGCAAGCGCGTGCGGTTTCTCGCCGCGATGTCGCAGCAGACCCGCAGGCCGCGAGCCGCGAGAACCGCGGCTGCCACCAGTGCGATGCCGGTCAGGATTTCGCGCGAGCCGTGGCGGAGGTGATCGTACGAATCGCTGGCAAGCACATAGTCGCCGGCAACGTCGATCGCATAATGGGCGATCGCCGCCCCGGCAGCCGCGGCGCACAATGCGAGCGTGACGATCGTCCGTAATCCGACGCGCACCCCTCGCGCTTCGACGGTTCGCGGAGGCATCCCGCCAATAAACAAAGGGACCGATCGGTCGATCGGCCCCTTTTGTTTCCCTGCTAGAGCGTTTAGTGCGAGCTCGGTGCGATCCAGACCGTGCCGCCGGCCCACTTCACTTGGACTGCCGCGCATTGGCTCGTCTGCGAGCCGGAGTAGGTGACGTCGTTGTAGAGGCTGAGGGTGTGATCGATCGTCGCACCCGGAGCGAACGAGCCGATGTCTTCCACGCGACGCAGATAGTGGCTCTGCGCGTTGCGATAGCCGACCAAGAACGTAACGCTCGCGGCCGTCTTCTTGCCGAGGTTCACGTAGACGATGTGCGTCCCGTTCGCCTGGTGGCTGAGCGGCTTCGGTTTCGCAATGGTGCAGCTCTTAATGAGGATCGGCGCGGCGGCTTGTGCCGGCGCCATCGATGCCGCCGCGGCGGCGATGCCCACGAGCGCCACCGCGAACAGGCGACCGTAAGATTTCATGAGGTCTCTCTCCTAGCGAATAACAAAGTAAGCAGGTGGCGGCTTTCCTTTCAGCCGGCAACCTTACCTGCAGGCAAACGCCTTGCGCCGTGGGTAGACTGAGGCCTATGAGCAGCGGATTACCCTATCGGGATATCGACGACGACGTCATCGCCCCGGACGTCGCACCGCAGAAAGATCAGCCGGTCGATCCCGCGCGCGCCGTGCGCGGTGAAGAAGAGAAATTCGGCGAGACCACCGCCGACGAAAACCGAGGCGACCAGTGGGACGAACACCACGGCGAGCCCGACGATATCGTGTAGACGCTAGAGTGCTACGTTCGTTATCGGCGTTGGCTGCTCGGATTCCAGCGGAAGATATTTGACCGTCGAGCCCGCGCTTTGCAGGGCTTTGCGCACGTCAACGCCGCGTAGCGACTGGTCGGTGAACGTTCGATAGTAAAACTGGAGATTCGTCAGGTCTTCAGCCGAGGTCCAAAGCGTCCATTCGTCGATCGTTTTTCCTTGAACTTCGTCGCGAACGGCGCCGACGGGAATGTCGAAGTTGTTGAGGATATGGAAGACCTGCTGAACGGCGTCGGCGGCCGTCGCCGGTTGCACGGCCGCGGCTTCGTATGCAACCGCGCGCACGAACCGTGAAGGCGGCGTGAAGTCCCCCGGAAGCCCGTAGAAGCCCGACCCCTGGCCGAAACTGTTCAAGGTAACGCCGCCGACGCTGATCGATTGCCGATTGTTCGGAGAAAGCCCGACGTAGTTGCTGAGATTCGTTATATGCCAGTCGAAAGTCGGGGAGTTCGTGATGACTCCGAGGGGATCGTCGTAGATGACGAGTTTCCCGGCGATCGGCTCAACGACGACGGCGGCGCCGGTCTTATCGACGATGCGAAAGTGTACCGGCGGAGCCATTCCGAGCTCGGGCACTACGGTCGGCGCCAGCACGACGCGGTCATACGCCGCCTTTACATCGGCGACGCTGGCGAAGTTTCCAAGGATCCACATCGAGTATTGATAGCCGGCCATCGCGCGCGACGCGTTCTCCGCGGTCACGTCCGTATATCCCGCAAAACCCGGAAAAAAGAACTCGCCGACGTACAATCCTTGATCGTTGATCCCGTCGACCACCGTCGCCAAGCCGAACGCGTTGGCACCGACGATGCCATATTTCGTCGTAAAGGAGATGCCCGTGGCGTTGTTCGGTAACGCTCCCGTAATCGTGCTGCCAGCCGGAAAAACCCCGACTTTCGACTGAAGATCGGCACCAAACTCGAGCGTGCGCGCCACCACGACCGACCCATCCTTTGCGGTCAATCGGATCCCGGTGCACGCCAGTGCGGTCTGCCACACGAGAATCGATAGGATCGCAAGAACGCATCCTATGAGGTAACGCTTACTATGCTTCATTTTTCAGTATTCTAGCAAGCGAGCCAAGGCGCCTAGGCGAGGCTTATCGGTCAAGCCGGATCAGCGGAAGTCCCGATTCCGGATCATCGACCTTGTGCAGCTGCGCCGGGCTCTCCGTTAGCACGAGTTCGCACGTCGGCCGTACGTAGGCTTCGATAAGATGCCCGCCATGGGCCGTGCCGTCTTTTCGACCGATGACGGCGTGCGCGTGCACGATCGGTTTGTCGTCCTTCAACACGACGTCGCCGATGAGCGATAAGAGCTCCATTTGCTCGTCGAGCGTCACCGCCGGCTCGTAGCTCTTACTATCCCAGCTAAACCATGCCAAACGCACCGAGCTCAGACCGCCGATCGCCGTGAAGCTGGAGGCCGCCAGATGTTGCTCTTCAGCGAAACGCAGCAGACCCGTCGCCAACTCGTCGCCCGTGTCGAAGACGAGCACGAACGTCTTCGGCACATCGTCGATTCGCTTGAAATGCATTTGGACGCCTAGATCGTGGTAGGGTCGATCCACCCCAGACCGGGATTGCCCGTTTCGGTGAACCATAGATACCCGTTGGGTCCGTTGACGATCTGCGTTATGAGTTGTGGATTATTCTTCTGCGTGTACGTCGGTACGACGAAAAACTTTCCCGAGAGCGTCATACGGGCTACGCAGTAGTTGGCCGCATCGACGTACCATATACTGTTTTCGGGCCCGCTCGTGAGTCCAAACGGCAGGCAATTAATTGGAACGTGGTACTTCGCAACGATAACACCCGAGGTCGACATTTCTTCGAGTTCCACGTTTTGCGAGCTATAAAACCAAATGTTATTGTCGGCAGCCCAAAGGCCGCCCATCTCGTACACGTTGCGCACCCGGCTGATTCTGCCGCCGGTCGTAATCTTGTAAATGTCGCCGTTGCCGGTGTTGTACCAGAGGTTTCCATCGGAGCCGGCGACGATGTCGAGCGGCGTCCCACGCGCGCTCCACGTCTTGAGCTGCCCGCTTGTCGTAAGCCTTGCGATTTTGTGCACGAAGTACTCTGTAAACCAGAACGCTCCGTCCGACCCCAGTGCCATCGATAAAGGCGAAGCTTCGTCGGTTAGTTGAAAAAACATCACATGACCCGAAGGCGTTATCATTCCTATTCGGTTGTTGGAGTTATCTGTGAACCAGATGTTGCCGTCGGGACCAGCTACGATCGAACAGCCCTCTTCCGCGAACGACGTCGTCGCGCGATAGACGTGGAGCGCGCCGCTCGCTGAGTAGCTCGCAATCTTACCGTTTGCCAAACACGTCCAAAGGAGGCCGTTTGGACCGTAGGTAACTCCGTAACCAGGAGACGGCAGCTTCTTCTCGGGCTGCAGCGTTGGATCGATGTTAGCCGTGTTGACTCGGCCTCCGCCGGCCGCATTTGCATTGATGACCGCTTGCGCATAGTGCCCGGAGTATGACACGTTTACTTTTGCAGCCGACGACGTCACAATCTTTGCCGATAATCCCGCCTGCTTTGGATCGCTCGTCGTAAGATGAATCGGATTGGGATATTTCCCTTCGATGACGTGATGTTTTATGCTATCGACGGTGATCGCCAACGGAAACTTTTCGGAGATGCCGAGCTCCGGGCGGCGCTTTCCAATCGAGAGCGTGATAGTTGCATAGATCGGATCCGAGTCTTTTACCTCATGCAGATCGACGCGCCCCAGGATGCCGTATGACTGCGCTTCGGTAAACCAAATGTTCTTGTCGGGCCCGACCGTGATGTCTTCAGGTTCGGCGGCCGTTCCGGACAGCTTCATCTCGATTACGCCGCCGGAAGTCGTGATCCGGCCGATTTGGCCAGCCGACTCTTCGGTAAACCACAGGGCTTTGTCTGGCCCCGTTATGATATCGAAGGCGCCGCTATATCTCGTCGGGATCTCGTACTCTTTGAACGACCCCGACGATGTTACACTTCCGATCTTGTTAGCGCCCTCTTCGACGAACCACATGTTGCCATCGGGGCCCGGGCAAATTCCCAATACCCCCGCGTTTGGGGTGGGCACCGAAAACTCTCTGAGGGCGCCGGCCTCGCTGATGCGGCCGATTTTGTTTGTTCCGGAATCCGTAAACCAAATCGCGCCATCCTTTGCGGCGGTGAGCCACTGCAGCCGCGAACCTTGGACCATGCG
>DATASC010000011.1:0-26504 GCA_036269355.1 Candidatus Cybelea sp. | reverse complement strand
TCTCATCGTCGTGCAGCCCGGCAGCGTCACGCAGACCTGCGCGCGCACGGGATTCGGCGGCGCCTCTACCCTGACGCCCGGCGACGGTTTGGCGCTCGCCAAGCTTCCCGGCGTCGCGGCGGTCTCGCCGACGGTCTCGGTACGAACGCAGGTCGTAGCGGGCGAGAACAACTGGCAGACGATCGTCAACGGCGTCGCTCCAACGTATACGTTTATCCGCTCCTGGCCCGTCGAAGGCGGGCGGTTCTTCAACGAGAACGAGGTGGCGTCGGCGGCGAAGGTCGCGGTGCTCGGACAAACCGTCGTCAGCGAGCTCTTTCCCAACGGCGATTCTCCGGTCGGCCAAACCGTCATCATCAAGGGCGCCCCGTTCACCGTGATCGGCACGCTCTCGTCGCTCGGTCAGAGCGGCCTCGGACAAGACCAGGACGATACCGTGCTAATTCCTTATACCTCGGCAATGGAACGGCTCACGGGGCTGACGACGGTCAGCACGCTGATGATCTCGGCGGCGAGCTCGGAGCAGATCGATGCGGTCACGCAGAGCGCGACGCAGATGCTCGAACAGCGCCACCGGATCGTCCCGCCGCAGAGTGACGATTTTCAGGTGCGCAACCTGCAGGCGATCGCGCAGACCGCTGCCCAAACGGGGACGGTTATGGAATTGCTGCTCGCGGGCGTCGCAGCCGTGTCGCTCGTCGTCGGCGGGATCGGCATCATGAACATCATGCTCGTCTCGGTCACCGAACGCACGCGTGAGATTGGATTGCGAATGTCGGTCGGCGCGCGATCGGCCTCCATTCTGCGTCAGTTCCTCGCGGAGTCGGTCGTGCTTTCCACGATCGGCGGACTCGTCGGCGTCGTCTGCGGCGGCGTCGGAACGATCGGCGTCGCGCTGCTGACGCACTGGCCAACCGCAATTCCGCTGCAATGGATATTAGCCTCGGTCGCTTTCTCGGCCATGGTAGGAATATTCTTCGGCTACTATCCGGCGCGCCAAGCGGCGCAGCTCAACCCGATCGAGGCATTGCGATTCGAATGAACGCGCGCATCGCCGTCATCGACGACGAACCGCACATTCGCGAACTGCTCAAGCTCGCGCTCGGCCACGCGGGCTACTCGGTGGATTGCGCCGCCGACGGTTCGGCGGGGCTCGCGCTCGTCAAGCAGTGGTCGCCGGATTTGATCGTCCTCGACGTGATGATGCCGCGGGTGAGCGGAATCGAGCTGCTCCCCGCGATCCGGCGCCTCACCGACGCGCCGGTCGTCATGCTGAGCGCGCGAGGCGAGGTCGAGAGCAAGGTCGAGGGTCTCGCCCACGGCGCGGACGACTATCTCAGCAAACCCTTCGAAATCTCCGAGCTGCTCGCACGTATCGATGCAAAGCTTCGTCGCCCGCACATGGAGACGCGCTCGAAGCTGGAGTACGAAGGGCTGACGGTCGATCTCGACGAGCACGTCGTCGAACGCGACGGACGGCGGCTCGATCTATCGCCGCTCGAATACGATCTACTCGTCACGCTCTTGCGCCGTCCGCGCCGCGTCTTCACGCGCGAAGAGTTGCTCGACGAAGTCTGGCACGAGGCCGACGTCGGTACCGGCGCCGTCGAACGCTACATCTCCTATCTGCGCGGCAAGGTCGACGAGGGATTCGCACGGCCGCTGATTCAGACGATTCGCGGCGCGGGATATACGCTGCGTGCCTGAGGCCTTCGCTCCGTTTGCCGCCCGGCTTACGCGCGGTTACGTGCTGCTCGCGGTTTCGCTGGTCGCGCTCGTGGTCGTCGCGACGAGCGTCTTGGCATTTGTCCTGTACGTCGCCACGCTTAACGAGGCGATCGCGAATCAGGCTCACCGCATTACCGAGCGTGCGGCCGCGTACGACCGCTTGCACCAGCCCTTAGCCGCGTACGCTCCAGAGCTGGCCGCGGAGACGGGCGGCGCACGCGTCGGCGTTCGAATCTACGACGAGCGGCGGCAGCTGCTCGCGCAGAGCGGAAGCCAAAGCTCGAGCGGCAGCCGTTGGGCGCGCGGGACCGCCGCGTTGCTCGGACTCCATCCCGAGATCGTGCCGGTCGACGGCGGAACGATCGTGGTGGCGCCGGACCTCGCGGGCTTCACCCGCTTGCTGCAGCGTTACCTGATCTTCGTGACGCCGATCGGCGCGCTCGCGGTGCTCGCAGCATGGCTCGTCGGTCGCGCAACGACGCGCCGCGCCATCGCCCCGCTGCAAGAGGTGACCTCGGCGCTGCATCGGATCGCGTCGGGCGACTTTACACCACAACCGCTTCCGCCCGGAGAGAGCAGCCTCCGCGAGCTCACCGTCGCGTACAACGATGTGGCGCACCGTCTGACGGCGGTTACGATCGAACGCGACCGCAACGAGCTGCAGATGCGCCAGTTCATCGCCGACGCGGGCCACGAGCTGCGCACGCCGCTGACGATCGTGATGGGCTATCTCGAAATCTTGCAGCGCGGCGTCGTCGGCGACGAGGCAGGCGTGGGACACGTCTACGAAACCATGCTGACGGAGAGCCGCCGCATGCGCGCGGCGATCGAGAAGCTCATTCTGCTCGCGCGTCTCGAACGTCCCGCCCCGTCGCGCACCGAACGCCTCGACGCGGCCGCGCTCGTCACGGGCGCCGCCGATTCGCTGCTGCCGCTTGCCGGCGAGGGACGCATCTCGGTAACGTCGCACGGCGGACCCTGCAGCATTGACGCCGACGAAGCCGAGCTCTTCGAAGCCGTTAAGAACGTCATCGAGAATGCGGTGCGCTACGCTCCCGGTTCGCCGGTCACGGTCGACGTCTCATGTAATGCGGAGCGCGCGACCATCGCCGTGAGCGATCGCGGTCCGGGAATGAAAGCGCAGGACGTCGAGCATGCATTCGATCGTTTTTATCGCGGCGGCGAGCGCACCGGCGAAGGATCGGGGCTCGGTCTTGCCATCGCGAAACGCGCGGTCGAGCGTGCCGCGGGCACGATCGTGCTCGAAAGCCGCCCGGGCCTCGGTACGTGGGTAACCATTACGCTTCCCCGTGGGTAGAGGCACGTATGAGCGTCAAAGTCTACGGAATCAATCACATCGCGATCGACGTCGACGACGTCGAGAAGGCGGTGGCCTTCTATCATGACGTTTTCAATTTGGAGAAGCTCGATGAGGGCGAAGGCGACGCCTTCTTCAAGATCGGCGAGCATCAGTTTCTCGCCATGTTCGAAGCGCGGCGCGGTCAAACGAACCGGACGCGCCATTTCGGACTCATGGTTCGGGACGAAAAGCAAATCGCCGAAGTGCGCGAAAAGCTGACGAAAAAGTACGGAATCGAAATGATTCCGCCGTTTCGCTGCGACTTTGTCGACCCGTTCGGAAATCGCGTGCAGGTCGTCGACCTGCACGACGAATCGATGGTCTGGCTACTCCCCTACCGAGAGGTTCAAGACGTGTTCGGGTTGGAAGCCCAGACCGACTAACCGTCCGGGAATCCGCGGCAAGAACGGGAGACAGCGCAGCAGCGCGGGTAGCCGGTGCAGGAAGGGCGCGCGTCCTTTGGTGAGCACGCGCCCGATGATGCGCCGCTGGATGAACAGCTGCAGCCCTTGCGTTAACCGCGCGGCGCGTTCGCGCCGGCGCTGCACCGCGGCGAGGTCGCCGGCGGTAATTCCGCCCGTTAATAATTTTGGCGCCAGCATGTTCGCGCTCGCGACCGCATCTTGTATCGCCAGGTTGATGCCGACGCCGCCGATCGGCGACATCGCGTGCGCCGCATCGCCGATGCAGAGCAATCCAGGGCGATGCCATTGGCGCAGACGATTCAGCCGCACCGTCAAGAGCTTGACGTCGTCCCAGGTGGCGAGCTCGCCGACCCGGTCGGCGAGGAACGGCACAATCGCTCCGATCTGCTCGCGAAACTCCGCCAAGCCGCGCGCTTGGAGTTCGGCAAAGGTGCCTTTGAGAATCACGTACGCGCATTGCCAATACACGCCGCGATCGATCAGCGCCATGATTCGCCCGTCGCGAATGTATCCGAACGTCTCATGAGGATCGTCGGACCGCTTCGCGAGCCGAAGCCAGAGCACGTCCATCGGCGCGCCGAGCTCGATCACCTCGAGATTCGCACGACGGCGCAAGACCGACTCGCGCCCGTCCGCGGCGATGGTGAGGTCGGCACGAACGTCGAGCGGTCCCTCCGGCGTGTTCGTACGTACCCCGGCGACGCGGCCGTTCTCCCAGAGCAAGTCCTCCGCCCGCGCCTGCATTCGCAAGTCGAAGCACGGCGAGCGCTTCGCTTCCTCTGCTAAGAAATTGAGAAAATCCCACTGCGGCATGAACGCGACGAACTTGCAGCGCGTCGGTAGATGGCTGAAGTCGGCGACGGTGACCAGCGTGTCGCCGAGATTGCCGGCGAGCGTCGTGACCTCTTGATGGGGGCGTTGGAGAAACGATTCGAGCACGCCCAGCTCGTCCATGACGTCGAGCGTCGACGGATGGATCGTGTCGCCGCGAAAGTCCCGCAAGAAATCGGCGTGCTTCTCCAGCAAGACGGTCCGAACGCCGGCGCGCGCGAAGAGCAGCGCCGCCATCATTCCGGCCGGTCCGCCGCCGACGACGCAGCAGCCGGCGCGTATCTCGGTCATCGTTGCGAGTAGAAGCGATAGCGGGCGAACTCGGCCTCGCGCTTATTGACCAGCGCCTCGCACGCGGCGCCGATCTCGCCGAGGAAGTTTTCCAGCGATCGTTCCGCGACGCCCGGGGTAAACGCCGCGCCGACGAGTCTGCCGAAGACTTGCAGCGGAAGTTCGTACGTTCCCTCAAGATGGAGGCTCGACTCGCCGATCGTACCGGAATCGGCGACGCTCGTTCGTCCGCGAAAGCCCGGGAACGCCGCCGGTAGATTCGCTGAAGTGAAAGCGATATCGAAGGCGCGCGCCTCGCCGGCATCTTTCTCTACCGTGAGGCTAATCGGCACCGCGACGTAACCGACGTCGGGAAGATGCAGATCGCCGAAGCTGACGTGCAGCGCGAAACCGCGCCACGGCCCTTGCTGCTCTGCGATCGCCTTAAGTACGTCGCCGAGAGCTTGGGCGGCGTTATCGGCGGGGACGCTCAGCTTTCGCTCAAGGCGAATCTCCGGCACGTTCGACCTCCTCGCAGCTTCTTTCGGGGCTGGGAAGCGCAGAGTCCCGCCGGAAACTCGGCCCCTTGCTCAAATGAATAGCCCCATGCACGAGGCTCGAGCATTCGCCATAGCGGTACTCTGCATTGCACTATCTTTCGCGTCGCCGGCGATCGCGAGCGCGGACGACGATTTTGCCGCACTGCGCTATCGCTCTATCGGACCGGCGGTGAGCGGCGGCCGAATTACGGCCGTTGCGGGGACGGACCAAGATCCGTACGCTTACTATGCGGGGGGCGCCGACGGCGGTATTTTCAAGAGCACCGACGGCGGAGTCTCGTGGCGCGCGGTTTTCGATCGAGCTCCGGTTGCGGCGATCGGTTCCATCGCCATCGATCCCCGAAACGCACAAAACGTGTGGGTGGGGACCGGCGAGCCGAATCCGCGCAATACCGCCGAAGATGGCGACGGCATCTGGAACTCGCGCGACGGCGGCCGAACGTGGAACCACGTCGGTCTCGACGGCACCTTTGCGATATCGAGCATTTCGATCGATCCGAAGAATTCGAACGTTCTTCTTGCCGGTGCGCTGGGCACGCCGTTTGCGCCGTCGTTCAATCGCGGCGTCTTTCGCACGACCGACGGCGGTCGACACTGGCAGAAGACGCTGTACGTCGATCCAAGCGACGGCGCCTCGGACATCGCGCGCGATCCGGCGAATCCCGCGCACGTCTTCGCCGGAGTTTGGGAGTTTCACCGGACGCCGTGGAGCGCGTCGGCGGGCGGCTCGCACGGCGGCATTTTCGAATCGCGCGACGGCGGCCTCCACTGGATGCGCCTGCACGGCGGCGGTCTTCCGACGGGTGTTACGGGGCGCATCGGCCTCGCGATCTCCCGGACGAACCCCAAACGCATCTTTGCGGTGATACAGTCGAGCTCGGCCGCGATCTGGAGATCCGACGACGGCGGCAGAACGTGGCATTCGATCGAGAGAAGCGAGTGGGTCGGCTACCGCGGATACTACTTCAGCAAGATCTTCGTCGATCCGAGCGATCAAAGCCACGTTCTAAATCTCGAAACGCTGATGTCGCGCAGCGAGAACGGCGGCAAGTCGTTCGAGCTCGTCGACCTGGATCAATACGATCAGCACGCTCTGTGGTGGTCGCGCGACGGCCGGCGGGTCATCGATGGCGCCGACACCGGCGTCGCGATCTCCGTCAACGACGGCAAGAACTGGTTCACGCCGAGGAACCTGCCGGTATCGCAGGTCTATCACATTGGGTTGAGCGCGCAGTTTCCCTACACCGTCTGCGTCGGGCTGCAGGACGTAAACTCGTGGTGCGGTCCGGGAGTCGCGTCGAACGCCGTCGGCATCCTCAACCGCGATTGGACGCTGGTCGCTCCGGGCGACGGAAACTATTCCGTTTTCGATCCGGAAGATCCGCGCTACGTTTGGTCGTCGGAGACGGAGCGCTCGGCGGGACAAGTCTACCTTACCGACCTGCGCACGCTACAAAGCGTCGAGATCTCTCCGTCACAACGATTCAGCGAGGGCATGGCCGTAGGCGATCTACCGTACCGCTTCGACTGGATGACGCCGATTGTATTTACGTATACCAATCCTGTGCGAACGCTCGTCGGCGGAAACGTCGTCTTTTCGACGACCGACCGAGGCCGCAATTGGAGGGTCATAAGCCCGGATCTGACGCGGAACGATAAGTCGCACCAAGGTCTTTCCGGGGGCCCGATCTCGCACGATAACACTGGGGCAGAGTTTGCCGATGCGATTACCAGCATCGTCACGACGCGGCTCGACCCGTCGCTGCTTTGGGTTGCGACCGACGACGGCGAAGTGCAGATATCGCGCGATTTTGGCGCGCATTGGAGCGACGTTACGCCGCGAAAGCTTCCGCCATGGGGACGCATCGACGTGCTCGAAGCCGGACACGCCGCCGCGGGAACTGCGTACATCGCGGTCGACCGGCATATGAACGGCGACGCCCGGCCCTATCTCTATCGGACGACGGATTTCGGGCGCAGGTGGTCGCCGATCGCCGGCGATCTTTCGCCGAATCTGTATCTGCGTTGCGTACGAGAGGATCCGGCGACGGCGTCGTTGCTCTTTGCCTGCACGCAGCGCGGCGTTTGGGCGAGCTTTGACGGCGGCCGCCGCTGGCGGTCGCTGCGCTTGAACATGCCGGCGTCGGCGATATACGACATTGAGATTTATGACGCCACGCACGATCTCGTGGTTGGAACTCAGGGGCGCGGAGTCTACGTGCTCGACGACATCGCGCCGCTGGAACGTACGGCTGCATCGCAGAGTACCGCGTTCCGGCTCGAGCCGCCGCGCGATGCGTACCGCTACTTCCTTCCGGCGCCGTACACGACCGCCGGCGCCGGAGATTTCGTGGGAGAGAATGCCCCATATGGCGCGGTGCTCGATATCTACGCGCCCCGCGTGACGACCGGCGCGAGAATCGACGTCTTCGATTCCGGTGGCAGCAAAGTGCGATCCATTTCTGTCGGCGACTTACATCCCGGATTCAATCGCGTCGTTTGGGACCTTCGTACGGACGGACCGGTTTTGTGGAAATACACGGCGGCGAATAATACCGGTCCGACCGAAGGACCGGAGATTGTGCCGGGTTCGTACGTCGTCAAGCTCGCGGGCGGCGGCGGCGTGCAACAGCAGCCGCTGACGGTTCGCACGATTGCCGGCGACGGCGAAACGCAAGCTCAGTACGAGGCGCGCTACGAATTTCTCAAAGGATTGTTTAGCGATCTCTCGGCGGTGAACGCGCGTTTGAACGAGATCGATGCCTGTCTACCTTCCAACTGCGCCGATCGATCCCAGGCGAGCACGCTGCGAACGGTTTTAACCGCCGGCTATCGCAGCCAGCTTCAGATGGTGATGGTGCAGCCGCGCCTGCGCGAGCGCATTCTGGCTCTCATCGAACGCGTAGGCACCTCGGAAGCGCCGCCGACCCAAGCTCAACTCGACGAGGCGGCGCTTTTGCGTCAATCGCTGCAGCGCGCGCTTGCCACCTAGCCACACCGTCAAGCAAAGGGACGGGTCTTGCCGAAGCGAGTATCTTGATCGCCATGCTGACACGCTATCCGGTCGCCGTTACGGTCGTGCTCTTGATCTGCTCGAACATCTTCATGACCTTGGCGTGGTATGGACATCTGAAGTACTCACGAGCGCCGCTGATCCTCGCGATCGTCGCGAGTTGGGGAATCGCGCTTTTCGAGTACTGCTTCCAGGTACCGGCAAATCGCGTGAGCTTCGGGACGCTCTCGCTCACTCAACTAAAGATTTTACAGGAGGTCATAACGCTTGTCGTCTTCAGCGTCTTCGCCTATTTCGCGTTCGGACAAGGCCTGAAGTGGAACTATGGGGTCAGCTTTCTCTTCATCCTCGGCGCGGTCTACTTCGCATTTAAGGCCTGAACTCTCAATAGACTTCCGTTTTATGTGTAGGGCGTCCGCGATCTACAACTCGCCGTCAACGATGCGGAACAGACGGTCGAAGCTGACGAACTTGAGGATGCGTCGCACTTGCGGCTGCGGCCCCAGCAGCGTTATCACCGCGCCCTGCGATCTCTGCGCTAGGGTCACGAGCGCCGCTAAGATCGTGGAGTCGGCATAGGTTACGCGCCGGAGGTCAATCGTTACCGGTTTGCCGGGCAATAGTGTGCCGAAAAGCGCGAGGATTTCTTCTTTGCGGGTGAGGTCGTACTCGCCCTCGAGGACGATGCGACGAATGGCCTTGAAGGGCGTTTCGGCCCTAGTGGTGCGGTTCACGTTCGGCCTTTCTCCAGCAAAAATGCGGATGGCCGCTTCGCGAAACTGCGGTCAAGTCGTATTACGCCTAGGGCGCAAGCGTAGCACGGATGCCTGTGGATGG
Source organism: Candidatus Cybelea sp. (assembly GCA_036269355.1). Taxonomy (GTDB): domain Bacteria; phylum Vulcanimicrobiota; class Vulcanimicrobiia; order Vulcanimicrobiales; family Vulcanimicrobiaceae; genus Cybelea. Next base: position 17,480 of record DATASC010000011.1, on the reverse strand, counting down.
CCCAAGCTGGAAGAAAGCTGAGCGCTCGCGCCAGGAAAAGGTGCGCCTATCTACAATATTAGGTGCTCCTAAATGACCGGAGGATATCGCTCTGCCTGGGCGCCGGCTGTCGGCGCGCTGCTTCTCTTCACTCTGCTGCCGGCCGTCGCGTTGGCCGACGCGGACCAGGGCGCCTCACCCAACTCGACGACCCTCGGCCTACAGCCGATCCACGGACCGATACCGCAGGCAACCGCCGCGCCGGGCGAGTCGAGCGTTTTCCGGCGCCCCGACGGAGCCTATCAAGCGATTCCGAGCGCGCAGGGTCGTACAAAGGTCTTCCACATTGTCGAACGCGCCGCGCCATGGACCCTTACGCCAGGTTTGACCGTGATGGCGAACACGTATAACGGCGTCGTTCCGGGCCCGACGATCGTCGTAAAGCAAGGCGACCCAGTCGTCATCGACTATACGAACGACGACACGACGCCCGACTCCATTCACATGCACGGCGTGCACGACATCCCGGTCTCGATGGACGGCGTCGGCGGCATCTCGCAAGCACTCGTTCCGCCGGGCGGCAAGTTCGTCTACCGCTTCACCGCCGGTCAGGCCGGCACGTTCCTCTACCACACGCACGACGACGAGGCGATGGTGGACTCCGGACTTTACGGCGCGATCATCGTCGAACCGGCGAATCCGCGACCAGTCGAGCGCAACTTGGCCCACGATTTCCTCGAGCTGATCTCGTCTTGGCAGATTCAGAGCGCGGCCGAGAATCACTTCACGCTCAACGGCAAGGAGTATCCGGCGACGCGCGCGCTCGACGTGCATCGCGGCGAGCGCTTTCGGATCCGTTGGATCAACATCTCGGGCGAAGAGTTTCACACCATGCACACGCATGGGCATTACCAGCAGATTATCGCGCGCGACGCCGCGCCCGTCGATTATAACGACGTTCAGGATACGGTGCTCGTCGCTCCGGGCCAGCGCGTCGACGTCGTCGTCAACGCGAACGCGCAGCCCGGAACCTGGCTCATCCATTGCCACGTCCTCGATCACATCGAAGATTCGAGCGGCATGCCCGCCGGGCTGATCACCGCGATTCACTACATCGGGACGCCGAACAAGCTCACCGCGATGTACCGGGCGATGATGCCCGCCGCGCGTCCCGTGCAGCGCGCGTTGAGCTTCTGGGCTACCGTACTATTGGGTGCGATCGCCGGCTTTACAATCTTTCTCGGTTTGCCGATCGCGCGTGCGCGCCGGCTCTCGCCAAACACCATCGCGCTGCTCAACGCGCTCGCGATCGGAATTCTGCTCTATCTGGTCGTCGAGATCGCGCAGAATGCGATCGTGCCGATATCGCAGGGGCTCAACGCGTGGCACGCGGGCGCGGGGCCGTTCCCGATCGCGGACGTTTTCGTTTTCGTCGCGGGCTTGCTGATCGGCTTAGTTGGCCTTGGCAGCGCGGCGACGCACTTCACGCGCCAGGCGGCGTCGCACGCGGAAAACCCCATCGTCCTCGCGGCGCTGATCGCGGTCGGAATCGGCGCGCATAACTTCGGCGAAGGACTCGCGATCGGCGCCTCGGCGGCATCGGGCGCGACCGCGGTGGCGATCGCACTGATCGTCGGATTCGGTCTGCACAACGCCACCGAGGGGTTCGGCGTCGCAGCGCCGCTCGTCGGACGCGTCGTGCCGACGTGGGCGCAGATCGGTCTCGCGGGACTTATCGCCGGCGGCCCGACCTTCGTCGGAACGATCCTCGGCTATAGCTTTTACTCGCCGACGCTTTCGGTCTTCTTTCTCGCCATCGCGGTCGGCGCACTCGTCTTCGTCATCGGCGAGTTGTGGAGCGTCCTGCGTCGAACCGGCCTCACGGGATTCGTTACCGCGACGATGTGTCTCGGCTTCCTCATTGCGCTGGCGACGGAGCTCTTTCTCGACATCAACGGGGGTTAGAAGTTCGTTGCTGCCGTTCGCAGCGTCCGTACTGGTCGCTCAGGCCGCCTCAGCATCGCCCGCGCCATACACGGTGTGGAACTCCATAACGCTGGGTTCGCCCGCGTCGACGCTGCGGAGCGCCTTGGGAGATCCGCTGCGGATCATGCTCTTCAAGAACGGAACGCGCCGAGTGGCACGCTATTGGCTTCCCGGTTCCGATTCGACGTACGTGCTCGTAGTCGAAGAACGAGGATACGTCACCGGATTGGACATTTTTACCGACGCCGCGCCCACCGGCGTGCTCGACAACGTTCCGGCGGATCCGCTGGGCGTCCGGCTCGGCGACACGTTTGGCGACGCCGAGGCGCTGACGACGCAGCTGCACCGCGACGTCGACGACAATGGGGCGCCGATTCTCATCGGGCGCGTTACGCCGACCGTCGGCGTGGCTTATTCCTTTCAAAACAACCGAGTCCAAAGGATGAGCTGGGCCACCTCCGCACCTGACGGGGCGTCCGAGCTCGCGCCGCTCGCCCTCCCCGCGGGAGATGCGACGTCAACCGCTATCGCCGACGTACAGAAGAACGAAATGGATGGGGTCGCGTGGGAGTATCGCTTCTTGGCCTTTCAATCGTGTGCCGACGGCGCATCGTGGAAATTGCAGTCGCAGTCGCTTCTCCACGAAGGCGGGCGCTCGTACGACAAGCTTCATGTCTACTGCCCACCGACGAAAGCCGAGCGCGATTTTTACTTCGACGTCAGCAGTTATTTTGGAAAGCTCTAGAGCAGTCGCCCTTACGGCGTTACGCTGAACAGCGTCCCCCAACCGCCGTTAACGCCGCCACCCTGCGTGGTGCCGTAAAGCCTTCCCGAAAGATACAGCACGCGCGCGAAGGGATTCGCACCGTCCTTACCCGCCTTAAATCGGTAGAGAACGCTCTCTTTGCCGGATGTCTCAACGCGAAAGACGGTACCCCAGTTCTGTGGACCGCCTTCGATAGTCGTGCCGTACAGCACGCCGCTCGCGAGCTCTAAACGCGCATAGGGATACGCGCCGTCGTCCCCGCTCTTGAACGAATAAAGAACGTGCTCGGCACCCGAGAGCGTGACGTCGAAGACCGTTCCGAATCCGGCGGAGCCGCCGTCTTTGGTCGTTCCGTATAGCTTGCCATTTACATTGGTCAAACCGTCGAACGGATAGGCCCCATCGTTAGTGCCTTTGTTGTTTGCAAGGAAGTTATAGACGACGTGCTCGTCGCCGGCCGTGCTCACCTTAAACACCGTACCCCACGACCCCGAGCCGCCCTGCTGCGTGGTGCCGTAGAGCGCGCCGTTGACTTCGATGAGATTGCCGTACGGGCGTCCACCGTCTTTGCCCGCTTTAAAGCTGTAGATCGCGTGCGCGGGCCCCGATAGCGGACAAACGAACGCCGTTCCCCAGCCGGCGGTGCCGCCTTCGATCGTCGTCCCGTAGAGTTTTCCTTTGTACAACAGGAGCCCGGCGTACGGAACGGCACCGTCTTTTCCGGCCTTGAAGCTATAGACCACGTGCTCTTCTCCCGACGTTCCAACCGAGAAGATCGTTCCCCATCCGGACGCTCCTCCGGATTGGGTCGTGCCATAGAGCTTTCCATTCACGTTGACCAAGCCCGCGCACGGATACGCGCCGTCTTTGCCGCCTTTGAAACTGTAAATCACGCGCTCTTGCCCGCTCGTGGTCGTTTCGAAGACGGTTCCATATCCGGGCGCGCCGCCTTCATCGGTTGTGCCGTAGAGCTTGCCATTTACGGCAGTCGGCTCGTCGTACGGATAACCGCCGTCTTTGCCGGCTTTGAATTGATACAGCAACTTGTACGCGGTCGCGCCGTCCGGTTCGTCCCCTGCTTCGCGCGTTCGCGCTGATGGCGGCTGACCGCACGACCACGGACCTTGCGAGTTTCTCGTTATCGCGCTGCCGGTCGATTCCATCGAAGGAATCGGCGACGCGCCGAAACGCGCGCAACTCGAGAGCAAGAGAGCGAATGCAAGAACAGCTACAGTACGCATGACGTCGTCTTTTTACGACAGGATAACGAATCGGCCCCCGTCGGTAAAAAGAACTACGAGCAATATTGAGATCAAAGTGAGCTCGTAATACCAGCCAAGTCCGTCGCTGCCCCAGAATCCGGTCTTCCAAACGAAGATCTTCTTCTGCAGTGCACCGAGCATGATGACGGTCAGACCGATTGCCGCGAGCTGCTGCAGGATGCCGAGAATGATGCCCGCGCCGCCGGCGACTTCGGCAACCGCGAGAAAGAGCACGAAGCTCTTCGGCATTCCGATGCTCTTGCTGCGCGCGTCGGGATCCCTCAGATCGCGATAACCGCTGCCCGCAAAGATCAGGCCCACCATAATCCGCAGCAACAGCAGGCCGTAATCCTTAAACGCCTCGAGATGAAACATTGCCGATACCCTCTCGAAAACTATCGCTCCGGGACGGGGCGATAGATCAACCCGATTGCCACGCCGACGAGCGCCCATCCTACCAGCGCTCCGAGCGCCTCGACCAGCACGACGTCGCTACCGACGTCGACGATCACGAAGACGTGATCCGCCCAAAGTTCATAGCTTCGCTGCTTCCGGTGTTGGCGTTTGGCGCTCGAGACCGGCGAGCCTCTCGCTGAGATATCTGCGCTCGGGATCGCTTTTCGTTAGCGCGATGGCGTGGGCGTAAGCGGCGCGCGCCTCGTCGGCGCGATCGGCTCGACGTAACAGCTCGGCGCGAACCGAATGAAGCGGCGCGTACTCGCTCAAAGCCATATGGGGCTCCAGGGCGTCGACGGACGCGAGCCCTGCTTCGGCTCCTTCGTCGTACGCGACGGCGACGGCACGGTTTAGGCCCACGACGGGCGACGGATCGGTCGCGTATAAAAGGTCGTAGCAGTGACGAATGCGCGGCCAGTCGGTGGTCGCCCAGCTCGTTGCCCGAGCGTGCTCGGCCGCAATCATCGCCTGCAAACGATACGGGCCGCAGACCGCGGCGCGATCGCGCGCCAGCACGTTCATTCCATGAGCGATCTTCGCCATATTCCACAGTTTGCGATCCTGACGCTCCAGCAAGATCGTGTCGCCGGATGAATCGACGCGCGTTGCTCGCCGCGCATCGTGGAAGAGCATCAGCGCATAGAGTCCCGCAACCTCGGGTTGATTCGGCAAGAGTTGGTCGACGACGCGCACGAGGTGCAGCGCCTCGTCGCAGAGCTCGCCGCGAAAGCGTGCGGCGAACGTCGACGAAGCGTAGCCTTCGTTAAAGATCAAGTAGATGACGCGCAGGATATCCTGCAGACGTTCCGGGAGCGTCGCGAGGTTGGGAACGGCAAAGGCGATTCCGGCACGACGAATCTTGTGCTTCGCGCGAACGAGCCGCTGGGCGATCGTTGCGGGCAATGCAAGCAGCGCAGCGGCGATCTCCTCGACGGTCAGACCTGCGGCGAAACGCAGCGTCAAGGCGATTCGCGTCTCGTCGTTGAGCGCTGGGTGGCATGCGGCGAAGATCATCGCCAGCCGGTCGTCGATCGGCTCCTCGTCGTCGGTATCGCTCACGCGCGCGAGCGCCTCGAGGTTAGCGAGGATCTCGCCCTTTTCGGCGGCGACACGCTCGCGGCGAAGACGATCGATCGCCTTGTTTCGAGCGGTCAGCAGAATCCACGCGGCCGGATTTATCGGAACGCCGAAACGCGGCCATCGCTCCAATGCGAGCGCGTAAGCGTCTTGAACGGCGTCTTCGGCGCGATCGAAGTCATTAAAGACGCGCCCGAGCGTCGCTACGGCACGAGTGGCTTCGGCGCGAAAGAGGCGATCGACCTCGCGAAGGTCAGGGCTCGAGTGCACGAACCGGTCGCACTTCGACGCAGCCGTAGCGGCTAACGGGAAGCTGCGCGGCCCAACTCAACGCGTCGTCGAGCGATTTGCATTCCAGCATGAAGAAACCGGTAAGCACCTCTTTCGTCTCGGCGAATGGGCCATCGGTAAGAAGTCGCTTCCCGTCGCGCACGCGCACGGTCGTCGCCGCCGTCGGATCTTCTAAGCCGCGAGCGTCGCGCATCGCACCGGCCGCATGCGCGCGCTGCGCGACCTCGATGCACTCCTCAAAGGCGTTGGGCGGCATCTCGGCATCTTCGGCCGCGTAGAACAGGCACATATACTCCATGGTGGCTTCTCCTTTCCGCCTATCTACGAACCGACATCCGAAAATCGACACGACGCTGCGGACGACTTACCAAAAAACGACGACCTCGCCGTTTCCCGTATTGACGCCCTGCAGATTCTTGATGGTTCGAGCGGACCGCTCGACGTACGAGGAGCCGCCGCCGCCGCTACCGCCGCAACCGTCACCACTCGTTCCCATTCCGCCGGTGCCGCCGCCACCGCCGCCGTAATAACCTCCGCCACCCCCGCCCCCGCCGGTTACGTAAGAGTCTTTTGACATCGCCCCGGCGCCTGCGCCGCCATGTTTTTGCGTGCCGTTTTCACCCGCGGTCCCGCTGCCTTGATTTCCGGTGCCACCGGGGCCGCCGGCTCCGCCGGCCGCCTGCGTGCCGCCGCCGCCGCTTCCCCCGTTAAAGGCGCCGAGGCAAATGCCGATGCCACCGGTGTCGCCGCCGCCTGCGCCGCCTTTTTCACCGTATCCGTAGGCGCCGAAGCCCCCGACGCCGCCGCCGCCACCGGCCACGACGATGCGATCTCCGATCTTGTTTCCGCCCTGTCGCACGTCGGAAGCGCCGCCGCCCCCGGATCCGGGGCGAAAGTAGCTTCTGCCGCGGTTACCGCCGCCGTTGAAGCCGCCGTGTTTCTTCCCCTCGCCACCAACGAAGATTGCTAGAACGTCGCCGGACGTCACTGGAACGATCGCCTTTACGCGCCCTCCGTTGCCGCCCCCGGTTCCTCCGCCCGATGCGCCATCAGCGCTCACTCCTACGGTCGTGACGCCGCTTGGCACCGTGAACGATTGCTCTTGCCCCGTATACGAAAAGAGCTGATGATGCGAGAACTTCGCGGCGCTAGAAACCATCTGGTTTTCGGGCAGCTGCGACCCAGAGCACGCGCCCAAAAGGCTCGCCACGGTAATGGTGACGAGCGACCGGCAAATCCTAGAATCCGTCATAGCAATCTCCTCGTTCGCTTTATAGCCGTTCTTCGGTAACCGCTTCACGCTCTGCTGCCTAGCGTCGAACCGTAACGAGAGGGTTCGGGTGACGGCGCCGAGCAATGCCCGGTTCTCAGGAGGTGCCTCATGCGATCACGGCTCGCTTTACTCGCTGGTGGACTCGTCGCGCTCTTCGCGGCGGCCTGCTCGTCGCAGTCGGCGACGACACCCATGCAAGCGCCCGCGGACGCCGGCGCGCAATCGGTTCGAGCGGATGTCAGATTCGGCTTGACTCCCCAACAGATCGTGGCAGCCGATGGCCGACGGGGCAACGGATACTTTCATAAGTCCAGACGCAAGGCGACGCTGTTCGTCTCGGACATCGACGCTCAAGCCATTCGGATCTTTGCGGCAAACAAGACGAATCCGAGCCAAAAAGGCAGCATTACCACCGGCATCGACTTGCCCGTCAACGTCGCGGTGGATCTCAAAGGCAAGCTCTTCGTCGCCAATAACGGGAACAGTACCGTCACCGAATACCCCTTCGGCAAGACGAGCCCGAGCGCGACGCTCTACGGGGGAACGCTCGTGTACCCCAATGGTATCGCCGTCGACAACAGTGATACCGTTTACGTGACGAGCGGCGCGACCGCCGGCTCGTGCTACGTCTTGGTCTATCCGAAAGGCGCCTCGTCGCCGAGCAAACAGATTAATGGGTTCGACCTCCCGGTTGGCCTCGCCATCGATATGAGCGGAAACCTCTACGTCGGCGACGCGCTGCAAAATGCCGTTTGGGAAGTGCCCAAGGGTTCTACGACGCCGACGAAGCTCGCCCTAACCGGTTTGGACGATCCGACCGGCCTCGCGATTGATTCGAGCAACGATCTCTGGGTGACGAACGACCGCAACAACACCGTGCTCGGCTTCCATCTCGGCGACACATCGCCGTTCGCCACGATTACGAGCGGGCTCTCCGGACCCTACTCAATCGCATTCGAAAGAAGTGGAACGCTCTTCGTGGGCAATAGTCTTCACTATCCCGGCGATGTCGAAGCGTACAAAAGCGGCTCGACGACGCCGTTCGAATCGATCGGCGTTGAAAACCCAGCTGGCCTCGCAGTATATCCAAAACCTAAGGATTGACGCCGGTAGTAATCGCGCCTTTCCATTTCGCGAGGAGCCGTTTGGAGAAGCAGGTGTAGCCCGCGACCCACTTGCGGGTCGCGGTGGCGCACGCCGGCCCGGGCTGCTTCGGAGGAAACAGCTCTAACGAGCCGGCGCCGTAGCTCGCGGCAAGGGAGACGGCTGCATCCCAGCCGGCCCGGTTCGTCATCCAGGCGAGCAAGAGATTCGGAGGCGAGGCGGTTTGAAACGCGAGGTTTCCGCCTCGCGATTTCATGTAGTTCCACATTGCATAGTAGTCGGCTGCGAGGGACGGCGTCGAGCTGGGCTGCGGCGATGGCGGCGGGGTGAATTTGCCCATCGTCTCGTTAAGTAAGACGCAGCGGTTTCCGATTGCAGCACGACAACTGTTAATCGTTGCTTCGGTAAAGACGAGATCCGTAGCCGGCGGCTTTGCATCGATTTCTCTGAATGGGTTGAACGAATAGTCGACCAGCGTCTGATTCCAATAGGGTTCGTAGTCGTGCGCGATCGCCGTTGCTAGGCAGCGCCGATAACGCGCATCCGTATAGCCGGCGGCCGTGAGGTTCTGCTGCGAGAAGCCGTCCTCGGGCTGAACGAAGGGTTCGCTCGTGAGCGAACTGCAAGAGCTGACCGAAACTTCGTTGACCACCGGATCCGCGTCATACTTCTTCGCAAGTTGCGCCTGGAGGCGACGCCACGGCGCGTCGTATGCGCCGGACCAGAACCGCCCGACCGTGCGAACTGCGACGCTGGGGCAAGGCGTCGGAGTTGCTTGCGGCTGTGTCGTTCTTTCTGTGGACTTTTGCGGCTGCGTCGGGACGGCGTCCTGATCGCAGATTTGGATCGGCGCGCCCCCGATCGATTTCGCCCAGTCAGGGGCGTCGATGCCGGCCCAAATGCGAAGCCGGACGCCGAGAGCACGCCCAGGGGTCTGGTTGTATCGCGCAACGGTTGCAAGAGCGGCGTCGATCGCACTCGTGTCGATCGACTGTTCGGGGGAGTTTGGTTGAAGATCGCTCCACGTATCGTTCACGACAATTCCCGAGATCGCGCTTTGCCGGCGGCACGCGTAGTAGAGCGTGTTTGGTGGCGGAACTTGCATGTCGTCTGCGCTTACTTGGCCTAAATCGATGAGACCCCGTATCGGTGTCTTCATGACGAAGCGCCGCTTCGCGCGGGAGAGTGGCGCCGGTGCGGGCGGCGGGGTTTGACCGAGGCACGCATCGGGGACCGGCGTCGACGTGCTCATCTCGCTTGAGCCCGCTCCGCCGCAGTTAACGCCGATCGCTATCACCAGCAGTCCAATCGCAACACTCGCGACATGCCGCATCACCGTGCGAGCATTCGTTCTGCCCTAAGTCTCTTCCCGGACCCGCGCATGATGGCCACCGTCATAGTTGCGATATGTTACGACTGCGTCGGCCGAGAAAGGTTGCACGGTCGCAGCCGCGTACGTTTACGTTCTAACTGTCGCTAAGGAGCCGCCTCGATGTCAGACGATCTCTCGCGTAAATCGATGATAGCTACGAGCCTTTCAGCCGCTGCCGTTGTGGGGCTGAATACACGATCGATCGTTGCAAAGGCGGCATCGGCCGCTGAACCCTCGTCCGCGCTGCAGGCGGCGCTAAAATCAGGGATTCCACCGAACGACGGTTTGGCCCATCCAATCCCATATACGCCACCGCTCGGTTCGGGAAAAGATCGCGCGCTTGCCCTCGGTGGCGGGGCGATCTATCTCGTATCCTTTTATTCAGGCTACTTCACGTCGCTAGCTGCCAACGGCGTCGACCTGAAGCTTGCAGATATTGTTGTCGGCACGTCGGCGGGAACGATTGGGAATTACGCGATTCTGATGGACCAACTCGATCGCATGAAAGCCGAGGTAGAAATGCTCGGGAAGTTTCCTGCGAAGATGAACTACCCCCTTGGGAACCCGCCGTTTAGCGTGATGCGAGCGAACTTCGTCGGTAACGATCTTCCAACGGCATCGGTCGCGAACATCCAGGATCTCGGCCGTGCGGCAATGGCAGCTCACACTCCGCCGGTTGCCGAGTGGCAGCAGTTGCTCAGTCGGATTTGCGGAGCCGGCAAGGCATGGCCGTCGCCAAAATATCACACGACATCGATCGACTGCTACACCGCGCAACGCCTCGTAGTCAGCGCGAAGGACAACATCCCCGCGATCGACGCGATGAGTGCCAGCTCGTCGTGGCCGGGATTGGCCGGCCCGACGCGTTTGAAAGACCGGACCGCAATGGACGGGGGAACGTGCGAATCGTCAACCCACTCCGACGTTGTCGCCGGCGCTCGGCGTGTTTTAATCGTTTCGCTCGCCAGCGGCGACGATCAGCGCGATGCCGAGCAGGGACTGCGCTTAAGCCACTTTCCGAACTCGTTGCTGCAAGAGGTCAAAAACCTCAAGGCGGGAGGGTCGAAGGTTATGCTCCAGGTCGTCGGGTGTCCGCCCGGCTACACGAAGATCAGTCTCGTCGATCCCGCGCTTATCCCCGTCGCGATCAAGTACGGGCGTCGATCGCGGCGTCTCCGACGCTCCGAAGATCAGGGCATTCTGGGACTAACGCCGGCGGGCTGGAGGAGAGGGTGGGATTCGAACCCACGAAACCCGCAAAGGTTCAGCGGTTTTCAAGACCGCCGCATTCAACCGCTCTGCCACCTCTCCATGCTACATGCTGCAGGGCTTTTCGCTTCGCGTCTTACCCCGAAAAGGCCGTTTCGCTCACGGAGCTTATGGGCGCATAGATCTGCGCTCTGTCCATCGCTTCCCCTCGCGATAGAGCATTTCGAAATTTTCCCAAAAGGCTTCTCCGTGTGCATCACGATGCATCCGCACTACGTCGGCCAGCAACTCCCAGGACTTTTCAATGGGTGGCATAGCGAGGTCGTAGATAATCGGACCGTCGATGAGTCCATGTTTTACGTAGGTACCGACTCGCTCAAGCGTGCGCATCAGCAGCAACTCTCGATGGACCTTGCTATCCGCCATTCCGATTAATAGCACTTCGTCGCGAAACTGTTGTTCGGTCATCCGTTTGGGAAGCTCGGAAGCGATGAAATGTAATGAATTCCAAAACTCTGCGGATTGGAGGTCCTCAAAAATTTTCATCGCGCCTTGAAGTTGCGTAGCACGGCGTAAGTGTTCGAGTTGCGAGCGAGTCAGTTGCAACTGACGGATCCCGAGCAATACCGTCGCAATGATAGCCAGCCCCGTCCCAAGGGTCGCGAGTGCGGTAATTGCTTCCCATGTCATCGAAGGCATGACCTTCTTCGAGCCCTTACAGGTTCTCCCGTTACCTTGCTCATTTCTGGCGAAATGGCGTTTACCGGCGATGGGATTGGGGCCGGCCCTTGCCCCCAGTTACGAGTACTCAAGAACGCCGGTGGTATCTCGGCGCGGTATAAAATGACTTTGGAGGCGGGCAGGGGGTCGTATTACTTACCGGACGGCCACCCTAGCGCGCAATAGAGCGCAGTATACACTGCACGCTTCGACGCAGGCTCTCGCCCAACCCGTGCGTCAAATTGCGCGCATGGAGCGACACGCGAAACGTCGTAAATGCGGCGGTGCGCTTTACCCTGGATGTCGCGCGTGCTTCCTTCGATCCGACGACGTTTTCGCGCGGAATGGACTACGCGCGCAGCGGCCGAGTCGTGCGGCTCGACGCTGTCGCCGGAAACGATCGCATCGCGGCGTCGGTGCGCGGAACGTCGGCGATTCCTTACGAGGTTGCAATCGATTGGCGCGAGGGCGAGCACCGGTTGCGCAGCGTCTGCGACTGCCCCATCGGGCGCAACTGTAAGCATGGAGCCGCGGCCGCAATCCTCACCGCCGAGGGCGGCATGCGCGATGCCGCCGACGGGGCCGTCGATAGCTGGCTACAAGCGATCACGGCGCGGCGCTTCGACGGCGCGGAGCCGCGTCGGGAGCACGTGCTCTACGTGCTCGACGTTCGCGAGTCGTATTACGTTCCGCGCGTCGACGTAACTGCACGTATTATAACGCTGCTAAAACGCGGCGAACGCTCGATGGGACGCGCGATCGATCTATCCAACCTCGCGCAGGGCAGTGGACGTTACGCGACTGCGATCGATCGCACGATCGGAAGGCTCGCCAGCGTTTGTATGTCAAGCGGCCTCGGCACGCTCAATCCGAAATTGTTCGCGACGCTGCTCGATTTGTTGCTCGCGACCGGGCGCGTGCACTGGAATTCGACGAAGCATCCGCCGCTACGTCGTGCGGACGTGAGCGAGGCGACGTTCTTTTGGCGGCTCGATCCGTCCGACGGGCGACAACGGCCGGGAATCGAAGGGCGTAATCAGGCGCGCTTGCTGCCGAGCGAACCGCTCTGGTACGCCGATCCGGAGACCAACACCGCCGGAACGATAAATCTGGGCATCGCGGGAGAGCTGGCGAGCGCGCTCGCGCTCGCGCCTTCCCTAAGTGCAGCGCAAGCGCGGCGCGCGCATTCGATGTGGCATCAGATTCCGATCCCGAACGCCATTCCGCCACCCCAGTCGAACACGCGGCTGCGCGTCGTCGAACGCGATCCCGTTGTTCATTTGGCGTTGCGCGGTTTTCCAGCGGTTGCGGAGCTGGCGTTTGCCTATGGAGGCACGATCGTGTCCCCTGACGACGCTACGTTCGAGTTTCGGGATACGAACGAACAAGGGATCGTGATGGCATGGCCGCGACGGTTCGCGTTCGAAGCGGTCGCGAGGGCGACCTTAGCCGAGTACGGTCTGCAGCCGACCGCGTGGCCACGCGGACAGTTCTCGGCTACGGAACGATCGTGGCTGCGATTTCTCGACACTGCCGTGCCAGTTTTGCGCGACCGTGGCTGGCAGCTCGAAGTCGATTCGACGTTTCCGTATGAGGTCGTGCACATCGACGACGCGGCCTGGGACGCGGAGATCGTCGAGAGCGAAAACCGCTGGTTCGAACTCGACATCGGCATCGATCTCGGCGGGCAGCGCGTCTCGCTCTTGCCGGTCGTCGTCGACGCGCTGCAAACGCTAGGCGTGCACTCGGCCGAAGAACTCACCGCCGAGCTGGACGGGAAGGGTGTGCGCACGCTCTACGGGCGATTACCTAACGGCGCGTTCGCGGCACTCCCCCCCGAGCGTATCGAGCGGATCGTTTCGATCTTGGTTGAGCTATTCGACGCGCCACTGACCAAGGAAGGCCGCCTAGAGCTGACGCCGGCGCACATCGGATCGCTCGATGGCCTCGAGACGGCAGTACCGCTGCAATGGTCGCCGGCGGCGCAACCGTTGCGCGCTGCATTGAATGATTTGATCGGCGCGGAGCACGAGCCTATTGCCCTGCCGAGCACGTTTAAGGGCGAACTGCGAACGTATCAAGTTCGCGGCGTGGCGTGGCTGCAACTGCTGCGGCGCAGCGGCTACGGTGGCGTGCTCGCCGACGACATGGGCCTCGGCAAAACCGTGCAGTTCTTAGCCCATCTGGCGATCGAGGAGGCGCACGGGCGCTTGCGCGGACCGGTGCTGATCGTCGCGCCGACCAGCGTGCTGCCGAATTGGCGCGCTGAGATCGCGCGCTTTCTGCCGCACTTGCGCGTCGTTTCACTCTCCGGAAATGACCGTGCCGAGCGTTTCGACCGCATCGCTGACAACGACGTTGCGTTGACGAGCTATGCACTGCTCCACCGCGATGCCGATCGGCTGACCGAGCGTGAGTGGCAGATGGTCGTGCTCGACGAAACCCAGTTCGTGAAAAATCCCCGCTCGAAGGGTGCGCTGGCCGCTGCGCGCTTAACCGCGGCGCAACGCCTCGCGCTTACCGGCACGCCGATCGAGAATCATCTCGACGAGCTTTGGTCTATCTTCTCATTCGCGGTACCCGGCTTACTGGGCGACCGTACGCAGTTCGCGCGCATCTTTCGCGCGCCGATCGAAAAACGAGGCGATACGTCGCGCCGCGCGCTACTAGCGGCGCGACTGCGGCCATTTTTGATGCGGCGCACCAAGGAAGACGTCGCGCTCGACCTGCCCGAGAAGACCGAAATCGTCACGCGGGTCGACCTCGACGGGGCACAGCGCGATCTCTACGAGACGATTCGCCTCGCGATGCACGAACGCGTGCGCGCCGAAATGCAACGTCGCGGTTTGGCTCGCAGCCGGATCGTCGTGCTCGACGCGCTCCTCAAACTGCGGCAAGTCTGCTGCGACCCCCGGCTCGTCAAGCTTCCGGCCGCGCGCGACGTTTGCGTTTCGAGCAAGCTCGACGCGCTCTTCGAAATGCTGCCCGAGCTAATCGACGAAGGCCGGCGCGTGTTGCTGTTCTCGCAGTTCACGTCGATGCTGGATTTGATAAAGCCGGAGCTTGCCGCGCGTGCCATCGACTACGTGGAAATTCGGGGCGACACGAAGGATCGCGAAACGCCGGTGCGACGCTTTCAAAGTGGCGAGGTGCCGCTGTTCTTGATCAGCCTCAAAGCAGGGGGCACCGGACTGAATCTGACCGCCGCCGACACGGTTATCCATTACGACCCGTGGTGGAATCCGGCCGTCGAGCGTCAGGCAACCGATCGTGCCCATCGCATCGGCCAGCACCGACCGGTCTTCGTGTATAAGCTTATCACCGTCGGCACGGTCGAAGAACGAATTCTGGAGCTGCAGCAGCGTAAAGGTGCGCTCGCCGCGGGCATCTTTGAAGATGCCGCCGCGACCGCGCATATGTTAGACGAAACGGAGATCGAGCGGCTGTTGGCGCCACCGCTCTAATCCTCGGCCGTTGCGCAAGGAGCGCCGGCACACTGTAAGTACACCGGCGCTCCTCATTAGTGAGTCTCCGCTATGTAGACGACAAACGGCGTTACTTATTTGCTGCCGTCACGCCGAGTGGCTCGGGCAAACCGCTTCCGAGCGTCGCAATCGCCGACCCGCCGCCCGGGTAGTTGTAAACTCCCCCGTCGTCATTACCCGCATCCCCGCAGTAGAGAATTCCCTTAACAATCCACGTCTGCGCGCAGTCGCCGGCCGAGTACGTTATGGTGCCCTTCAACGTCGCCTTCGTTCCGCTGATGGTGTACCGGTACGTCGCGCTCGCTAACTGATCGAAGACGGTGACGTACGTGCCGTCCCACTGCACGGAGCCCGGGAACTGCACTGAGTTGCTGGTTGTGATAGTTTTGAAGGCACTGCCTCCCTTCGGAAGCTCAACGAGCCCGAAGTAACCGCTGCTGGTAATGCCATCGGCGAATAGATTCCCCTGGGGGTCGTAGCCGTCGAAATATTCTGCTTCCAGCGGCGTGCTGTAAATCTTACCCGAGCCGCTCGCGTTCTTGAAGATCACAACGTCGCCACCACCCGGCCCCGACTCAAAAAAAGTGCCGACTGCAAGATCGCCGCTGGTATTCATGGCGCAACTGGTTGGAAAAGAGTAAGGGAACGACAGCGTCTTGATCGGCGTCTTGGGAACCTGGTACTCCGTAATCTGGGTCGGGCCGCCGATGTTCCAGAAGATTTTCTTCCCATAACCGTAGAGGACGTTCGTGCACCCTTGCCCCCCGTCGCCGGCGATCTCACCCACCAGCTTGGTGGTCTTCGGATAGTGGAAAATGGCGGCGTAACTGCCATAGTCGTTAAAGACGAATTCGTAGTGCTTCGACGCCAAATGATGCTCGGGCACAATCTGCGTGTAACGCAGCGGCGCTCCTAGGCGGGCTGCCGTTACCGGCCTTCCATTAATGTAGAGCATCTTACCAACGTACGTGGCGTTGAACGCAGCGGTCGGCACCGCGCCGGGCGAGCCCCCGCCGCAAGCCGAGCATAACGCAAGTGCCACTAGGGCCGCGTACTTTGCTAGACCGGTCGGTTTCATGAAGTTACCCTTTCTGAAGTAGGCGCATTTGCCTGATTTGTTCAGGCGGCTAAAAGCGGGGGAAACAGGTTCAGTAACCGGGGTTGACCGCCGTTTCTGCCAGCGCCTGCTAATGTTGCGGCAGTACACAAGCATGTATCGGGGCTGGGAGGCAAAAGCAAAAGCGCCCCGATCTTCCATCGAAGCGCTTTTCGCCAATAAACCGTCGAGCTTTATTTTACGGAGACCGGGTGGCGCGCCACTCGACCAGCCCAACGCCGCCGCTATGTTTTCAGCGACTCTTTGAATCTGATTCGGGGAACGGTGCCGCCCCTTACTTTGCAAGCCCCGAGATTCAGATTGTTGGTCTCGCCCGTCGTTCCATCGTGGCTCTGGCAAGTCGGTGCGGTGGTCGTTCCATCAGTCAGCTTGATCTGAACGGTTAGCGCCGTTCCGACATTGAAGACCGCTTCCGATCCGCCGCCGTCACCGATGATATTGAACTCGGAAGCCATCCAGCCGGCAGAAAGATACATGACGTCGTCTTCACCCGTCGTGCTGTAGGCGTTCGAACCATCCACATACTTCAGCGTGTCGAGGCCGCCGCTGACGGCGTTTCCCGAGAGATTCATCCGCGGTAGGTCCGTGACCACTTCCTGCGGCACTGAGACGGCTTGGCTGTTCTTGTAACAGTCGGGGGTGAATGAGTTCCAGCCGGCCGGGCAGTGGACCGTGCCGCCTTGATAGCGGATCAGCCAGTACTGCATGAACGCTGCGTGCTCGCTGCTCGAATATACGAACTGCAGCCAGCCGAGACATTGGCTCGGATTGTTCGCGCCCGCGCAGGCCTGGTCGTTCGACATGAAATTCGAGTTGAGTTGGATGGAATAAACGTTCGACTGACCGTTATCCGTCTCGGTCTTGAGACCCCTGACGATCGGCCACGAGCCGACTGCGTTCGAGGTCAGCGTCGCAGTCACCGCGGCATAGTCGTTGCCATTGCCAACGTTCAACGAGCGGCCCACACCGCTTCGCGGAATGAAGGGGCGATTGGACGCCGTTACGCACGCGACTTTCGTCCACGTGGTCTGCGGATACGATGCGGTAAAACATCCTTTTTGTGGCGTAGGCACGCGCGCGATTGCCGCGTGCCAGGATTCTAGTTGCGCGCTGCTTGGAGCCGCGCCTCGGGTTTGCGCCGCGTTGCCGCCAACTTGGGGCACAGCGGGCGCCGCGGAGTTCGAGCATCCCGCCGCGAGCACGGCTGCTACGCAAGCGAGCGCAAGGCTGTAACATACTTTCATAAACCGTTCCTCCAACGGACGGGGGAAGCTCTGTTCGAGTTACAACATGCGATAATGGATGCTCGACTCCTGTCTGGACGGCACGTCAGCAACGCTCCAGGGTGCGGATAATAACTGCTCGGAGCCGCCCCATTCGGCG
>DATASC010000010.1:0-13146 GCA_036269355.1 Candidatus Cybelea sp. | reverse complement strand
CGCGTGGATGTAATAATGGATCGCGCCAGGATGGGCCGGGTCACGCGCAAGCACGCGCTCGAGCGTCGGCACGATCGGCGCGCTCTGCGGGTTCGGCGCGCTGCCGCCGGGCTGCCAGTAATTCCACGGACTGAGGTCCATCACTGCCTCGGCGTAGAGCACCGCGATGTCGTTGTCGTCCGGGAACCGCGCCACGACCTTCGCCATGGCGGACGCATAGGCGGCATCGAGCGCGCCGCGATCCGCCTTCGCATTGCCGGCGTAGCGTTGCGCGAGCGCGGAAATCAGCGCCTGCTCGCGCGGGCTGACCTTCGCGGCGAGCGCCTGCGCTTTTTCGATCGCGGCGAAAGCGGGCGCGACCGCGTCATCCGGCATCGGCAGATTGATGTTGGGGCCGAGCACCAGCGCCTCGCCCCAGAAGCACATGGCACACTCGGGGTCGAGCTTCTGCGCCTTGCGGAAGGCACGCTGCGCCTCGCCGTGATTGAACGCGTAGGCGAGACGAAGGCCTTGATCGAAGTAGGTTTGCGCCGGCGCGCTCGCGGTCGAGATCTTGTAGGTCACCGTCCCGAGCCCGTCCCACAGCGGCGGGTCGCTATCGGCGAACGCGGCGGCGGGCAGCGCAGCCTGCATTTCGGCGCGCGGAACCTCGGTCTGCGCTTGGGCGAGGCGAAGCACGCCGGCCGGCAGGGAGCCATGGCAGACGCCGCCGATCAGGCCGTCCTGAGGTTCGCTCGGGCCCGTCGCGGCGATTGCGGCACCTTCGCTGGTCGGTCCGCCGACGGTCGGCAAGGAAACGAGAAGGCCGCCGAGCGTCGCGCCGGCGAGAACGGCCACGCCAAGATCGTCGCTCGACGTGCGCGCGCCATCGAGATAGAGCTCCGACATTGCCAACTCGTGCTGCGTGAAGTCGCGCGGCGCGTACGCACCGCCGGCTTCGAGGACGACGACCTCGCGGCCGGCGCGCGCGAATGCCGAAGCGACGACGCTGCCGCCGGCGCCGCTTCCGACGACGACGACGTCGGCGCGAACGCGCTCGCCCGCGCGGGCGACTGCGAGCGGTAGCGCCGAGGCCGCGCCGCACGTGTCGCGCCGTGGTCCGGGATAGCCGATGCGCCGCCAGGTGGGGTTGTTGTCGCCCGCAGCGCTCTCGGCATAGCTCAGGAAGAGCGCGAGCCGCTTCAGCGCCGCGAAGCCGGTGCGAAGCTTCGGGACCGGCGAGTTCGCGAGCAAACCTAGGACCGAGGCGCGAACCGCATTGCCGGCGCGCATCGGCAGCCACAAGAGGTCGAGCAGCCGCTGAAGTTCGGCGCGGCGATGCGGAGTCAAGGCGTCGATGGCGGCCGCCGCGAGTTCGGTAACCCGCCCGGCGCGGGCGTCCGGGGGAGCGAATGTGGCGACGATTCGGTTCAAGGTCGCCCGGCGGCGCGCGTTCATCGTTCCACGAGGACGGCGGCGGCGCAAACCGGAATCGCCGGACTCATGAGCACGTTAATGAATCGCATAACCGTCCTTTTATCCATGATCTTCGTGACTACCGCCGCCATGCCGGCGGCGAGCCCCGCGCCGACCGCGGCGCCCGCCGAATCGGCTGCGGAAAAGCAGTTCGTTTCGACCGTCACGACCGATCTCCAGAATCGCTTCTCGACGACGCAGAAGGCTGCGGCGGCGGGATACTTCCGCTATACCGACGAGGATCAGACCGGCGCCATCAGCTGGGTGAACACCTCGTCGTGGGCGAGCGACCAGACGCACCCGAGCCAGCTGTGGTACGACGCCAACGGGCGTCTAATCGGCGCCGACTTTTCGGTGATGCAGAGCACCTCGAAGGGCCGCCCGAACGTTTGGGGCGTCGCGCCTTCGCGCTTTCTCGACTTTTCGCCGGCGCACGTACACTTCGCGATCAAGACCGCGTCGGGACTCGCGTTCGGCGGCGTCGGATCGAAGACGATGACGAAGGTCGGCGGCTCCGTCGACAATCCTACCGCTGCCGACATCGTGAAGATCAGCCAGCTCAGCCGCTGGAAGAAGCTCGGGATTCCGAAGCCGAAAAATGCTTCCGACGTCGCCTTCGTCTTCAGTTTCCCCGCGATCTGGGATCTCCAGGTGTGGCTCGTACCGAACCCGCTCGGCGCGTTCGCGGAGCACAACCCGAACGTAATCCCGACCGCCGCCGCTAAGAATATGGACTAGCTACTCCAACGGGGGTGCAACCGGCGCCGGCGCGTTTCGCGCCGGCGCGTGGAGCAGCGTCATCGAGCAATAGGCTCCGATCCATGACCCGATAGCCGCAAAGAGCACGTAAGTCCAGTCACGAGTGTACGTGATCACCGCGAACGACGAGAGGAGATACCAAATGCTGCTCCACGTCGCCGCGGAGACTCTGCGCCGGCCGGACACGGAGGCAGTGAAGAAGACGTAGACCGCATCGGTTGCGGCGGTGCTCGCGACGACGCCGATCGCGAGTAGCGGATGAATCTGTGAGAGATGCTGCAGCATCTGCAGCCGTTCGCGACGCTCTGCCTTGCGTCCTGACCGGGCCCGTTACGGAGCTTCCTGCTTCGATATCAGCGAGCGCGTTCGCCAATCGTAGCGAATCGCCAGCATGCGGATGACGAAGGTCAGCACGATTGCGGCCCAGGCTGCGGTGCCGGCGTGCAGCGGCGTTACCTCGATCAGGAGCACGAAGAGCGAGACCCCGGCGACCGCGGCGATCGTGAGCAGTTGGCCCGGCAGCATCCAGACGCGGTTCACGAGGACGTCGCGCAGCAATCCCCCGCCGACGGCGTTGACGACGCCGACCAAGATTGCGGCGGGAACGGAAAGCCCCATCTGCAGCGACATCTGCGCGCCGACGCATCCGTACGCGCCCAAACCGAGCGCGTCCGCGACGTTGAGCACCGTTTGGTAGACCGGCGACGGCCGACGCCCGCCGGCGACGACGCTCGCTACGGTTCCGACGAACGCGCCGCCGAGCACGACGATGAGGTAGCTCTGATCCTTCAGCACGACCGGGACGTGCTGCAGAAATAATCCGTCACGCAGCAGACCGCCGCCCACGGCCGATACGAATGCCATGACGAAGATGCCGGTGTAGTCGTACCCGTAGCGCACGCCGAGTCCCGCTCCCGACACGGCCCAGAAGAAGGTCGCGCCGAGATCGAAGAGCGGCGAGAGCTCGAAGGTGCCTTGAACGGGTGGCACGCCGCTTTACTTGCCGCTAAGCATAACGCGCGCGGCGTTCCAACCGGACGCGCCCATCACGCCGCCGCCGGGATGCGTCGCGGCTCCGCAGAGATAGAGCCCGCGAATCGGCGTGGTGTAACCGGCGTAACCGGGAACCGGACGAAACGCGAAGAGCTGGTGCAGCGGCATCGCGCCTTGGAAAATGCTGCCGCCCGTAAGTCCGAACTTCGATTCGAGATCGACCGGCGTGAGGATCTGGCGATCGATCACCGAGGCTTTGAAGCCGGGCGCATACCGTTCGACGACGTCGAAACAGCGGTCGGCATACTCGTCGCGCAACTCGTCGGTCCATGGTCCCGACTTGAGTTCGTACGGCGCGTACTGCGTGAACATCGACATCAGATGCTTGCCCGGTGGCGCAACCGTCGAATCCAGCGACGACGGCATCGTGCACTCGACGACCGGCTCGCGCGACATCAAACCGTACTTCGCGTCGTCGTACGCGCGCTCGATGAAGTCTTGGTCGGGACACAGGTGCACGGTGCCGAAGTGCTGCGGTCCGGGCTCGTGGCCCGGCAGCGCTGTGAAACTCGGAAGGCGTTCGAGCGCGACGTTGATCTTGCACGAGGCGCTGCTATACGAGATGCGCGCGACCGCATCGCGAAACTCTGCCGGCAAGTCGCCCGGATCCATAAGTTTTTCGAAGGTGAGGTGGCAATCGACGCCGCTCGCGACGTGCTTCGCGTGGAACTCCGAGCCGTCCGCGAGCGCGACGCCGGTCACGCGCCCGCGGCGCGTGAGAATGCGCGCGACCTCGGCCTCAGTGCGAATCTCGACGCCCAAGTCTTTCGCCGCCGCGGCGAGCGCCTGCGTCAATCCGCCCATGCCGCCGCGCACGTAGCTCCAGACGCCGCGCTTACCGTTGGTCTCGCCCATCACGTGATGGAAGAGCACGTATGCGGTGCCGGGCATCGACGGCGCCATGAACGCACCGATGATCGCGTCGGTTGCGATCGTACCCTTCACTTCCTCACTCTCGAACCAGCGGTCGAGAATCGGGCGCGCCGCGCCGGTAAGTACCTCGATCGCCTCGCCCATCGCCGGTCCGAGCCGCTGCAGCGCTCGTCCCATCTTACCGGCCTCGAGCAGCTGGCCGAGACTCGGGCGCATCAGATTCGGCGGAATCTGAACCAGCGTCGGCTCGACCACGGAGGCAACGCGCTCGAGCATCGCTTCGTATTGCGGAAACCGCTCGGCGTCACGCCTGCTGAACTTGGCAATTTCTTGCGCGTCGGCCGCTACGCCGCGGCCTAGCATCAGGTAGCGCCCGTCCAAGAACGGTGAGAACGATGCCGGATTGCGCTCGATCGCTTCGAAGCCGTAGTCGCCCAACCGGAGATCGCGGATGATCTCGGGGCGAAAGAGGCTGTTCACGTAGGCGGCGGTCGAGACTTTGAAGCCCGGAAAGACCTCCTCGGTAACGCAGGCACCGCCCACGACGTAGCGACGCTCCAGCACGAGCACGCGCCACTTCGCGCGCGCGAGGTAACAGGCGGTTACGAGGCCGTTGTGGCCCCCGCCGACGACGATTGCATCGTAATTCAAGTTAGATACTCACCTTGATATTGAAGTAGGCGTTAAACGGTTGGGAGAGCGAGCTCGTCTGATCGTTATAGGTGCCGAAGTACGGCTCGTAGGGATATCGCAAGAACGTCTGGACGTTTGCGCCCGGGTTGTAGGCGTTGCCGACCGGCGGCGTGTACGGGCCGCCGATGAGATTGGTGTAGATACAGGTGTGGCTGCTCCAGAAGTAGGTGAACGGCGTCTGCTGTCCGCCAAAGCAGGTCTGAAGCAGATTCGCCAGCGCTACCGTTCCGGTGACGCGCGGCGAGAACTGATACGACAACTGCAAGTGGCCCAGAAGCTGCGCCGGCTCGCGGAACGCGCCGATGGCGTCGAACTGTCCGGTGTAGGGATCGGGGATCGAGAGCGTCGACGGGCACGTGTGAGCGGGATTGTTAGCACTGAACGGGTTTCCGCCGGCCGCGCCGTACGGGTAACGCGGATCGCCCGCGATCGGCGTCGTGAGCGGCTGCCCGCAGCCGGCCGCGGGGTCGATGCCCGGAGTGGTAAGCGGCGCGCCATACCGATTGCCGGCGACGTATTGAAGCGACGGCGTGACGGTGAGGCGATCGTGCTTGTAGTTCAGAAGCAGCGTCGCCACGTACGGATAGTTGAACGCGTTCACGCCCGAACCGATCGGCCCTGGAAAGATGGAGAAAGGTAAGTACGAAGCCGACGGGTCGAGCAGCGAGAACGCGGGCGAGAGCCAGTACGGGTTCGCGACGTCACCGCGTTTGCACGACGACTCGGGCGTTCCGTTCGGGCGATAGCATGGCGTCGCATACGTTCCGTTACTGGTGTAGCCGCACAGCGTCTCGCCGAACTGGCGCTTCCCATACGCGCTGCCGCCTGGCGCGCAGGCCTTCGTATAGGCGTTATACTGCGCGATCGAGGAGTTGATCGGCGAGAGGACGTTCGATCCGTTCGGCAGCGTCGTGAACTTGACCGTCGCGTACGTGTACGCAAACGAGAGCTGCCCCGCGAAGCCGTTTCGGTTGAAGTCGCCTTTGTCGAATTGAAACTCGAAGCCCGACGAGGTTTGGTAGCCCGCATTCAAGCCCGAGGTGATTCCGGCCGTGTAGTTGATGTAGAAGTTCTCGACCTGATCTTGTGTCTGGCGAAGGAAGGGCGTGAGCTTGAAGGACATGTCGGTGCCCGGGAAATGATGCTCGATCGAGAGATCGCTGTTGTACGAGACGGACGGCGCGACCTGATGGCCCGGCGACGTAAATCCAAGCGAGTAGAACTGCGCGAGCGTGTCGGGCAGGTTCTGCTCGAGCGAGTTGTACTGCTCGTACGCGGCGCTGGGTTGCTCGTTGTAGCGTCCGTAGCTGGCCCGAAGGACCGTGTTCGGGTTCACGGTGTAGGTGACGCCGAAGCGAGGCTGCGGAATGTTGTAATCGAAGGCCCCCGGCGTGTTCTGGAGGTTCGCGTTGACGTACTGTTTACCGAAGGTGGAGCACGGCTTCTGCGAATTGGTGCTCCAGTTGCTGCCCGAGCCGGCGAGCGACGAACGGTCGATCAGCGTGAGCGTCTGCGTATCGTAGCACGTGTCCTCGTTGAACGCATTGAACCAGAAGG
Organism: Candidatus Cybelea sp.; assembly: GCA_036269355.1. Lineage (GTDB taxonomy): Bacteria > Vulcanimicrobiota > Vulcanimicrobiia > Vulcanimicrobiales > Vulcanimicrobiaceae > Cybelea. The sequence continues at coordinate 6,756 of DATASC010000010.1, read as the reverse complement.
CCCGCGCCGCGCCCGTGACCGTGTTCGCGCCGACGTAATCGTAGTTATCGACGCGGACGCCGACGTTGAAGAAGAGGCGGTCGCTCGGGCGCCACTGGTCGGTCAGCGAGTATCCGGTGAAATAGGGCGTCACCGTGTTGTTCAGGCCGTACGCCCCGTTCTCGACCACGTAGTACGCGCAGGGGCCGTTGCCGCATTGCAGGCCGGCGACGTCGCCGTGCATGTTCGGATTGCTGAGCTTGAGAAACGTCGGAAGACGGCCGTAGACGACGCCGCCGGCTTGGCCGTCGGAGCAGGTGGTGGGAAAGGTGCTCGTGCCCGCGCCGGTAATGCGATAACAGGTTCCGCTAAACGGAGCGTTTTGATTGACCAGCACGGCAAACGCGTTGCCGTAGGCCTTTCCATATTGGAACATCTGCTCGTTGTAGATGCGAGCGCCCGTCGAGGTGGTGTACGATGCCTCGGCCTCGAGCAAATCTTGCGGCGTCAACTGGTCGGTGAACGAGAGGCTGACGCCGCGCGTGTGGTTGTTGATCTCGTAGTCGCCCGAGTCGTAGTAGGCGTAGGGCTGCAGCGACATCATCGGTCCGTTCTCGATCCAGTCCGAGTAGTACGTGTAGCCGTAGAGCCGCAGGAAGGCGTTGGAGCTGAAGTTCTTTTGGTACTGGAGTTTGACGATCGCCTGGCCGTTATAACCGCGATCGCGCTGATTGTACGGATCGGGAATCGGGCCGTCGAACGCGTGGCCGGGCGAGGACGGGTAGAGGTAGGGCGAGACGAGCGACGTGTAGTGTGCCGGTAAGAACGACCCAATCGGTCCGCGGTATTGATACGCGTCGAGGTAGTAGGGCGGAAAGGCGCCCACCGTATTGATCCAGTTCTGATAGCCTTCGTCGTTCACCGAGCTCAGGAAGGTCGTGAAGATCTCGTCGTTGTCGTAGAGCAGTTGAACGTCGTCGCGGAGCCCATCGTGCTTGTGCGGAATGCCGATGTGAAAGTTGACAACCGAGGTGCGCGTCGCGACGTTCGCAGCATTGATGGATCCGAAGCCAATCGGTCCGAGGATCCACCCAGGAGTGCCGTTGAGGCCGACGTTCGGCTTGCCGTTGGTGTAGCACGACGGGAGAACCGTGCCGGGTAGGCCGCTCGGCGCGGGACACGACCCGAGCTGCTGACCAAACTCATTCGCATAGCCGGCGCCGCCGAACTGATCGACGTAGCGATAATCCTGATTATAGCCGCCGATGCCGACGTAGTAGGAGAACATTCGGTCGGGAGTCGCGCCCCCGGCCTCGACGTTGGCGCTGTGATAGAAGATGGTCGAGCCCATGCCGAGACTCGCTGTTGCATAGCCCGGAAACGTTCCGGTCTTGATCACCTGATTGACGAAACCGGCGAGGCCCTGCGCCTCGGCGTTGGCGGGCGTCGCGCCGGTATAAACTTGCAGTTCCAGCTGCCCCAGCGAAGAGAGCGAGCTCGAAGGATAGTTGTCGAACGCGCGATTGACCGGAATGCCGTCGAACTCGTAACCGACTTCCGACGCGTCGCCGCCACGCACGTGCACCGCCTGCAAGTAACCATTTTGATTCGCGGGCACGTAGGCACCGGGAACCGACGCGATCGCCGAGTATGCGCTGTTGAGCGCGCCCCCGCCGCCGAGCACCGCGGTCCGTTCCGCCTGCGCCGCGTTGATCGAGTAGATGTCGGCCGTCGTTCCGGGTCGCACGAGGCTCGCCGCGCTTCGCGAGGTGACGCTGGCGATGGTTCGCAGCGCGACGCGCATGTTGAGTGTAAGAGTCTGCTGCGCGTCAGCGAGGACGGCGACGCCGGCGTAGGAGAGCGGCTCGTAGCCATCCTTCTGCAGCGAGAGCGTGTACTCGTCCGGCGCGAGCGAAACGAAGGCGAAGTGGCCGCGTGCGTCGGTCGTCGTCGCCGCCGTCTGCGACGGGCTCGTCACAGTCACTTTTACGCCGGGAATCGGCGCCGAGCTGCCGAGCACGGTGACGATACCGCTGATACCGCCGGTCGTTCCGGCCCTCGCAATCGGCGTCATAACGATCCCGAGAACCAACAGTAACGCTACATACCTCACGTGCATGCCTCCGGCTTTACGTCGGGTGATAGGTGGTGTTTCGCCAAGAACGCGCGATACGCGCTCATGGCGGTCTCGAACTGTGCGCGAATCGCCGCCGCCTCGCGCTCGTGCGGCGGCAGTGGAAGTCCTTGCGAAAGCGCAACGGCTTCCTGGAGAATCGTGAGCCGTTCGCGCAGACGGTCGGGCATGAGCTGATCGTCTTCGGAGTTAACGACGCCTGAGGTAAAGAGCGCGTAGAGCGCGGGATCGCGATAAGGCAGCGAGTCCATACGGTTCAGCGCCATATCGATCGCCGAGAGTTCGTCGTCAAGCGAGGCGAGAAACTCGTGTCGCGCGACGTATTGCATTTGCGTCCAGGCGGCGCGCGGATCGGGTTTGACGTCGAGGGTCTGCGAAGCGGCCACGGATGCGAGGATCAGCTTCACCGTATACACTCCCGGGACGACCGTCGGACCGGCGCCGCCGCGATTCCATCCGCGGGCTCGCAGCCATGGCACCGGCGGCGTCTCGGTGAGATCCCACGAGGTGCGCCGTACTCCGGCTTCGCCAGGAGCCGAAAAGCAGCGCACGCGACGTCCGTTCGCATCGAGCACTTCGATCGACGCGTTTTCCGCCGACGGCAGATAGTACGTCATCAGCGCTCCTTCCGGAGGGTCCTCGCCGGAATACATTCCGGCCGCAAGGCAGCATTCATCGGGCTGCGATCCGTAATACGAAGTCCACCAGCGATACCACGTGTACGCGGTGCGCAGCGGAAAGAGCCGCGGCGCCGCGCCCGCGAGGGCGCCGCTCAGGCCGGCGATCGCCCCGAGGTCGTCGAGAATCCAGAAGCCGCGCCCGTGCGTCGCGACGAGCAGGTCGTGCCGCTGGGGCTGCACGCGCATGTCGTGCACCGCGACCGACGGCATATTGAGCTGCAGACTCTGCCAGCGCGCACCGCGGTCGAGCGAGTACCAGACGCCTTGTTCGAGACCGGCGTAGAGCACCTCGGGATTTGCCGGGTCTTCGCGCACGACGTGAACGTACTGATCGGCGGGAAGTCCGCTGACGATCTTGCGCCACGTAGCGCCCGAGTCGTCGGTCACGAAGACGTACGGTGCGGCGTCGCCCATGACGTGCCGGTCGATCGCGACGTAGGCGCGCCGTGCGTCGGCGCTCGATGCCTCGATCGTGTCGACGCGTCCCCAGGCGGCGACGGCGCTTTCGGGAGGCGTTACGTTGCGCCAATGCGCAGCCTGTGCTGAGCCTGTCGAAGCATCGGTTGTCAGTTGCACCAAGCCGTCGTCGCTGCCGGTCCAGATGCGTCCGGGCTCGATGCGCGACGGTGCGATGTCGAAAATCGTATCGTAGAACTCGGCGCCCGAGACGTCGGTATTGATCGGTCCGCCTGCGACCTGCTGTTTGTTCGGATCGTTGAGCGTGAGGTCCGGGCTGACGATCTGCCAGGTTCGTCCGCGATCGTGCGTTTCGAACAATACGTTGGCGCCATAGTACGCCTTGTCGCCCGAAAAGGCGATCGGCGCTTCCCAGTTCGAGCGAAACGGCAATCCCGCCAGCGCACGCCCGTTGGTGTCGGTGACGTCGGGCGTGATGTCGTAGTTTTGCCGCGAGCGCAGATCGAAGATACCCAGTTGTCCGTTGAGCTCGTTCACGCCGACGTTCCAAATCGAGGACGGATCGCCGGGCTGAGGCCAGACCCACGAGCCGTCGCCGTCGTTGCCGACGTCGCGCCAGTCGGAGTTTTCGATTCCGAGCGGACTGAGCGAATCGGACGGGCCGCAGTACGAGTCGTTGTCCTGGATGCCGCCGCAGAGGCGGTAAGGATTCTCCTCGTCGTAACCGATACGGTAAATCTGCGCGAGCGCGACGTTGAAGCGCCAGTCCCAGGTCTTTCCGCCGTCGATCGAGATTGGTGCGCCGCCGTCATTCGCTTCGATCATCCGTCGTCCATCGCGGGAGATCCACGTTCCATGGTGATCTTGGTGCACCGCGCCGAGCACGTCGCGGTAGGTCTTGCCGCCGTCGGTGGTCTCGATCAGATCTTCCGACGAGAAGAAGGCGCGATCGGGATTCGACGGATCGACGGCGACGCGGCTCATGTAGAACGGGCGCTGATTGACCAGCGTATCGCGCGTCATCAACCGCCAGCGAGCGCCGCCGTCGTCGGAACGCCACAGCACGCCCCCCTTCGACTGAATCAACGCGTAGACGCGCCGCCCTGCGACCGCGAGGCCGATCCGTCCCATCTCACCGCCGGGCAATCCGCTTCCGATCAGCCGTTTCCAGGTGATGCCGCCGTCGCTCGAGCGAAAGACACCGTCGAGCGGACCGCCGCTTGTAAAACTCCATGGGCGCCGCCGAAACTGCCAGATTCCGGCGAAGACGATTTGCGGATTCCGCGCGTCGACCGCGACGTCGGACGCGCCGCTCGACGGCCCCAGGTACAACGTGCGCTCCCACGTGCGGCCGCCGTCGCTCGTGCGATAGATCCCGCGCGCGCTGCCGTCGCGATAGGGATTGCCGATTGCGGCGACCCAGACGCGCCGCGAGTCCTTGGGATCGACGACGATCTGCGCGATCGCCCACGTGTCGTGGAGGCCGACGTTGCGCCAGTGGGCGCCGCCGTCGCGCGTCAGCCAGATGCCGTCGCCGTAGGAAATGTCGTTACGCAGATTCGGCTCGCCCGTGCCCACCCAAACGCTGTTGGGGTTTCGCGGGTCGATCGCAATCGCGCCGATCGCACCAGGCGCGCTCTGAGGCCAAACGTTCTGCCAGATGAGACCGCTGTTGGTCGTCTTCCAGACGCCGCCGTCGGCGCCGCCGAAGTAGTAAAGATTCGGATCGGCATTGCTTCCGGCGACGCCGGACGTCCGTCCGCCCGCAACGGCAGGCCCGACGTTGCGCCACGTCAAGGCTTGCAGCGACGGCAGTGCGGCGCCGGCGGCGAGCAGGAGCGCGAGCGTCTTTCTACGTCCCGATTACGCCGAGATAGTGACGATCGAACGCGCTCAGCAATCCCTCGGCGTTCGAGTACGGCCCGGGCGAATATGCCTTCGAGCGCAGCCCGAGCTGCGTCAGTTCGTTGACGTGCCAATCCTGGCGATTCGTCATATCCCAGAAATCGGTGGCATCGCTCGGATCGAAATCGGATCGCGCCATCGTGCGCGGGTCGAAGAGGAAAGCGCAGACGATCTTGGTGCGATCGGGGGCCAGCGGTTCGGGATAGTGCACCATGACGTAATCCGGGTGCAGGCTTAACAGCAGCGATGGAAAGATCGTGTAGTAGTAGACGCGGTCGAGCTCGACACCGTCGACGCCGTCGAGCGGCGGCCGCGAGCTGTGACCGCTCATCGTCAGCGCGGTGCCCGGGGTACGCAGCTCGGAGTAGCCGCCGAGGAACGGCCCTTCGGAAAGGTCGTTGCGTCCGCTGTCGGACGGCGAGAGCTTGTCGAGCTGCGGGTGGACGAGTGGACAGTGGTAGCACTCGGAGTAGTTGAGGAAGATCAGCTTCCAGTTGCAGGCGACGTCGTAGTCGAGAGTGCGGGCGGTGCGCAGCGCTCCGATGTTCCAGCGAGTAAAGCGGCCGATTAAGGGCGCAAACGCTTGCTCGAACGGCACCGGGTCGTCGGAAAGGTTGATGAAGATAAAGCCTTCCCACGTTGCCGCGGCCGCCTCTTTAAGCGGATACTCCGTACGGTCGAAACCCGGGACTTCCGCCATGTTGCGCGCAACCTTCAGCGTTCCGTCGAGACCGTAGGTCCACGCGTGGTACGGACATTGAATCGACCCCTGAAAGTGCCCGGAGCCCGCGCTGCAGATGCGCGTGCCGCGGTGGCGGCACACATTGTAAAACGCGCGCACGCGTCCTTCGCCGTCGCGCGTTACGATCAAGTTCTCGCCGGCGCGCTCGACGGTGAAGAAGTCGCCGGCCTTTTCGATCGACTCTTCGCGCCCGACGCAGAGCCACTCGCGCCCGAAGATTTGCAACTTCTCCCGTTGGAAGATCTCGGGCGAAACGTACACCGACGCCGGCAGCGTCATCGCGCCGGTTCCTACCCGCGGCTTCGCGAACGTTTGCATTCTAAAGGGGTTTCCAGGTCATTTGACGGAATCCGCCCCTTACCAGCGATTTGTTTGGCTTTTTGGTAAACTTAGCGATGAAACCTTCGGAAAATACGACGCTTGAGGCCTCTCTTTCGCGGGAGGCATACTGGGACGACGAGTTCTTCGCTCGGGAGCGAGAGGCAATCTTCTGGGATCAGTGGTTTTATGCCGGGCGCGCCGATGCGCTGAGCGAGCCGGGCGCATATCGCGTGCTCGACGTCGCGGGCGAAAGCGTGATCTTGATTCGCGGCGAGGATGGGCTGAACGCTCATCTCAACTTCTGCCGCCATCGCGGCAGCCGGCTGCTCTGCGGCGAGGGAACCGTACGCGGGAGCATTCGCTGTCCGTATCACTCGTGGGCGTACGAGCTGGACGGAAGCCTAGTCGCGTCGCCGTTCGTTCCGAGCGACGCGATACCCGAGGCGTCGCGCCGCCTGCACCGCGTTGGAGTGGCGCAATGGGCCGGGTTCGTCTTCGTGCATCTCTCGCCGGAGCGCGCAGAGGCGAACCGCGAGACGCTCGAAGCGCAGCTCGGAGACGCACCGCAGCGGGTCGGC
>DATASC010000009.1:0-10948 GCA_036269355.1 Candidatus Cybelea sp. | reverse complement strand
AGCGTATAGGTCGGCGAGTTCGAACCCGGCGCGACTTCCGTCACCGTGTACTCGCCGCTCGCTGTATAGACGGCACCTTGCGGCGTGACCGACATGTAGCCGTAGGCGGGCACGTTCGTGATGGTGCGCGACGGCTCGGTCGCTCCAGGTGGGAAGACCGAAACCGTGCTGCCGGCACTGTTTCCAACGTAAATGTTCCCGGCTTTGTCGACGCCCAGCCCTGGACCCTCGATGTTCGTCAGGTCGAGGTTCATCGGCGTAACGCCCCAAGATCCCGGCGCGATTTTGACGACCTGCAGTTGGAGCTTCGCCTCTTCGGCGACGATCAAATTACCCTGCGAATCGAAGCCCATGCCGCCGGGCTGGAAAGCGTATCCGCCGATCCCGGTATCGATCGTCGCTTCGGCCGTGCTGTTGTGCGGCGGGAACACTTGGACGTATCCCTCATCTTGGACCGATTCGTTGACGAAGACGTCTTGATGGGCATCGACCGCCACGCTCTGAGGATAGCCTTTGAAGCCTCCGATCTGGAAGAACGGCGACGTCGCGCCGGGCTTGAACTCGGTGACGCTCCCCGGGAGCTTATTCGGGTAGTTGGCGACGTAAAGAATATTCTTTTCGTCGACCCACATGCCGAAGGGCCGCCCCGCACCGTTGGTAATCGTCCGAAGGAGCTGCGGGTTCTTCATGCCCGCGCTGTAGACGAGAATCTGTCCCAGGCCGGGCTGGCCGTCAATGTCGGCGACGTAGAGCACGCGTCGGCTGAGTGCGCGTTGGGGAATCGCTTGAGCCTGCGTTTGTATGGGCTGCGAGCCCGCCGCCGCCATCGGCGAGGATCCGGCGCCCGAACAGCCAGCAAGCAAGTTGCCTGCGACTAGGACGGCAGCGACCCGGTGAATCATAGCCATCTTGAACCTCCAGTAAGAAAGCCTACTGCTTCGCGCCAGCTTACGCGGCGCTTGTGAAGAGAGTCTGAATCGCGGTCCGGGCGGGGCCCCCTAGCCGTCCTCACTTTTCGTCGCAGTAAGTCTCCCGCACTACCATGTCAGGGAGGCACCATGCTGCAGAACGTCACCGTTAATCCGTCCCGCCGCTCGCTCGAGTTCGGCATCTACCGCGACGGCGATAACAACCTCGACCGCATTCAGGAAACGACGCTCGGGCAGGCGCTCCAAACCAGCGCCCGCGATGCACGCATCGAGTTCACCGTCGAGGACACGACGCACCTTCGCAACGACGGCGACTCGATTTACGCAGGCAGCTTGCACACCGAGCGTTACGTCCTGGCCGACGGCAACGTAGCGCACGTTCGTACCGGGGGTCCGCACGACATGAGCGCAGAGACGAATCTCGCGCATTTCGTCGCGCGAACGCTGGACAACGCCGAAGCGAACGGCGCGAAGGGAACCTGGATCGACCTAGTCGATCACGGCGGCGGCGACGGCGGCGGACTCGAGACCGGCGACGGGAGCGTGATGGCGATGCCGGATATCGCGCGAGCGATCTCTGACGGCGTCGCGCTGCATGCGCGCGCGCACCCCGAAGATGCGGGGCGCGGCGTCGACGGCGTGGTTGCCAATCAATGCTTGATGGATACGATGGGCTTTGCCGATGCTCTCTCGCAGGCCGGCGTGCGCTATCTCGCAGCGAGTCCGGAAACGATGCTCGCGCCGGGAGTACCCAGCGACGTCGCCCACGCAATCGCTTCGCACTTGAGCGATCCGCACGCGATGGCAAAGGCGGTCGTGAGCGACGTGATGCGGACTAACTACGATGCCGGCGATTTCGGAGGATTCGGTCCCGCCGCAGCGTTCGACGTGCTCGATCTCGATTCGAAAAAGATCTCAGCCGCCGAATCGGCCATCAAGCGCTTAAACGACGATGCCGACGTCGAAGCGCGCGAATCGGACGTTCGCAGCGTCATTCGCGCGGACGCCGGCGCCGTTGACGGCATGGTGCGCTTTCCCGAGAGCTCGAAAGACCTGCCTTGGCATGCCGACCGTCCGGCAATCGCGTTCTACGACACGCTCGCGAGCGACGGCCGCCTGGCCGACCGTCTGCGCAGCGATGCACGTGCCGCCGACGACGCGGTGCGCGACCTCGTGCTCGCCCACCGAGAAAGCGGAGCGTTCGGACCGTTCGGCGGCGCCGATTATTCCGACGCGGTTGGACCGACGATTCACCTTCCAACATCGCGCGGTCAAATCGATCCATGGGCTGCCAAAGGCGTGACGGAGACCGATAACGACTTCTATCGCCGCGTTGACGAAGCGAAGATGACGCGGGTGCTGGCGTGACGCCCTAGCGCCGCAACGGAACGCCGGAAGGGTAGATCGGACGGTTGACGATGCGTTCGAGCGTGGCGGCGGGAGCACTGAGCGCGATTTCGGCGAAGCGCGTGAAGGCCTCGCGCGTTGCTTCGCCTTCCGCGTAGCGCTCGTTGTGTTCCATATCGACTCGGCCGCGCATCGGCAGCATTCGAATCGCGCGGCCGTCGTCGTCCTCGCCGACTTCGACGAGGCCCGAATCGGCGAAGATGCGCAGCGCCGCGGCGATGGTTCGGTCGCGAACGCGATCGAGATCGAGAGTCCCGGCAATCTCCGCATCGCCGCCGCGCACGACGCCTGAAGGCGCCAGCCCGCGCAGACCGCGGTAGAGCTCGCGCAGCACTCCGATCGGCGGTGCGTCGAGGTCGATGAGAAACTCGTTCAGGCCTCGGTCTCTTTTTCCGTAAAGTAAGTGAATCCGTGCGGCGGCGCCGTCGCGGCCCGCGCGCCCGGCTTGTTGATTGAACTCGCCGAAATCGAAGTTGAGGTGGTAGAGCACGACGTCGGCCACGTCGGGAAGATCGATGCCCTCGCCGAAGGCCGATGTTGCTATGACGACGCGCAGGCGCCCCTCGCGGAAGAGCCGCTCGACTTCGAGCCGCTCGGCGTTGGGCATCTTCGCGTGGTAGAACATCACCTCGTCGCCGAGCTCACGGCGCAGCCGCCGAGCCACGCTCGTCGCCTCAGAGCGCGAGTTGCAATAAACGATGCCCTTTTTGCGCTCGTCCGGCGCGGCAAAGAGCTCGACGAGGTACCGGTGCTTATCGCGGGTCTCGCGCGCGTCCACGATGCTGAGATTCTCGCGCACCGTCGGATCGATAACCCAAGCGTCGATCCGCAAATCCTCGACGATGCGGCGAAACGCTTCATCCGCGGCGGTAGCGGTGAGCGCGAGCACTTGCGGATCGCCGAGACCTGCGATCGTCGAACTGAGCCGCGCGTACGCGGGCCGGTGCCGCGATTCGTGCAGGTGATGCGCCTCGTCGATCACGGCGAAGGCCGGCGCGCTCGCTCCGCGCAACGCGTCGCGATGAAACTCGAGAAACTCCGGCGTCGCCAGCACCAGATCCCAAGCGCCCTCGCGAAGCGCGGAGAAGAGCTCCTCGCGGTCTTCATTGCCGATCGAGCCGTTCGCGCGGAAGCAACGCAGGCCGAGTGGATCGAGCGTCCGCGCGAGCGCTTCGTACTGGTCGTTGGCCAGCGCGCGCAGCGGGTATACGACCAGCGTCTTACCGGCGCCGGCGAACGCGCGCAGCGCCGCCGCGTATTGAAAGCAGAAAGACTTCCCGCGCCCCGTCCCCAGCACCGCGAGCGTGTTTTTCCCGGCGGCAAGCGCGTCGAGCACCGCCCGCTGCGCCTCGTGCGGCTGCGACGTACCGATGAGCGCGGCGCGCACGCGCTCGGCCAGCGCGTCGGCATCGCCCGATTCGCGCGATTGTAACGCGTCGCGGCGGAGAAGGGCGCGCGGCCCTCCGGTCTCGCGCTCGACAAAGATGTTAACGCCGCGATACTTCGATTGGCCCGTCGTTCCAAGTGTCGTCGAGGTTCCGGTCAGAGAGGCGATGCGAGCGGTGTAGCGCGTTCCGGCGTCGACGAGCGGCGCCAGATGCGCCGCCAGCCGCTTGTTGAAAAAACCGATCTGCAGGTTGCCGTAATAGACGGCGATCGCGTTGGCGTCATATGGATTTTCGCGTTCGCGACGGAGTTCGAGCGGAGCCTCCGCGCGCAGACCCGCGATAACGTCCTGCCTGCCTTCGAACGAGACGCCGGCGAGCTTCGTGTGGAACCGCGGCGCGTCGCCGATCGTCGAGTAGGGGTCGTTAAGGTAATCGTCGCTCTTGGCGAAAGCGCGGTCGACGAAGGCGCTTACGGCGTCGGCTTCAACGATAGCGCTCGAAGAAAAGGCACGAAGCGCCGCCTCGAACGCGGCTTCGGAGGGTGTCGGCGGCGGGAGCCCGCTAGTGCGCGGTGTCTTCTTCTCGACGCTCTTCGGCATCGAGGTTGAGCGCGATCTCCTCGTGGCCTTGCTCGAGCGCTGCATCGTGCAATCCAGCCTCCTGCGCGTCGAGCGGGTCGATCACCTCGTCACCCGCCTCGGGCGCTTCAACCGCGACGCTGCCGACCGCCTCGCCGGAAATATCGTCGCGCCTCTTGCGATAACGTGCCGGCGGAATTGGCGCGGTAGTACGCGCGGTCTTCGCCTTTTGCCGCCGTTCGCGACGTGCTGCGACGATATCCTCGCGCGCGACCCCGCTGCGGCTCTGCAAGGCGGAAGATTCCGAGCGCGAACGCGCCGTGACCGTGCGATCCTGAGTAAGGCCGGCGCGGCGCCGCCTCGCGGCGGCTTCGAGCTGACGCTTGCGGAATACCAGCACCAGGGGCGCCGAGAAGAATATCGAGTGGTAGCCGCCCGAACAAATGCCGACGAGCAGCGCAAAGGCAAAGTTCTTCAGGCTCGCTCCGCCGAGCGCGAGCAGCGCGACGAGCGTAATTACCACGGTTGCAAGCGTGTTGAACGAACGCGTCATCGTCTGCTTGATCGACTCGTTGACGATCGTCTCGTAGGCCGCCCCCGCCATCAGCTTGGTATTCTCGCGTATTCGGTCGAGGATCACGATCGTGTCCATGACGGAGTAGCCGATGACCGTGAGCACTGCGGCGAGAAAGGCGTCGTCGGCGCGCCGGCCGGCCAGGGAGTAGATGCCGATCATCATCAACGCGTCGCGAATGAGCGCGATGACCGTGACCAAGCCGAAAATATAGTTCCAGCCGAAACGGAAGGCGATATAGATGAACTGGATGCTGAGCGCGATCACCAGAGCCCAGAGCGCCTTAGCGAGATACTCGCGTCCGAGCGATGGCCCGACCGAGGTGATCTGCGACGCGGCGCGATCGACCGGAGCGACGGTGTTGAGCGCGGCCCAGACCGGCCCCGAGTTATTCGCGAACGCCGTCTGCGTTTGGATAATGAAGCCCGTTCCGTCGGTGCCGGCCGTCGTCACCGACTCTTCGGTCATGCCGAGCCCGGAAAGCGCCTGCTTTACCTTATCGGCGGTCGTCGGCTGCGTGAACTTCACGGTGATGTCGGTACCGCCGGTAAACGAGAGTCCGAGACGCAGCATATGGCCGGGCTGGAAGCCGTTACCACCCGCAAAGCCGTGGTAAATCATCGAGCCGATACCCAGCGCGATGATCAGACCCGAAATCCACGAGACGGTCCGATACCAGCCGACGATATTCCAGTTTAAGCGGCGGAAGAGCATCGTTTACGCCCGCGCCTCGGATGCCATGGCAGTCCGGGCAAATATGCCGACGTCGGAGCGTTTTACGCCGTAGAGCTCGGGGCTCGTGAGGACGTTGTTGTCGACGAGCGCGTCGACGAAGAACCGGGTGATGAAGACGGCGGTCACGAGCGAGACGACCGTTCCCCAGAAGAGCGTGAAGGCAAAGCCCTTGACCGTTCCCGTGCCCAGCATATACAAAACGCCCGCGCCGACGATCGTCGTAAAGTGGCTGTCGAATACCGCCGAAAACGCGCGCTGGAAGCCGACGCGCACGGCCGCGCGCATCGTCTTGCCGTTCCAGAGCTCTTCCTTGATGCGCTCGAAAATCAGAACGTTCGCGTCGACCGCCATGCCGATCGAGAGCACGAAGCCGGCGATGCCCGGCAGCGTGAGCGTTGCGTGCGAGAGCGCGAGTATCGCCATCATTACGAGAACGTAGATCGCAAGGGCGAGGTCGGCGAGAAGCCCCGGTAAGCGGTAAACCGCGATCATGAAGATCAAGACGAGGCCGAGTCCGAGCGCCGCGGCGCGCATCGACTGAATCAGGTCGATCTTACCGAGCGTCGGGCCGATCGTCTCCTTTTCGATGATGCTGATGCTTACCGGCAGAGCGCCGGCGTTCAGCTCGTTTGCGAGCGTGACCGTCGCTTCTTGCGTAAACGTGCCGGTGATCTGCCCGTTGTCGTAGATCGCCGTCTGAATGATCGGGGCCGAGAGGTAGCGATGGTCGAGGAAGATGCCGAGCGGCTTCTGCACGTTGGCCGTGGTGAGCTTACCGAACTTAGCGGGATCCTTCGTCTGGAAGAGGATGTCGGGGCGCCCCGCCTGGTCGTAGCCCGCCTGCGCCGACTTCAGATCTTTGCCGGCGTAGACGACGTCGCCGCTCTTCTCATAGGCAGTCTTCGAGACGTAGAGTTCGGCCGCCGCTCTGTCTTTCGGCGATACGTTGGGCTGCAGAAGCACCGCGTTCGCCGCTTCGGCCTTCTGCATAACGTCGAACGGCACGATCTTATATTCGAGCACCGCCGCCTGCTTGAGCAGCTTCTCCGCCTCGTCGGGATTCTTCACCGCCGGGAGCTCGACCAGAATCCGGTCGGTCCCAACGTTGCTGATAGACGGCTCCGCGACGCCAAGACCGTTGATGCGGCGATCGATGACCTCGCGCGTCTGCGCCTGAACTTCGCTCGTAATCCGCGGCACGGAGGCCGTAGGCGAAAGCTGCAGCAAGAGCCGCGCGCCGCCCTGAAGGTCGAGGCCGAGATGAATAGTCTTCTGAATCGGCCAGACCGACCAAATCGAGATCGCGCAAACAGCGACGATGACGAGCGCCTTGAACGGCGCCTTCCACGTATTCCAGTTCATTGGAGCCGGTGGAGTTTAGCCTTCGGCGGGCGCCGGGCCTGCCGCCGATCTCCAGAGCCGGCGCCCCACCCAGAGCAGCCCGGCGATCGCCGCGGCAGCCACCGCGCTCCACACGAACCCCTGTGCCGGGCGTCCGTAGACGAAGGCACCCGTGGCGAAGAGCGCGCCGTAGACCGAGGCGAGCCCGAACACCCACCCGGCGAGGGCGAGCGTGAGTGAGTCGGGGGACGCCCCGAGCCCGCACTCGCGGCGAATTTTCTTCCACCCCGGGCCGGCCGGACGGACGCGCGTATAGAATTCGGCGAGAACGCTGCGCTCGACCGGCGGCGTGCAGAAGGTCACCGCGATCCAGACCACGGTCGTAATCGCGATCGTCGTCAAGAGCATCGTGGTCGTGCCCGCTGCGTGGCCGAGCTTCGCGGCGATGAAAAATGCGAGCGACACGACGAACGACGAGAGCATCGCGCTCACCTCGCTCCACGCGTTGATCCGCCACCAGAACCAGCGCAACAAATAGATCAGACCGGTTCCGGCGCCGATCGAAAGGAGCAGGTTGAAGGAGTTCTTTGCGTTGTCGAGCGCAAGCGTGAAGAGCACGCCGAGAACCATCAGCAGCGCGGTAACGAGACGGCCGGCGAAAACGAGCTCGCGCTGCGACGAGCCGGGGCGAATGAAGCGCTGATAGAAGTCGTGCACGAGATACGACGTGCCCCAGTTGAGATGCGTCTCGATCGTCGAACGATAGGCGGCGAAGATTCCGGCGACCATGAGGCCGGCGAATCCGGCCGGCAAATAGACGAGCATCGCGGGGTAGGCGATGTCGTTTCCGATGAGACTCGGCGCGACGCTCGGGAAGCGAAGCTGAACGTCGTGCAGCGTCGGGTAGACAATCGTCGACGCGAGCGCGACCACGATCCACGGCCACGGGCGCAGCGCGTAGTGCATCGCCTGAAACGCGAAGGTGCCGAAGAGCGCGTCGGATTCCGTTTTGGCCGCGAGCATTCGCTGAGCGACGTAACTGCCGCCGCCTGGTTCGGCGCCGGGATACCACACCGACCACCAGATAACGGTGATCGGAATGACGAAGATGCCCAGCGCGGTCTGCCAGTCGTTGAAGTTCGGCAGAATCGCGAGCGCGCTCGGGTTTGTTCGAGCGAAATGCGCGATGAGGCCGTGGAGGCCGCCGACGCCCGGCGCGTGGACGGCGAAGTACGCGGCGGCAAACGCGGAGGTCATCGTGATGCAGAACTGAATCGTGTCGGTAACCATCACGCCCCAGAGTCCGGCGGTAGCGGCGAAGACGATGGGAATGACGACGGAGATAGCGAGCGTCTCGGCGCGCGGCCAGCCGAAAAGAACTCCGGCAATCTTCACCAGCGCCAGATTGACCGTCGCGATGATCCAGCAGTTAAAGAACAGACCTAAGTAGATCGCGCGAAAGCCGCGGACGAACGACGCGGCGCGTCCCGCGTAGCGCAACTCGTAGAACTCGAGGTCGGTCAGCACCCGCGAACGACGCCAGAGGCGCGCGTAAAAGAATACGGTCGCCATGCCGGTGAGCAAGAACGACCACCAGACCCAGTTCTCGGCGACGCCGCCGTCGCGAACGAGATTCGTGACGAGGTTCGGCGTGTCGGTAGAAAACGTGGTCGCGACCAGCGATATCCCGATGAGCCACCACGGCGCCGCGCGGCCGGCGGCAAAGAACTCGGTGATGTTGCGCCCGGCGCGTCGCGCGAGCACGATCGCCGGCACGAAGCTCACGCCCAAGGAAACGACGACGATAACCCAGTCGAGCGTCGTCAGGTGCACGAAAGTGCCCTCAGCACACCAGCGCGTTCGGTTCGTCGTGCGCGATGACCTCGGCGGGCGCGAGCGCGATCTCGCCGGGCAGCTCGCCATATGCATACACGTTTATGCGGATTCCCGAGCGCAACAAGAAATCGGCGAGCACCGGACGCAAGGGTGCGGTGCAGACCACCGCCGCTCGATCGCGCGGAACCACTGCGGCATACGCTTCGATGCGCGCGCGCAACGCCAGCGCCGTTACGGGATCGAGACCCGCGCCGTCGCGGCCGCACCATGCCGCGACGATTTCCCGTTCGAACGAGGCCTCGAAGATCACCGGCTCGAGGCGGGTCAGGCCGCGGCGCCGCAACAAATCGGGCACGATCGCGCGCCGTGCCGCCTCGGCGAGCTCCTGCGGATCCGCGGTTCGTGCCTCCAACATCGCATCGAGCACGGCAACGGGATCGCGCGGCCACGCGCACTCGCGCAGGAGCAGCCCGAATGCACGATGGACCGACCCGAACGGAAGCGCCTCGCCGCCGACTTCCTTGATCAGCGCGGGCACCATCGTGCGCAGATGTTCGAAGAGCGAGTGAAGCTCTTGCCGCCCGACCAGCTCGGCGGCATGCGTTCTCGCGATCTCCGCTAAGTGCGATCCTAGCACCGAGATCGGATCGAAGACGAGCGCGCCTGCGTCCGTCGCGCGCTCGCGCGCCGCCGGTTCGATCCAGGCGGCGGGCAATCCGTAGACCGGCTCCCGCTCGATTCGTACGTTGAAATGCGTGAGAACGCTCTCGTCGGCGACGGCGAGCAGCCGATCGAGATCGAGACGCCCGGCGCCGGCCAATCGGTCCCTGACCCTGATGCCGTAGGTGTGTGGATCGCGCGCGAGATCGTCGCGCAAGCGGACGCCGGGGAGGACGAGGCCGATGTCGGCGGCGAGCGCACGGCGAACTTCGCCGACGCGATCGAGCAGCGCATCGGCGAGCGGCGGCGCGAGGAGCTGCGCGAGATCGGCACCGATCTCGATCGCGATTGCGTCGACGCCGACGAGTCCGAGTGCGAGCTCGGGGCGTCGCATCGCGTGACGCTTCGCCCGTTCGCGCGCCTCAATCGTTTCGTTTTCCCGGAAGCGGCGCTGGCGCTGCGCGGCATGCGCCACGGCGAACGCTCCCGCGCCGAGGACGATGAAGAGCGGACGCGGGAGAGCGGGCACGAGCGCGAGTGCGAGCAGCAGGGCACCCGCACTTCGCAGCGCGTCGGGCCGCGCGAGCAGTTGTGCCGCTAAGTCTGCTCCGAGCGCGCCGTCCGAAGCGACCCGCGTTACCATCATCCCCATCGCCGTCGAGATGAGAAATGCGGGAAGGGTCGTGACGAGCGCGTTGCCGATGGAGAGCAAAGCGAAGGTGTTGAGCGCGTCGAGCGGCGAGAGCCCGTGATAGACGATTCCAACGATGACGCCCCCGCAGAGATTGAGCGCGACGATGACCAACGCCGCGACGGCATCGCCCTTGACGAACTTTCCCGCGCCGTCCATCGCACCGTAAAAGTCCGCCTCGCGCTGAACGACGGCGCGCTTGCGCCGAGCGCCCTCGCCGTCGAGAACGCCCGCGTGAATGTCCGCGTCGATTGCCATTTGCTTGCCGGGCATCGCGTCGAGCGTGAAGCGCGCGGCGACTTCCGCGACGCGCTGCGATCCGCTCGCAATTACCACGAACTGAATCGTCACGAGGATTGCGAAGACGATGAGACCGACGACCAGGTTCCCGCGCACGACGAACTCGCCGAAGGCGGGAATGATCGCCCCCACCGCGCCGGGCGTCGCGCCCGACGTAAGGATCAGCCGCGTCGCGGAAACGTCGAGCGATAGCCTAAAAAGCGTCGCGACCAGCAGCGCCGGGGCGAACGCCGAGAATTCGAGCGGATCGTCGACCGTGACCGAGAGCAGCAGCACGAGCGACGATCCAAAGATGTTCACGCCCAAAAGCACGTCGAGCAGCCACGGCGGCAGCGGAACGATCAGAATGCCGACGATTGCCAGCAGCAGCGCGGCGAAGGCGTAGACCGCGCGCTTTCTCGCGTTCACGGTGCGGAAATGCTCGCCCGCGACAGCGCGGCAACAACCTCGGCAACGGCTACGTAGTGAGCGGGGAGAATCGAATCGCCGGTGCGTACGTCGCGAAAGAG
>DATASC010000008.1:0-37807 GCA_036269355.1 Candidatus Cybelea sp. | reverse complement strand
CGTCACGGCTTGGCGGAGCTTTCGCTGCGGCCGCTCGCCAAAGCCGTCGGTGCCAGTCCGCGCATATTGCTCTACTATTTCGGTTCGAAGGAGGCGTTGGTTGTCGAGATCGTCAGGCGCGGCCGCGACCGTCAGCGCGCGATGATGGCGCAACTCAAGCTCGACGCGCCTTCGCCACGCGAAGTCGCGCGCGCGCTCTGGCGCGAGTGGAGCAAACCCGAGTGGGAGCCGCTAACGCGGCTGGCGTTTGAAGTCTATGGGCTCGCGCTCCAGGACCGCTCGCGCTTTCCGGGCTATCTCGACAGCTCGATCAACGACTGGCTCGACGCGCTCAAAGGATGTACGGCAACGCAGGCGACGCTTCTCCTCGCCGGCTTCCGCGGATTTTTGCTCGATCTTTTAGCGACGCACGATCGCGCGCGCATCGACCACGCGGTCGATCTCTGGCTGGAGGCGGTCTATGATGCGTGAATCTAGTCGTCGCGCGGCGACGGCTTTCATCTTCGTTACCGTGCTGATCGACATGATGACGTTCGGCATGATCGGTCCCGTGCTGCCGAAGCTGATCGCGGGGTTCGTCGGAAACGACTACGCGTGGGCGGCAAAGATCATCGGGCTTTTCGCGACGGCTTGGGCGCTGATGCAGTTCTTCTGCTCGCCCTTGTTGGGCATGCTCTCCGATCGCATCGGTCGTCGCCCCGTCATTCTGATCTCCAACGCCGTTACCGCGCTCGACTATGCGATCATGGCCCTAGCGCCGAATCTGTGGTGGCTTTTCGCCGGTCGCGTGCTCTCCGGAATCGCAACCTCCAACATGACGGCGGCGAGCGCATACATCGCCGACGTGACGCCTCCGGAGAAACGCGCCTCGGCATTCGGCATGATTGGGAGCGCCTTTGGCCTCGGCTTCGTCCTGGGCCCCGCCATCGGCGGCATGGTCGGAAACATCAATCCGCGCCTGACGTTCTGGGCCGCGGCGATATTCGCGCTGCTCAATACGCTTTACGGCCTTTTCGTGCTGCCGGAGTCGCTTCCGCGCGAGCGTCGAACGCCGCGCCTGGAGTGGAAGCGCGCCAACCCCCTCGGATCGCTGCGTCTGTTGCGTTCGCATCACGAGCTCTGGGGTCTCACGTGGGTAAATTTCATCACCTACGTCGCGCACGAAGTCTTTCCGAACGTTTGGGTGATCTATTGCATCGCCGCCTTCGGTTGGAGCACCGGCAGCATCGGATTTACTCTGGCGCTGGTCGGAATAGTCGCCGCGATCAATCAGGCAACGCTGGTCGGTCCCGTCGTCAAACGTCTTGGCGAACGGCGAACGCTACTCGCCAGCCTTGTCGTCGCGGCCGCCGGATTGACGCTAATGGGATTTAACAACGGCATCCTGTTCCTCGTTGCGGCGGTCGTCATCTCGCTGCCGATGTATCAAGCATCCTCGCAAGCGCTTATGACGCGCCGCGTCGGCCCCGCGGAACAAGGCGAACTTCAAGGCGCTCTCGGCTCCGTGCGCGGCATTTCCATGTTGCTTGGGCCGGCGCTCTTTTCGCTTACGTTCGCGCAGTTTGCCGGTCCCTGGCGATCGCTCGGACTCATCGGCGCGCCGTGGTTTTTGGCCGCGGGGCTCTATATCGTCTCGCTCTTCTTCGCCTGGCGGGTGACCTCGCGCGCCGACGACGTCGTCCTGCCGATTCCCGAGCCGGCGCCGCCGGTCTACGTCGAGAGCTAGCCTCTAGGGCCCGACGGCGACCGACGAAGGATCGCTCGCGGCAAACGAATCGAATGGCGACTGGCCGCCGTTCGCGAGCGCGTGGTAGAGATCGATGTGGTTGTAGCCGTCCGCAGCAAAGAGCTCGCGATGCCGTACGGCGATGGCGTACAAGAGGTGCAGGTTCGAGCCCTGAAGCACGACCTGGCTCGTCGGCGGTCCCTTACCTTTCGCACTTGGCGAATAACGGTCTATCCAACCGGTCTTGTAGCCGTAGTTGACGTTTGATATGAAGACGTCGCCGGCGCCGTCAGTCGCGACGGAGGACACGTGCGCGGGAGATTCGGTGTGGAAAACGCGCGCTCGTTTCGGATCCGATACCGCGTTGGTAAACTCGACCACGGTGTACGGCAGCTCGGCAACGTAGAGATTATCGTTGGAATCGACCGCTATCCCGGTGATGATCGCACGCCGTAGCGGAATGGTCCGGACGGGGGCGACCGGTCCACTCGCATCCGGCGCGAATATCGCAACGCCGTTACAGGGCACACCGCCGGACTTTGCCCGGTTGCCAACGCGCGCGCCTCGCTTTCGCGCTCCGGCGTACGTGTAAATTGCTGCAAAAAGATATCGTTGTGAATCGGTTGCGATTGCGGAGACCGTCGTCTCCTCGCTGCTCGAGTCGCCGCAACGGCCCGGCCCGGAAAACTGAAACCTGCGAATCGGTTTAACTCCGCGCGGGCCGAACGCGAAGATCCCGGGCTGGCTGTAGCCGCCAAACGCGTACATCGTTCCGTTCGGAGAGGCCGCAATGAGGTCCCCGAACCCCTTGTAGACGCGATCCGGCGATGACCCCGGTACGCCGTCGACGAGCTTAAAGCGCTCCACCGAGGGATAGTGCGTCGAGGTCGAGCCCGCCACGAAGACGTGCCCGCCACGAGCGCGCGCCGATCCATCATTTTGGACCTGCGGTTGGGATGAGATCGCTGCGGGCGAGAACGGTGCCGACTGGCACCCAACGAACACGAATAGGAGTCCGAGTCGAGCGAGTCGCATGGCCTGCCCTCCTGTGGTTGCCTTTTAAGTATAGGCACTCTCGCCGAAGACGACAATCGGCTTGATGATCAGTGACTGCGCGAGCTGACTGTAAGCGCGCGGGACTTCGTCGAGCGGTACGAGCTCGGCGCCGACCTTCGACGCGGTGACCGCGCCGTTCGCGATGAGATCGAGCGCCGCGCGCGTATCCTCGGGACCGCAAGAATAACTCGCCACGACGCGGAGATCGCCGAAGTACATCCGCTGCGAATCAATCGTGACCGCTACGTCGGGCGGAAACGGCGTGAACATCACCACCGTACCGGCCGGCGCGGCCGCGGCGACCGCAGCCTCCATTGCGGCGGGGCTGCCGGGCCCGCAAATCACGACGTCCGCGCCGTCGGGCAGCGCGGCCTTTACTTCCTCCGGCGCAAAGGCGACGGCGCCGTTCTTCTCGGCGACGCTACGCCGCGCGGCGATAAAATCGCTGCCGAAGACGTCGGCGCCGAGCGCGCGTGCCGCCAGCACGTGCAGCAAGCCCATCACTCCCAACCCGATGACGTAAAGACGATCGCCCGCTCGCACGCCACTGCGCCGCAATGACTTCACGACGCACGCGAGCGGTTCGACGAGCGAAGCGTCGGCAAACGGGACGGCTGCCGGCAGAACGAGCGTGTCGCGCAAGTTTTCGGCCGCGACCCGAAAGTACTCGGCGACGCCGCCGGGATCGATCTTGGTTGCGCGCCACGTCGCACACTGCACGTACTCGCCGCGTCCGCAGGCGCGACACTCGAAACACGGCGCGTGATGGTGCACGAAGACGCGATCGCCGACGGCGAACGGAACGTCGCCGCGAGTTTGCGCGACCACGCCGGCCGGCTCGTGTCCGAGCACGAGCGGTGCCTTTCGCCGAATGTACCATGGCATCACGTCGCCGCTGCAGATGCCGCTGGCCATCGTGCGCACGAGGATCTCGCCCTCGTTGAGCTGCGGAACCGCGCGTTGCTCGATTCGAATGTCGTCGACATCGTAGAGAACGCCGGCGCGCATCGTTCGCTCGGTCACGGCTCGATCAGCACCTTCGGCCCGAGCCCTGCGTCGAGATCCCTGAACGCGGCACCGATCTCCGCGAGCGGATAGACTCGAGAAACGAGCCGTTCCAACGGGAGCGCGTGCGCGGCGATCAGCTCGTACGCGGCGCGCACGTCCGCGGGAGCGAAGTGAAAGGGCGCCAGCAGTCGTACCTCGTCGTAGTGCAGCCGCGCGGCGAGAAACGAGACGCGCGCGTCCCCCGGCAATCCGGCGAAGAACGAGACCGTGCCGCCCCGCCGCACGAATGACGGCGCGCTCTCCCACATCTCTGCGGTACCGGTCGCCTCGACGACAGCGTCGGCTCCGCGGCCCTGCGTGTGCTCGAGGATTGCATCGCTAATCGGCGTCGTCCGCGTATCGAAGCTCTGCAGCCCGAGTTCTCGCGCGAGCGCGAGGCGCGCTTCGTTACGCCCGAAAAGCATCGCGTTGACGCCGTTGCGGACGAGCAGCAGCGCGTGAAGCATGCCGAATCCGCCGTTGCCGATAATCGCCACGGTCGACCCGGATGCCGGCGCAAGGATCGTCAGCGAGTGCACCACGCAAGCCAACGGCTCGAGGAACGCGGCTTCCGCATAGCTCACGCCCGCCGGCTTAAGGAAGCAGTTCCGCTCGACGATGCGTTTGGGAACGGCGATGCAGTCCGAGTACGCGCCCAACAGCATCGCGGGCATGAGCTCTTCGCAAAGTTCTTCTTGGCCGTTAACGCACCAGAAGCATCGGCCGCACGGCGCCGTGTGCGCGCACATGACCGCGTCGCCGGCCGCGAACGCGGTGACGCCCTCGCCGGCGGCCGCGACCTCACCCGAGAATTCGTGTCCGAAACGCGTCGGCATCGGCATCTTCGGATGCCCGCGGCGATAAGTCTTCAAATCGGTACCGTCGGTGAGCGCCGCGCGCACCCTCACGACGATGCCCCCCGGGGGCGCGCTCGGCGCGGGCTCCTCGCGCAACTCGATTTGGCGCGGCGCGACCAGTACCGCTACACGCACGAAATCAGCGCGGTGCGAATCGCTTCGGGCAACGGCCGGCTCTTCTTCGTCGCGCCGTCCATCGCCGCGACGACGAACTTCATCGCCGCTCCCGGCTCGCCGGTGCGCTCGCTGAAGAACACCGTGACCCAGCGTAGGCTCGAGGCGCCGACATGCTCGACGTGCGTGCGCATGCGCAGCCAATCGCTCATCAGCGCGGGCGCGTGATATTCGGCTTCGACCCGCACGCGCGGCAGCCAGAAATCGTATTGCTGGAAGACGCTTTCGTACGGAAAGCCCAGCTCCGCGAAAAGCTGCATCTCCGCATACTCAGCGAAGCGCGAGTAGGCCGCAAAGTACATGATGCCGGCGATGTCGACGTCGGCCCATTGAACCTGGAGGCGCGCCTCAAAGATTCGCGCACTGCTGGGAATCGTATCGTGAAATTTGGTCACCGAGACTCCTTCGACAAGCTCAGGATGACACCGCGAAGGCGGCGTAGCGAGCGAGGGGATCGGCTTCGAGATTGACATTGCTTCCCGCGGCGCGTTCCCCGAGCGTCGTGCGCGCGAGTGTCTCCGGAATCAGCGCCACTTCAAACGATTCGCCGTTTACGCTCGCGACGGTAAGGCTCACCCCGTCGATCGCCACGAAGCCCTTCGGCACGATCATTCCCGCGAGCGCCCTAGGGACTTCGATCTGCATGCGCTCTCCTTGCCCCTCCCGCGCACGGGCGAGCACGCGCGTCGTGCAATCGACGTGACCGTAGACCATGTGCCCTCCGATTCGATCGCCGAGGCGCAGTGCGTACTCGACGTTGACGCGATCGCCGGCGGCACGTTCGCCCAGCGTGCTTCGAGCGAGCGTCTCGGGTACGACGTCGAAGCGAATGACGTCGCCATCGATCGCCGTCGCGGTAAGACAGACGCCATCGATCGCAATCGAATCCTTCACCTCGGGGCGCTCGCTCGGAACGCCTTCGCATTGTACCCGCAGCGTAACCCCGCCACCGTCGCACGGCTCGCGAGCGACCACGGTGCCGCGATAACCGACCAATCCGCTAAACACTCGCGTCCGCCTCAGCGCCGTTCGGAACGCCGGAGACGATTACGTCGTCATCGGCGCGATCGACGCGATCGACGCGAATGGAGATGCCGCCAAGGTTGCGACCAGAGAGCACGTGAACCGCATTCGCTCCGCTCAAGAACAGCGGCGCAATCGCCCAGTAGACGCGGTCGACCACGTTAGCCGCTAGCAGGCTCGCAGCAAGTTTCGGGCCGCCCTCGCAAAGCACGCTGAAGACCCCACGATCGCGCAACGCTTTCATCGCCGCAGGCAGGTCGAGCGCCCCGTCGCCGGCCGCACTGACCTCGACGACGTCCGCGACGCCGGACAAAGCTTCGAAGTGCGCGGCGGAGCCGGCCGTTACCAACGCGATGGTCGTAGCGTAGCCGGCCATGTCGGAGAAAACGCGGCTTCGGGCGGAGAGCGGCTTGCCACCGCACGCGACGACGCGCACGTAGGGGCGCGCGCGGTCGTGCGGCGGACGAACCGTGAGCTGCGGATCGTCGACGCGAATCGTTTCCGCGCCGACCATTACCGCGTCGAATCGCGTCCGAAGGTCGCGCACGTAACGCTCCTCGGCCGGCGAACCGAGCCGCTCGCGAACTCCCGGCCTCGCAGCGACGACGCCGTCGAGCGACATCGCCATCTTCAACGCCACGTACGGCCGCACGAGCGCGTTCGCGCGCGCGAAAGTTTCGATGAGCTCCCGCGCCGCGGGATCCTCGGCGATCGCAACCTCGATGCCGCATTCGCGCAGCTCCCCGGCACCGCCGCGTCCGCTCGGATCGACCGTTCCGGCAACGACGCGCGCAATGCCGGCTGCGGCGACCGCGCTCGTGCACGGCGGCGTGCGTCCGACGTGGCGGCAGGGTTCGAGCGAGACGTAGAGGGTGGCGCCGCGAGCGGCTTCGCCGGCCTGCGCGATCGCGTTGGTCTCGGCATGCGCCTCTCCCGCGCGCGAATGGTATCCCTCACCGATGAGGCGTCCCTTCTGCACCACGACCGCACCGACCGGCGGGTTCGGCGCGGTATTTCCGACTCCACGAGCCGCAAGCTCGTAGGCGCGCTGCAGAAAGAGCTCGTCGAGCGACGTCAGCTCACGTTGGGTAGACTCCACGGGGAACCGCTCTTCGTCACCGCTACCACCACGGCATCCTCGACCAGGCCTCCGGCCTCGCGCACCGCCCCGGCGCAATCGCGCAGCGTCGACCCGGTCGTGCAAACGTCGTCGAACAGCGTCACGCGACAGGCTGAAACCGCCCCCGGATCGCACGCGAACCGACCCCTCGCCGCAAGGCGCTGCGTCCGCGAGCGTCCGCGCTGTGCGTCGCCCGCGCGCTGCTCCAGCGCCAATGCGACGCGCGCGCCGGAAATTATAGCGGCGTGACGAGCGACGGCCGCGACGCCGTCGAAGCCTCGAACGCGCCGCCGCCGCATCGTCGTCGGAATCGGCACGAGCAGGGAGCCGGGTAAGATGAGCGGAGCGACGGTGCGGCCGAGCGCTTCGGCGACGTCGCGCCGCCCATCTTTGAGCGCGAGCACCGCGGCACGCAGATTTCCCTCGTACGCGCCGCATGCGGTCA
This sequence comes from Candidatus Cybelea sp., assembly GCA_036269355.1. Classification (GTDB taxonomy): domain Bacteria; phylum Vulcanimicrobiota; class Vulcanimicrobiia; order Vulcanimicrobiales; family Vulcanimicrobiaceae; genus Cybelea. Next base: position 30,359 of record DATASC010000008.1, on the reverse strand, counting down.
CACGAAGCAAGGGAAAGCGAACTCGAATTCGCTCGCATGCACCCGCACACGTATCGCAAAGGCCCGAACCGAGTGCATTACAGCCGGCGCACTGCGGCGGAAAGAGCAGGTCGAGAAGCGCGCGCCATCCCACGCGCCTCAGTCACGCCAAGCGGGACGAACCGCTAGGGTCTAGTCGCTCCCGGCGACGAGTGCGTTGGCTATCACGCTCGTCGGCTCGACGGCGAACCCGTTGCCGACGACGGTATCGCAGAGCTCCGCCCGCGCGCCGATCGTCGCATTCTGCCAGCATATCGTGCGTTCGAGCCGCGCTCCGTTCTCCACCCGCACGTTGTCGTCGAGAATGCTCGGTCCGACGATATGGACGCCTTCGGCGACGACGGCTCCCGCGCCGACGCGCACCGGCCCCTCGATCCGCGCGTCGGCGGCGATCTTCGCGGAAGGATCGATTCCGTTGGGCGTCGTGTGCGGAATAACCATGACGCCGCGAACGACGTCGTAGCTCGCGCGGCGGTACTCGCCGGGCGTGCCGATGTCCGCCCAGTACGCGCCGCGCGCTTCGAAGCCGTAAAACGGCTCGGCCGCCTTCTGCAGCGCCGGAAACACTTGATTTCCAAAATCGTAGAACTCGTTTGCCGGAATGTGCTCGAAAATTGCCGGCGAGAAAGCGTAGACGCCAGTGTTGGCGAGCTTGCTGAGCTCCGTGCCCTTGGCCGGCTTCTCTTGGAAACCCACGATCTTTCCGCGTTCGTCGAGCACGACCACCCCGTATTGGTCGACTTCGTCGCATTCGACGAGGCCGATCGTCGCGATCGCACCGCGGTCGCGATGAAAATCGAAGAGCCGGTCGAGGCGCATGTCGGTGACTTCGTCGCAGCCGATAACTAAGAACGGCTCGTCGTCGAAGAAATCCTCGATTTTCTTCACCCCGCCGGCGCTGCCGAGCAGCTCCGGTTCGTACGAGTAGTGCAGTTTCACGCCGAATTGCGAGCCGTCGCCGAGCGTCGACACGATGGAATCGGCAAGATAGTGCGTGTTGATCGCAATCTCGTTGAAGCCATAGGCCTTAAGATAGTGCAGCAAGTGCGCGGCATTCGGCACGCCCGCGACGGGAACGAGCGGCTTGGGAACGAGCTTGGTCAGCGGATAGAGGCGCGTCGAAAGACCGCCCGCCAAGATCATCGCTTTCACAAGCCTACCATTCCCTTTCGAGCGGAGCGACTGCCGAGCTCGTCGAGCGCGACGAGCATTACGAAGCGCGGAAGCGCGAGCTGCCGTCGCCAGCGCCAGGGTTCTTTAGCGAGGCGATAGAGCCATTCCATCCCGAGACGCCGGACGAGATCGGGCGCACGTTCGATCCTCCCCGCGATGACGTCGAAGGATCCGCCGACACCGATTCCGGCGCCGCACCCCGTTTTCTGTAGGTTCTCGGAGAGCCAATACTCCTGACGCGGCGACCCCATGCCGGCGAAGAGCAGGCGCGCTCCGCTTGCCGCGATCTCTCGTGCGACGGCATCCGAATCGTCGTCGTGAAAGTATCCGCTTCGCGTGCCGGCTACACGCAGCGCGGGAAAACGCAACTGTAGTTTTGCCGCAGCTTCGGCGGCGATGCCCTCGGCGCTCCCGAGAAAATATACCGGCAGCTCTTCGGCAGCGGCGCCGGCGCAGAGATGCTCGATCAGCTCGACGCCGGTCACACGCGCGCGCAAAGAGGCCTTTCGATGGCGCGCCACCGCGAGCAGTCCGACCGTATCGCAGAGCGAGAGCGCCGAGGAATTGACGATCGACCGAAATCGTGCGTCGTGCTGCGCGTAGACGACCATCTCGGTGCCGAGCGTGATCACCTGCGCGGCCGCGTTGCCGCGCGCTAGCTCCAAAATGCGCGCAGTCGCCTCGTCCGAGTCGACGGGATCGAGCCGGCAACCTAAGATCTGCACGGGGTTATCGCGACTCGACGCCTGCCCCGGGCGCTGTCGAAGGGGGTGCGTACGGGGCGATCAAGGGGAGTAATCTATCGGCGACCGCCGGCGGCATCGCGTCGAGCGGCAAGCGGCATTCGCCGACCGCGAATCCAAGCCGGCGCATCGCCCACTTCACCGGAATGGGGCTCGTCGTTGCAAAGAGCGCGTCGATCAACGGCAATAGCGAGGCCGCAATGTCGGCCGCTTCGTCGTTTCGCCCGGCGCGATACGCATCGTACATGCGCCGGTACTCGCGCGAACAGAGGTGAGAGGCGACACCGACGACGCCGTCGGCTCCGAGCGCCAAGCATGCCAAAAAGAGATGGTCGTCGCCCGCCCAAACGACGAAGTCGCCGGCGCGGTCGCGGAGTATCGTTCCAATCTGCTTCAGGTCGCCGCTCGATTCTTTGACGCCGGCGACGTTGACGTGGCGGCTCGCAAGCTCCAGCAGCGTCTGCGGAAGCATATTCGCGCCGGTGCGTCCAGGAATATTGTAGACGACGACGGGAAGGCGCGTCGCTTGAGCGATCGCACCGAAGTGTGCGATCATGCCGCTCTGCGTCGGCTTGTTGTAGTACGGAACGACGGCGAGGATGGCATCGACGCCGGCTTTCTCAGCGGCTTCGACCGCGGCGACCGATTCGCGCGTCGAATTGGTTCCGGCATTCGCCACGACCACCGCGGAATCGCCGGCGGCATCCTTGACCGCAGCCCAGAGCGCGACGCGTTCGTTTGCGTCGAGCGTCTGCCCCTCGCCAGTCGAACCCGCGACGACGAGCCCATCGTTTCCGCGATCGATGAGCCAGCGCGTAAGCCGTTGCGCTTCTTGCAGATCGAGCTCGGCGCGATCGTCGAACGGCGTCACCATCGCGGTGAGAATCGTTCCGAGGCGGGTGCGTTGCGTCATAACTTGGGCTCTTCTTCGTCGAGGCCAAACTCCTCGTGGACCGCGCGTTCGGCGCGCGTCACGTGATCGTCGGGCACCAGAACGGAGACCGTCATGTTGCTGTCGGTGCAGTGGATGATCTCGACGTCGGCGCGCGAGAGCACGTCGACGATCCGGTGCACGACGCCAGGTAAGCCGCGCATCCCGCTGCCGACAATCGAGAGCTTTGCGCAGCCCTCACGTACGCGCACGGCGAGATTTAAATCGCCGAGGCGCTGCCGAACCTCGCTTCCCCGGTCGCCGGCGATCACGAAGGCGACGCCGGCCTGATTGATCGTCACTTGGTCGATCGAGATCCCGGCCTCGGCGAGGCGGCGAAACATTTCGAGCTCGGTCTCCATGCGGCGCTTCGGCGATTCGATATCGCCGCGAATGATCCTAACCCAAGTCACGCGGCCGGTCGACGTCACCCCAGTGATCGGGCGGTCTCCACCAATGCGTTCGTCGACGAGCGTCCCCCGATCGGTCTCTAGACCTTTGACCGAGTAACGCGTGCGGGTGCGCCGCGCGTATTCGGCGGCTTTGTCGTGCACGACCTTAGCGCCCAGATTCGCGAGCTCGGTCATTTCGATCAATGATGCGCGCGGGATCGTTCGCGCGTCGGGAACGCGGCGGGGATCGGCGGTCATCGCGCCGCTGACGTCCGTGTAGATGTCGACCCGCTGCGCCTCGAGCGCGTGGCCGATGGCGATCGCGGTGAGATCGGTTCCCCCGCGACCCAGCGTGGTCACCACACCGTCTTCGGTAGCGCCCTGAAATCCGGCGACGATGGGAACGGCGCTGCGATCGAGCGCGTCGGTAATGGCGTGCGGCTCGACGCGCAGGATTCGGGCGTCGCCGTGATGCGCATCCGTGACGATTCCGGCCTGTGCGCCCGAGAGCGCGACGGCCTCAACTCCGGCCGCGCTAAGCTCCTCGGCGAAGATCGCCGCCGCGATGAGCTCGCCCGCGGAGAGCAAAAGGTCGGCATTCGCGCTGCGCTCGCGCTCCTCGATGAGACCGAGCAGCGTGTCGGTCGCGTATGGATCGGGTGGCCGGCCGATGGCCGACACGACCGCGACCACGGCAAAGCCGGCATCGCGCGCATCGCATATTCGCGCAATGGCCATCGCGCGTTCGCCGCGACCCGCAACCGACGTTCCGCCGAACTTGAGAACGGCTATGCGCTGCGTCGCGTTCACGCGGCGACGTAGCCTCGCCGCAGCAGCAACTCGAGAATCTGTACCGCGTTCGTCGCCGCGCCGCGGCGTAGTTGATCGCCGACGCACCAAAGCGCGAAATGCCGGTCGTCCTCCTCACTGCGAAGACGCGCCACGTGCACGTCGTCGCTCCCCTCGACCTCGCGCGGCGTGACGATGCCGCTGCGGTGAAAGACGACGCCCGGCGCGTCGGAAAACGCCTCCGCCAGCTCTTCGGCGCTCGTTCGGCGCTGCGTTTCAAGGAAGACTGCCTCGCTGTGGGCAGTCAACACCGGAACGCGCACGGCGGTGACGCTCACGTGCAGTTCCGGAAGATCGAGAAGCTTGCAGGTCTCCGCGCAAACTTTGCGCTCCTCACCGCTCCAGCCGAGCTCGTCGAACGCACCGACCTGAGGAACAACGTTGCGCGCCAACGGCCGCGGGAAGATTGCCGCCTCGGGTTCGGCCTCGCCGCGCGCGATCGCATTTTCGCCCGCCAGGAGCTCGTCGAGTCCCGGCCGTCCCGCTCCGCTCGCCGCCTGATAAGTAGCAACGCGGACGGAGCGCAAGCCGGCGGCGTCGCGTATCGGACGCAGTGCCGTAGAGAGCACGATCGCCGTGCAGTTGGCGACCGGAAAGAGACGGTGCTCGGCGCGCAGCACGTCGGCGTTGACGTCGGGGACGATCAGCGGCACGCCTTGGTGCAGACGGAAGGTGGCGCTATTGTCGATTACGATGGAACCGCGTTCCAGCAGCGCCGGCGCGTAGCGTTCGCTCGCGTCTTCGCCGCTTGCGAAGAACACGACGTCGAAATCGCGCAGCGCGTCCTCGCTCGCGGCACGTACGTCCATCGACGCGCCGCGAAAGCGTATCGCGTTCGCACGCGGGCGCGACGCAAACGGCTCGAGCCGCGCGATCGGAAGAGCGCGCTCCTCGAGTAGCCGTAGTATCGTCTCGCCGACCGCGCCGGTAGCACCGACGACCGCGACGTTCACGACCGTGCCTCGAAGATCGAGTCGAGCCCGACCGTCAACCCGCGCCGCGCCGCGACAGCGCGCACCGCGACCAGCATTCCTTGGACGAAGGACTCGCGGCTAAAGGAATCGTGGCGGATCGTCAGCAGCTCGCCGGCGCCTCCGAAAAGCACCTCGTGATGCGCGAGGAGGCCGGTCAGCCGCACGCTGTGAATCGGCGGCGCGCTGCCGGAGACGCCCTCAATGCGAGCGGCAGTATCGCGCGCCGTGCCGGACGGCGCGTCCTTCTTGGCTGCGTGATGGAGATCGACGATCTCAGCGGCGGGGAAAAAGCGCGCAGCTTCCTGCGCGAAGCGCATCATCAGCATTGCGCCGAGCGAAAAATTCGGGGCGACGATCGCGCCGACGCCGCGCTCCTCGGCCATTGCTCCCAAGGCAGCGCGCTGCTCCTCGCTCCATCCGCTGGCACCGACGACGACGTTACAGCCGCGTGCTGCTGCGGCGAGCGAGATCTCGTAGCTATCCGGCTGGGTCGTAAGATCGAGCAGCACGTCGGGGTTTTGTGCGAAGAGGTCGTCGAGCGAGCCAAAGATGCCGAGCTCCGGATCGCTACGGCGTGCGAGACCGCAGCAGTATTCTCCGGTGCGCTGCAATGCTTCGCGCGCGACCGTACCCATACGGCCGAGCGCGCCCGCAACTCCAACCCGTAGTTGTTGAGCCACCCTATTTCCTCGCCGGGGATGACGGCGCTAAATTTTCTCGAGCGGCGCGTACTTGAGCATGAGCATTTTTTGGCCCACGTTTGGAAAGTCGATCGTAACGAGCCCGTCGCCGCCCGCACCGACGATACCATCGATTTGCCCTTCGCCCCACTTGGGATGACGCACGCGGTCGCCGGCCTTCAAGCCCAAATGCACGCCCGCGCCGGCCGATTCGTGGATTGCGACCTCGCGCCAGCGGCCGCCCGACGGCCGCGGAAGCGGGACGCTGCCGCTTTCGAGGATCTCGAGCGACGGAATCTCTTCGAGGAATCGCGACTTAGGATACGCGTACGTATTTCCGAAGAGAGCGCGCCGCGCCGCGTACGTGAGGTAGAGGCGATCGATCGCCCGCGTGATGCCGACGTAGGCGAGACGGCGTTCTTCTTCCAGTTCGGCGGGCTCGGTGAGGGTACGGCTGTGGGGAAACACGCCCTCCTCGAGCCCCGTGAGAAAAACGTTCGAAAACTCTAAGCCCTTGGCGCTATGCAGCGTCATCAGCGTTACGTAGGATGCATCGTCATCGAGCGAGTCGAGATCGCTGACCAGCGCAATGTTCGCGAGAAATCCAGCGAGCGACGGCGCGTCGTCGGAGTTTTCATACTCACGCGCCACGCCGACGAGTTCGGAGAGATTCTCGAGCCGCCCGCGGGCCTCGTGCGTGTCCTCGGCCTGCAGCTCGCGGACGTATCCGGAACGCTCCATGACCGCGACCAGCACATCGGCGACGCCGCCACTCTCGGCGACGCGGCGCAACTCGTTGATCAGCTCGGCGAAGCGCTCGAGCTCCTTGAGCTTCTTCGGCACGGCCGCACGCAGCAGGTCACTGCTGAAGATCGACTCACCGACGGAAACGCGCGCCGCGTTTGCCGCCTGCACCAATGCCGCCAGCGTCTGCTGGCCGATGCCGCGGCGCGGCACGTTGACGATTCGCTTGAACGCGAGGGCATCGGAGGAGTTGACGATGTAGCGCAGATAGGCGACGACGTCCTTGACTTCGGTCCGCGCGTAGAATCCGACGCCGCCGACGACGCGGTAAGGAATACCCTCCGCAAGCAGCGCTTCTTCGAACACGCGCGATTGCGCGTTCGTGCGGTAGAGCACGACGAAATCGCGGTAGGCCGCGCCGTCGCGCACCATGCTCTTCACCTTCTCAACCACGTAACGCGCCTCGTCGCGCTCGGTAGCGGCCGGGTAGACGGTGATTGCTTCGCCCTCACCGCGCGACGTGAAGAGCCGCTTCGGCGCGCGAGAACGATTGTTGGCGACGAGACTATTCGCGGCTTCCAGGATGCGCCCGCTGCTGCGATAGTTCTCTTCGAGCTTGAACGTCTTCGTGCCGGGAAAGTCTTCTTCAAAGCGCAGGATCATGCGGTAGTCGCTGCCGCGCCACGAGTAGATCGATTGGTCGTCGTCGCCGACGACCGTGACGTTGCCGTGATACCCGGCGAGCAGTGCGACGACGTGGTATTGGGCCGCGTTGACATCTTGGTATTCGTCGACGAGCACGTACTCGAAACGGTTCTGGTACTTTTCGCGAGTCTCTTTGTCGCGCTCGAGCAGATCGATCGTCCGTACGATCAGATCGTCGAAATCGAGCGAGTTCGATTCGGCGAGCCGGCGCTGGTACTCCGTGTAGACGTTGGCGATCCGCTCTCCGGCGAACGACGTCTGGCTCTGCACGTACTGATCGGGCCAGATCAGCGCATTCTTGGCTTTGTCGATTTCGGCCAGACAGGCCGATGCCGAAAGATGGCGCTCGTCGTAATCGAGATCGTCGAGAATTTCTTTGACCAGCTGACGCTGATCTGAATCGTCGATGACGGCAAAGCTGCGTCCGATGCCGATGCGCGATCCGTCGCGGCGCAGAATGCGCACGCACATCGAATGGAACGTTCCAACCCAAAGATCGCGCGCGACCGGTCCCACCATCGTGTGCAGGCGCGATTTCATTTCGCCCGCCGCCTTGTTCGTGAACGTGACGGCGAGAATGCGTTCGGGTGCGACGCGCAAATCGTCGAGTAAATGCGCGATGCGGTGGGTGAGGACTCGGGTCTTTCCGCTCCCGGCGCCGGCAAAAATCAACACCGGGCCATCGCTTTGCCTAACGGCGGCTAACTGCGCGTCGTTGAGAATTTCCGTTTCCAGGAGCATTAAGCACGGTTCGCCGAGGGGTGGGTGGGTGCCTGTGCGACGTTTCCCGCAGTTTATCGCACCGCGCGAAGCACCCGCGACCGTCGAGCGGCCACAGCGTAGGCCGCCGAAAGGAATGCCAGCGTGGACTCCGCGCCCATATTGGTATTTACGGCGTCCTCGCCCAAGCCGTCGTAGCATCCGCCACCGTTGGCCATCACGATACCGCGCGAGTTCTTGCCGTAGTACCATTCCAGGGCAAGCTCGGCGGTCTCGACGTGGCCTGCCTCGCCGGTAAGGTCGAACGCGGCGAGCGCCGCGTCGACCAAGGCAGAAGCTTCGAGCGGCTGCTGCGCGTAGCGCGCACGCGACTCCCCGCGATGATACCAGCCGTCGTTTCCGATCGGCACGTGGATGCCGTTTTCGATCGTCACGCCCTCGTAGAACCGCAGGGTTGCCAATCCGGCTTGCGCGTACCGCGGCTCACCCAGAACTTGGCCGGCCCGGATCAGCGCCTCAGACAGCCGCGCGTTGTCGTAGGTCATGGCGTTCTCGAACCACTGCCAGTCTTCGGTTGCCGTCGCATCGTAGGCGGCGAGAATCTCGTCGGCGAGATAACGCAACGCCTCCGCGTACCGCGCTTCGTCGAGCGCACGCTGCGCGTGGGCGAGGCCGATCGCCGCATAGGCGCGCGAGCGAACGTACTCGAGATTCTCCAGCGACGGAATAGTGCGGTCGAGAAGTTTAGTGCAAACGCGCCGCCAGGTCTTGCTCGCGGCGTTCGCCGCGCCATAACCGAGCGCCCAGACTGCGCGGCCGCAACTGTCGTGCGTGCCGATCTCGTCGAGCCAGGTTCGATCGTAATCCATGAAGTTATGGAACCGGCCGTCATCGAGCTGCGCGTGCTGAAGAAACGCCAGGTAGGTCGAAGCGAATCGCTGGCTCTGTTTGTCCGACGGGTTGAGGCGCGCGTGCGCCAGCACGACCATGAAAGCCCGCGAGACGTCGTCGGTGCAGTAGCCGAACGTCCGATTCGGCACGTTCTCGAACGCATGCTGAATGATACCGACGTCGTCCGTAAGGACGGCGACGTGGTCGAGCGGCGGCGGCAGTGCACCCGTGCGGGGCTTCGGTCCTCCCTTAGGCAGAAGGCACCAATTCGAGGGGCCCGCGCGGACAGAGCTCGCCGAAGAGCGCGCCGTACTCCGACGCGACGTGCGGCCACGTCATCTGCCGGCCGAAACGATATGCGCGACGTTCGGTCGCGCGACGCAACGCGGGATCGTCGAGCAGCATAGTCAGCCGCTGCGCGATCGAGTTCGCGTCGCGGAAGTCGCAAAGGAAGCCGCGATTGTGCGCGAGCAGCTCCTGCGCGTACAGGTAGGGCGTCGAGACGATCGCCTTGCCGCAGCCGACGGCATAGGCGAGGGTGCCGCTAACGATCTGTGCGGGATTGAGATATGGCGTCAGGTAGATGTCGGTCGCTGCGAGATAGCTCACGACTTCGTCAAAGTCGAGGTACTTGTCGACGAGTTGGACGTTGTAGTGCAGCCTGAAATCACGAACCATGGAGTGGAGCGACTCCCGGTACGACTCACCTTCTTGCCGCCTCACCACCGGATGCGTCTCGCCGAGAATGAGATACAGCGCCTCGGGGTGGCGCCTCACGACGCTCCGCATTGCCTCGATCGCGTACTCAAGACCTTTGCCTCGGCTAATCAGACCGAAGGTCGAGATCACCGTGCGCTGACCGATTCCAAACGATGCCTTCGCCGACCAGGTGTCCTGGAACGGAACGTCCGGCACGCCGTGGTGGATCGTTTCCAACACCTGCGGATCGATGCCGTAGACGTTCTCGAGCAAGCCGCGTCCGGTCTCGGAGAGCACGACCACTTTAGATGCGCTCCCGCAGAGCGCGCGCGTCACCCGAAGATACGTCTCATCGGGCTCGGGCAGAACCGTGTGCAGGGTGAGCACGACGGGCTTTTCGAGCGCGCGCATGAAGTCGACGAGCCACTCGCCGCGCTCGCCGCCGAAGAGACCGTATTCGTGCTGCACGTTGACGAGATCGACCGGGTAATCGTTGACGAAACGAGCCGCGGCAACATAACCCGAGCGTTCGTCCTGAGCGATGCGGCCGACGACCTCTTGCGGGTAGCGCCGCACCTCGGCGCCGGGTTCGTCAACTGCGATTACGGGACTCGAAAAGCCAAACGCGCGATCGTACGCGTCGACCACGTCCTTCGTAAAGGTGGCAATCCCGCATTCGCGGGGAGGGTATGAACCCAAAAATAAAGCGTGCGGCGGCAGCATGTCGGCGACGGACTCCCTTCCTCCTATGGACCTCAGTGTACCCGCGCATAGATGCGTGGTAAACCGGACGTGCGCTTGCTAGCCTGCTACTTCTTTGACGGGCGAACCCAAACGGGCGCCCGGTTCTAGGACCGCCCCAGGGTCGACCGTGACGTCGTGACCGATAACGCTCCCCTTGGCGACGAAGGCTTTCGGTCCAATCGTGACGCCGCTGGCGAGGATCGCTTCTTCTATAACCGCGCCGGTGCCGACGCTGACGTGCTCCCAGAGCACCGACTCTCGCACCACGGCGTTCGCACCGATGCTGCACGACGCGCCCAGAACGACGTTGGGTCCAACTTTTGCGCTCGCGTCGACGACGACGTCGGCCGCGGCGTGCACCGGCGGAATCACGCCGGGGTGGCCGCGTAACGCCTCACCGCCTTCGCCGCTGATCCCCGGCTCGACCGCGAGCGGCATCGCTCCGCTGAGCACGTCGCGATGCGCGGCGAGATACTGCTCCGGCCGTCCGAGATCGAGCCAGTAATCGCTAGTAGTGTACGCGTACAGCGCTTTGCCATCCGCAATCACTTCGGGGAACGTCGATCGCTCGATCGAAACGTTGCGTCCCGGCGGAATGTATTGCAAGATCTCGCGCTCGAGCAGATAGGTGCCGGCGTTAATCTCGTCGGTCGGTTCTTCGCCTTGCTGCGGTTTTTCCACGAACGCGCTGACGCGACCGTGCGCATCGTGTACCACGCAGCCGAAGTGCGACGGATCCTCGACGCGAATGAGGTGGATCGTTCCGATGCCGCCCTTGCTTTCGTGGTATTCGCGCATCGCTCGTAGATCGAGACTCGTCAGGACGTCGCCGTTGAGCACGAAAAATGGCCCGTCAATGTGCGGCTCGACGTTCTTGATCGCGCCGGCGGTGCCAAGCGGCGTTTCCTCGATCGCATACGTGACCTTCATGCCTAGCTGCGATCCGTCGCCAAAATAATCCACGATCGCCTGCGGCATGTAACCGGCTGCTAGGATCACCTCGCGAATTTCCGCGGCGTAGAGCCGTTCCAACGTCCGGGCAAGGAAGGGCACGTTCATGATCGGTACCATCGGTTTCGGCGTGCCGTAGGTCAGCGGCCGCAGCCGCGTTCCCTCGCCCCCGACCAGCACGATCGCCTGCATCCGCGATAAGTTGTCTATTGCATTGCGCCACGCCTCTCTAGCGGTTTGCCACGCCTTGCGGCACGGTAACGCCGATGTCGTCCTTTGCGAAACTGTGTCATCCTGGGCGTCGCTGCGCGTCATCCTGAGCGAAGCTCCGTGTCATTCTGAACCTCGCTTCCCGTAATCCTAAGCGTCGCTCCGTGTCATCCTGATCTCGCTCCGTGTCATCCTGAGCCTGTCGAAGGATGCCATACAGTTGGCACTGCATTTTGACAGCATTCTTGCATGGCAAGAATATTTCATGATTGGAGCGCCGTACAGGCATATCACGACGACGGCCATGGTGTCGTTGAGTGCGCGAAGCACTTTGGATTCACGAAAAGCGGATGGAACAAAGCAATGCGGCGAGGTGCCTTGACTCCAAGTCCCGCGGCCAACAGCGATGGTCGCCGACGATACAATTGGGCAGAGATTCAGGCGTACTATGATACGGGTGCTAGTTTTAGAAAGTGCAAAGCTAGGTTTGGCTTTCATGCCGCGGCGTGGGGGAAAGCGGTACGGAGAGGAGAGATGAAGCCACGTAGCACCTCGAAAACGATCGCTGAAGTTCTTGACTCGCGATCGTCTCGTTGGCGCAAGAAGGCGAAGCTAATCCGTGAAGGCTACCTGGACGATTGCTGTTCAATTTGCGGAATCTCGGAATGGTGTGGCAAGAGACTGGTTATCCAGATCGACCATCAAAACGGCGTTAAGGATGACTGGCGGATGGAAAATTTGCGCATGCTTTGTCCGAATTGCCATAGCCAAACCGACACGTTTAGCGGGCGGAACGCACGGCGGGCGGGGAAGGCAAGGTTCGAGCCGACCGACGTAGTATAATCGCTAGCTGCCGTTCCGGGGTCGTCTAACGGTAGGACGCATCGCTCTGGACGATGTTATCGGAGTTCGAATCTCTGCCCCGGAGTGTGCACGGCCCTATCGTCTAGAGGCCTAGGACGCCGCCCTCTCACGGCGGTAACGCGGGTTCGAATCCCGCTGGGGCTATTTTTCCGTCCTCGTCTCGTCTCAGCCTTCGCGAGCAGTTCAAAGTCGCCGTGCAACACGCGGAGTACTTTTTCATCAATTCTGGCCCGAATCGAATTGACCTAGCGCGACGCAACTCGCGGTCGATTTCGCGTCAACGCGTGCACTATCGACGCGCGAGAATGGGTAAGCACCTAACATGGCGGAAGATGACGAACAGTTGAAACGCGCCTTAACCAAGGGCGATGAAGTCATTCTGAGCACCGGCGCCACTGCGACCGTACGTCGCTCCTATCCTCAAGGATATTCGGGTGAAGTCGAGATCCTACTTGACGGCAGCGAGGAGAGCGAACGTGTAAGCGGTTTAATCCTGCCGGCGAAACCGCCCATGGAGGTGGGCTCGGAGCTAGGCGACGCTACCGCGGCCCAGCAAGCGGATCTCGGCGACGCACGCGCACCAAGCCGGCGCATGAAAGACTGACCACTCCACAGTGCCCGACGTATCTGCGTTGTTCGCGGCGCCAACGCGGGTATTAAGCCATTATGAGTGTTGAAGATCCGTATCCGCGGCCGTCCCCCGGCGAGCATCAAGAAGTCCCCGAGTACGACGAAAAGCTCGGCGATGACGATGACGAGGACGACGAAGACGACGAAGACTAGGTCTTAGCAGGCTCTTCTACCGGGCTCGTCGAGCCGAGGAGTTTCCCGAGGAACGAGCGGTATCGTTGGAGCGTAACGCGCAGCGACTCCGTGTCGGGTTCGCGATTCGCGCTCCACTGCTCTTCGAGCATCGCTCGCTCCCGCGAAAACGTTTCCGTCAGCTCGTCGACAAGCGCGGCCACCGTTGCGTGCGCGTCGCGCACCGCACCCCGTGGGTCGTCGACAAAGCCGGCTTGGATCTCCTCCCAGCGCGATCGTAGCGCCGTCATGCGGTCGTCGGGTAGGAATGCCGGTTCCTCCACTCGATTGTTCACGTGGTCGTCCTTTCAGTGCCTAATAGGTCGTCGAAGAGCCTCCGGTAGTGCACCATCGCTTGGCGAAGTTCTTCGGTATCTGTGCTGCCGCCGTCGCTCCGTGCCGAAATACCGTGAGCGATGCGATAATCTTCCAGCACGCGCGCGTGATCGGGTGACAAATCCGCTGCCCGCTGCTCGAAATCCGCAACTGGGTATCCGCGGTCGCGCATCACGTTCGCGATCAACGCATCAGCTTGCGCCAGCGCCGCGACGGGCTCGTCGACGAAACGGGCTTGCGTCTGACGCCACTCCTCCGCATAGCGGTCGCGCGCTCCGGGCGGCAACTCTTGAAGCCGGAATGTTTTAACGCGTTCTTCACGCCGTACCAACTCGCGCTCGGCGACTGCGCGGTCGCCTCGGTTTCGCGCCACCCGGTCGTACTCGGATCCGAAGCGCCGCTGGAGGCGTGCCGACCGTGCGCGTCGTGCAATCGCGATTGCGGCTACTACCACAATAATCAGTACAAGCGCGCCAACTGCGTAATAGATCGTCGGATTCGTCGCTGTCATAGCGGGGTTTGTACCCACTTCCCAAACGATCACAAGCAGCAAGGCGGCGGCTTCAACGTTCGTTAGACGAACGAACAATGCCGAATAAGGCTAAATCCCCGCCACGCTATCTAAGGCTTCCGCCGCCGCAGCCTCGCGATCCGAATACGCAGCCAGATAGTGTGCCACGCCTGTCCGCTCGCGCCCGGGCACGCCCTGAGGAATCTTCGCCTTGGCGCCTTTGCTTGCCGGCGGACCCCAGGCGGTGATCGTGCCGTCGCGCGAGCTCACGTAGAGCACGCCGTTCGCTATTACCGTCCCAATATTCCCCAAATCAGATAATCCGACGGTCCACAGCTGCGCGCCGGTCGCGGCATCGAACGCAAACGCCCTCTCATTCGAATAGTTGCTCACGTATACGACCCCGTTCGCGATCGAAATGGGCGAGCGCGGCGTTTGCCCTTTCACCACCTTGGCTCCGTCTGGTCCGAAGTATGCGCTCCACGCCGGAGTCGGATTCAACGTGCAGTTTGCCTGGATGCCAAAGGCCGCCAAACCCGGCTTGTAAATCCCTTCGGACGCCGGCATTCCCACATAAACGTAGCCCGTAGCCGGATCGTATGCCGGCACTCCCACGAAGTCTCCCTTATTCGTCGGAATGGACATCGCGATATACTGAATCGGACCAAATCTGAGCGTTCCGACGTCATAAAGCTCGAACATCCCAGACTTGTTCACGGCGGCTAACAGCAGCGGACAACCTTGCGGCCGAAAGAGCAGCGGCGTCGCACCGAAGTCGAAATCTTCGTCGCCGTCGAGCTGCGGAATGTTCGTCGGATAGTTGTGCGCGACGATGGTGTTGAGCGTCGGAGAGAGCTCGACCACCTCCTCGGCGTATCCCGCGTTCTGCGCCAGGCCCATCGTGGTGTCTGCGTTCCCGGTGGCGACGAACACATTGTTTGTCTCGGGGTCGATCGACGCTCCGCCCGGCCCCCAAATCCCTCCGCCGCTCCTGCCTTGCGTCGCAGTGCCGCTCATCGTAAAGAACGTACCTACCAAACTCGGTGTGTTGGTATCGATCGCGACGATGCGCCCGTACCATGGGGAGATGTCGCAGGTAGAGCTCGTCACCGCATAAAGCATTCCGTTCGAAGGATTGTACGTGAGTCCGCCGTGCATGAAATTGTGTTCGGGCTTATGGTTTGCGACCGTCAAAGGCCAACCGGCGGCCTCTGTGCCCGTTGCGAGGTCGACCGCATGCACTTGATTGTATCCGTCGCTAAAGTAGAGCAGATTCTTCCCGCGGTCGATTGCCGGCGTCTCGCCGATCGAAAACTGAAACTTTTCGCGGTGGTCGCAGCGATAGTTCGCCTGCGGAACGGCGTGCTGCCAGACCGTCGCACCGGTGCTTGCGTCGATTGCGTACATCGTCGAGCCGCCCGCCGAACCCGCGAAGAGCAACGTTTTTGTTTGCCCCTTCACGTTTACGCCGGCCGCGACGACGGGCTCGTGAACCATCTCGTAGCCCACGTTGGCACTCCACAGTTTTTGAACGCTCGCGACGTTGTTAACGCCGATCGTTGTCTCGTTCGGATTGTAGCCCGTGCGCTGCAGGTCGAACCCGAAAGAGTCCCAGTCCGTCGTTACCGAGGTCGCATGACGACCCGTCGGAGAGAGCCGCTCCGGCAACGATCTTGCCGTCGACGGCACCAGACCCGCGACGCCGGCGACTTCCCCCTGCGATGAAACGTTTGAACCCACGCTGCCGCCGCAGCCGGCCAGCGCGATAACGGCCAGAACCAAGCCAGTCGCCGAAACGCGATGATTGCTCATGACGAACACGCTCCTTGCAAGCCATCAGATACATCGTGCAGCTCCCGAACGCCAAGCGCTCGCGGCTTGGGCCCGGTCTTTCGACGCCGCCGACGATTAACCGTCAGCCTACGGTCGGTAGAATGCGCGGACGTAACGAATACCGCCATATGGCGGCTGGAGCGCTACCGACGGGCGTCGTCACGTTTCTCTTCACCGACATCGAGGGGAGCACTCGGCTGTGGGAGCGCTCTCCCGACGAGATGCGCGAAGCGCTAGCCCAGCACGATGCGCTCTGCCGCGAAACGATCGCGACCCGCCGCGGCGTCGTCTTTAAGACCGTCGGTGACGCGGTCTGTGCCGCTTTCGAGCGTCCCAACGACGCGGTCGAAGCCGCTATCGACACGCAGCGCGCCATCCGTAACCACGCCTGGGCGAACGCGATCGGCGAGCTGCACGTTCGGATGGCGATTCACACGGGCGACTGCACGCAGCGGGACGGCGACTACTTCGGCCCAACGCTCAACCGCGTCGCACGGCTCTCGTCGCTCGCATACGGCGATCAGATCCTCGTTTCGTCGGCGACGGCGGCGCTGCTACGCGACGCACTTAGCGAGCGTGTCGCCTTACGCGCATTGGGTCTCCACAGGCTCAAAGACCTCGCGCTGCCCGAGCTCGCTTATCAAGTTGTCACAGAGGGTCTGCGGTCGGACTTTCCGGCACTCGCCTCGATCGACTCGCGCCCGAACAATCTCCCATCGCAGATATCGAATTTCATTGGGCGCGAGCCCGAAGTCCTAGAGGTCGCGGGCACGCTCCAAGTCTCCCGGCTCGTTACGATCGTTGGTCCGGGCGGCATCGGAAAGACGCGCCTGGCACTGCAAGTCGCCGCCGACGTCCTCGGCGAACGTTTTCCAGGAGGCTCGTGGTTCGTCGACTTGACGACCATACGGAGCCCGGACCCGATCGTGGATGCCGTCGCAACGGCGCTCAACATACGCGAATCGCCGAGCGAGCCGATCGAACAGACGCTGCTCGCGCACCTGCACGAACGACGGGCATTGCTCGTCCTCGACAACGCGGAGCACTTGCTTCAGGATGTCGCGGGATTTGCTAAACTCGCACTCGCAAAATGTCCGAGCATAACGGTGCTCGTAACGAGTCTGGAGCCGTTGCACGTCGCCGGCGAGCACATCTATCGTCTCGGAGCGCTCGCAGACGCGCCGAACCTCTTTCTCGAGCGCGCGCACTCGGTGGCACCGTCGCTCACGTTCGATGAGGCACAACTCAGCGAAGTAACAAAGCTTTGCAATAGGCTCGACGGCAGCCCACTCGCGATCGAGCTCGCCGCAGCACGGCTATCCTCGATGCCCTTCGGGCAACTGCTTCGCCGCCTTGAGTCGACAGTGAGTCTTGCAAGTAAGGATCGAAGTGAAGTCGCACGCCACAAAACGCTGCGCGAGATGGTCCGTTGGAGCTACGACCTGCTCCCCCGATCGAGCAAATAACGCTTCAAGTGCTTTCGATCTTTCGCGGGAGCTGCACCACCGCGGCAATAGAAGCAGTCGCCCTCGACGTTCGCGAGGTGAGCGACATAGTCGATGCGCTCGTCGACAAGTCATTGGTGCAAGTCGATGCTTCAAAAAACGAACCTCGTTACCGTTTGCTCGAAGTCGTTCGGGACTTCGCGCGAGAGCAGTTGGCAAGCCGAGACGAGCTCCGGGCGCGGCACGCGATGTATTACTCGGGAGTCGTTGCTGCCGCTAAACCGCCGTATTTCGACCTCGATGATGAAGTACCGAATGTCCGCGACGCGCTCGACTGGCACCTCGCAAACGAAGTCGGAGGCGCCGGGCGCTTTATAGCAGACCTCGCACCATATTGGCGCGCGCGGGGCGCCGTCAACGAAGCGCGCGCGTGGATTCGACGGGCGTTGGAGATCCTAAAGCCCGGCGGAAGCGATCGCGCATTCCTTCTTCGCCTCGCCGCCACATTCGCTACGCTGCAAGACGCTCTCGCGGAGTCGCTGGCATTTTCCGAGGAGGCACTTAGCATCTATCGCGCGGCCGGCGATCGTGCAGGGATCGCGCATGCCGTTTTTCGCATCGCCGAAGCGAAGCACCGGCAGGGGAGAATCCCCGAAGCGGAAGCGCTGTATCGCGAAGCGCTCGACGGATTCATCGCCGCGGGCGACGCCCGGGGAGAAATGCTCTGCCTTGGAAATCTCGGAGGGCTAGCGTTCGAGCGTCGCGATTTCCATCGCGCATCTGAGTTGCTTGGCGATGCAATTTCGCGCGCTGCCAGCCTGGGCGAGGAACGAATCGAAGGCGACTTTTCAATCGCGATGGGCTGGGTCGCCCTCCGGCTCGACGATCTCGATCGCGCCCGCTCGCTTTTTGAGAAGACACTTGCCCAGAAGGCCGCGGCTCGGGACCGCTACGGGGAATGTTCCGCTCGCCACGGGCTAGGCACTGTGGCACTTATGGAGTCGAACGACGCCGAAGCGCTCGAACAGTTTGTCGCCGTGCTAAACATGGCTCGGGAACTAGAATTGACCGATCATATCGTGCGCGCATTACATGGTATTGCAGCGGTTCGCGGACACGCCGGCAACGTTGAAGCAGCCGTGAACCTCCTCGGCCTTGCCGATCGTCTTTCGGTTGAACGCGGACACGAACTTCGCAACAATGTCGCATACGAAGTTGCCAACCAACTGCTTGAGGCCGCGCTCCCTGAGCCGCGACTCTCGCAGCTACGCGACGAGGGCTCTTGCCTGCAGTTAGACGACTTGACTACGGACCAACTACTACGCGGCCGGTAACGTAATCGGGATACCATGTGCTGCTGGTCGGCGAGGAACTGCTCGCCGAAGCTTGCATGGGATTGCCCTGCACAGTGCTGAACGACAAACAGTTCGGGGAACCATTACAGAGCAACGCCGTCGGCGTATTGTTTTTATCGAGAGCAAAGTCGAATGTTAACGTGCATTGCGTCTTTCCCGTGGGCAAGCAATTCGAAGCGTTGAACGTGCTCGTTCCGTTGATCTGAACCTGGCCTTTGGCGTGGAAGCCGACCGGGTTAAAGTCCGAGAACGGATGCATAATTTGCCCGAGAATAAACGCAACAATTGCCGCGAGAGCGCCTAGGCTAAAACCGACCCATTTATTCATCTCCGACTCCTTCCAAAAAGCAGCCAGCAGTTGAGCATCTCCTTCTTCCCGGCATCGGGGCCGTCCTCGATTGGGTGGTACGTTCGTACCGGAAACTCGCACAGTTAGTGGTCGGGTCGGATTTTCTGTTGCCGGGCAATAGTCGAGCTGCTATGATTCGACGCGTCGGCACTTCGGAACGGGCCGGCTCCGCATTGGGAATCTCCAGTAGTCGCGGCATCGGCCGCACGCGGTCCGGGGTGGTGCTCCTCCGCACGATCGACCACCCCGGGCCGTTTCCTTTTTTGCAGGGGCTGCACTAACGCCGGTGCCAACTACCGTGGCATTATGACGCCTTCAACGGCCAAATCCGCGATGATTTGCCCGCGTTGCAACAAGGACCGCAACGGCAACGATCGCTGCTCGACCTGCGGTACACAGCTGAAGACCCTCGCGAGCCAACAGCGCCGCGGCTGGGTCGCACTCGCCGCGGGCGCGTTCTTGGCGCTCTTCATGGCCGCCGTTTGGATTTGGATCGATCGTCTCTTCACGGCAAACGGCATCGCGCTACGCGACCCCGGGGCAGCGCGGTTTCTCGGACGCATCAACGTCGTCTGCGCGCTCGTCGTCCTCTCCGGGCTGTTCGGCGTCGCTAGCGGTTGGGTGATGGCGCGCACGGGGCGGCGGAACTATCCGCTGATGGTCGCGATGCTCGTGGTCTTCGTCGCCGCGCTCTTTCTTGGATTCACCGCGTCGAACGGCTACCAGCCGCAGTAGCGTCTAGTAGCCACCTGGAAACGGCGTGCTCGTCAGCTGTGCGAATCGGGTTTGCGTGCCGTTTTCAACCCGCTCGCGCGCGATCTCCGGCCCCTGCTTGTCGAGCGAGGCCGCAAGCGTTCCCAGCCCCGCGTTGATTTCCGCGTTCCTATGCTGCCATTGCGCGTTGCCTATGAAGGCCACGCCGGAGTAGATTGCCCGAAGGTCGGGCACCGTGCGATTCTCACTTTGAACTCGTCGAATGATTTTCACAAGGGCGCCGACATCTCCGAACGCGTACCCGTTGACGTCGGGACCCACGAGCTCCAAGAACGCGCCCTGCGCGTGATAGAGCTCGAATGCCGGGCTCCCCATTCCGCCCATCGATTTCTGATCCACGAGCGAGCCGAATTGACGGCCGGTGTATTGCGCCGAATAAAACCAGTAGGTCGCTTCGTTGCGAAAGCCGAGATCGTAAAGCCGAGCCGCGGCGACGTAGCGTTCGAGAAAGCTCAGCCTGCCCCAACTCTTCTTCATCCTTAGGATCGTAGCGACGAATACTTGCCGGTTCTTCGACGCGAGTCCCGAGCTATACTCACCGATTCGGATTATCGGACCCGACGAATCGTAATAAGGACTAACGTAGGCATCGATCCGTCCGGGGTCGTCGGCACGCGCTTCCTGCGCAAACGCGAGCGCGCACGCGAGGGCGACGAGTGTGACGACGATCGTCTTCAAAACTGCATCCGCAGGATACCGAGTTGCGGGTTTACGACCGCGACCGGGCGCGCGCGGGCGGATTCCAAATAGATGAACTTGCGGTCGTCCGGGCCGATCCCCTCAAACTCCCACTCGGTCACGCGTGCATCGGAGTAATTCGACTTTGCGATGGCCTCGCGCGATGTCTGCGTCAAGCGCGCGAA
Organism: Candidatus Cybelea sp.; assembly: GCA_036269355.1. GTDB lineage: Bacteria > Vulcanimicrobiota > Vulcanimicrobiia > Vulcanimicrobiales > Vulcanimicrobiaceae > Cybelea. The sequence continues at coordinate 9,783 of DATASC010000008.1, read as the reverse complement.
TGCAATCGCATGCGGATCGAAAGCGCGTTCGTTGACCGAAGCCGCGGTGATCGGGCCCCCGTTCAGCGACATCAGCTTTACCGGCATGGGCCCGCTGAGCGCTCCATCGGGAGCGACCATATAGTGGTCTACGTTGATACGATGAGCGGGCTCTTGGACGTCGACCATCAAACCGTTGACACGGTCCGCGGAGATGGACGTGATGCGTAAAGGCCTGCCCGACTGCGCGGCGATCGCATCGAGTGCCTTCAGCACCGCCTGCCCATTGGTCAGGAACGGATCGATCGGGCCGCCGCCGGGATTCGCTGCCGCGAGGTTGGGATCGCCTGGACCGTACGAACCGCGAGCGCCCGCGCCTCCAGAACAAGCAGCGAGCGCGCATACGATGGCCGCGATTAGGATTTGCTTCGTCACCATTTGCCTCCGTCTCGATTACGTCTGCAGCGGTGCTGCTTTCGGAAAGCGCAGCAGGACATAGAGAAAGAGCAGCGCGATCGCCGGAAGCATAAAATAACTGGCCTCGGTCCCCAGCGGACCGCCGTTCGCCCACGCCGGTCCGGGGAACGTTACGTTCAGCAGATGCCCCACGGGCTGTTCGCCGCCGTTGCGCGTGCCGATCACGAAGAACTGCATGAAGTCGAAGCTACAGTGAAAACCAGCCGCAAGCCAGAGCGAACCGGTGCGCTGCAGCGTCAGGCATAGCAAAAGACCTAGCAACACGATGTTAGTAATGTCGATAACGTTCTCACCTGGCTTCGTGAGGTGCGCCGCGCCGAAGAGCAGCGATAGCAGCACGGCCGCGGGCCAGAATCCCATCCCGCGCGCGAGCGCCTGCAATGGATAGCCTCGAAACATGTATTCTTCGTTTAATCCGACCAAGACCATGACGATCAGCCAGATTAGCGTCTGTATGATCAGCTCGGAGCCGTTCAGCGCAAGACCGCTGACGACCATAGCGCGCGAAGCAATCATCGCAACGGCCACGGCTCCGGCGCTGACCACGCCGATGGCGGCGCCTTCCCAAAAGCGTCCGCGGAACGCGAGTCGCACCGGCAAGCCGTACGCATCGATACGCTTGCGCTCGAACGCCGCGAGGATCCCCGTTGCAACGAGCACCGTGATCCCCTCCATAACCTCGGCCACGAGCATCCCGTAGGCGGTGAGTCCTTGCGGGAGTCTTAGCGCGGCCGCCAAGGGCGGCGCGAGGAATGCTTGCACCGCCAAGTCTAGCCCGACGAGGATCGCGACGTATGCCAGGAACCGCCATCCGGCGCGTATGCCGTTCGGCCCCACGAATATTGCGCGCAGCATCGCTCTCGTTACGGCGCTGCGGTCGCCGAGGTTTCGACGACGAGCCGCGCGGCGGCCACGTCTTCGATCGCAAGGCCCACCGACTTGAAGACCGTCGTCGCCTCAAGCGGCGGCGGCGCGACGGTGCCGGCGAAGATCTCGCCCGCTTCAGCGAAGATAGCCGCATCGGCGAGCAGCACGTCTCCGGCTTCTACCGCGGCGGCCTCGCGCGAGTCGACCACCACCACGTTTCGCATCGCCGCCTCGTCGAGCTCACGCCAATCGAACCGCGACGAACCGACGGCGTTGACGTGAGCGCCGGGCTTGAGCCACGCGCCGTGCAAGACCGGCTCGTGCGCGGCGGTTGCCGTAACGATCACGTCGGCGCCGCGAACGGCGTCCTCGGCCGATCTCAACGCCGTCACGCCATGTTCGCGAGCGAAACGCTCCGCGTGCTCCGGGGTGCGGCTCCAGACGCGGACTTCGGAAAAGCTCCGTACCCGCGAAAGCGCCTCAAGGTGCGCGCGAGCCTGCACGCCGCTGCCGAGCAACGCGAGCACCGCCGCCCGCGGCGCCGCGAGATATTTCGTGACGGCGGCCGATACCGCGGCGGTTCGCATCTCGGTGATCAGGCGACCGTCCATAGCAGCGATCGGGAGCCCGTTGTCGGTGCGGTAGAGCAATATCGTCGCGTTGTGCGTCGGCAGTCCAGCCTCGGCGTTCACCGGATAAAACGTCACGTACTTTAGACCCATGACGTCGCCCACGACCGCCGGCATGACCCCCACGTACCGCTTGCGCTCCTCGAGCGTGAGAACCGTGCGGAGGGGGTGCAGCGCGCCGCCTCGCGAGAACAGGGCGAGCGCCTCTTCCATCGCGGCGATGAGCGCATCCCAGTCGAGGCACCGGCGCACGGCCTCTTCGTCGAAGTATTGCAACGCCTCGTTTATCCGCGCTTAGCTGCGCGCGAAACGCACGCGGGATCGCGCCTTCGCCTTCGCGGCCTCCTCATCCCGGTCGCGCGGCGCTGCGTGCGTTACCAGCTCCGCGAGCAGTTCGTGCGTCGCCGCGGCCACACGCTCTACCGCACGGTCGAAGGCAACTTCATTCGCCTTCGACGGCCGTGCGAAGCCGCTCAGCTTGCGCACAAACTGTACCGCCGACGCGTGAATCTCCGCGTCGGTTGCGGGCGGCGAGAAATTATGAAGCGTTCGAATGTTCCGGCACATCGGGCGCCTTTCTAAGTACTCGGGAACGCCTTGGCGATTCCCGCCTGTACGTCGTCGACGGTCATCGCCGGCGCGAGGTGGCACTTCGCGCCGAGCTCGCTGAAGAACGGTTCGCAGATAGACGGGATATCGCTGGGGTCCTTCAGATCGAAGACGATGAAGCCGCCGCGATCGCCTTCAACGGCCGTAAAGTACGCGGCTTCGGGTTTTAGCCGCTCCATCGTCGATTGCATCACCTTCATCAGCCGGCCGTCCTTAACTGCCGCGTTGGCGGCGTCTGCCGGAAAACGTACTTTCAGCATCATGCGCATGGCTAAAACGCCTTCACGCCGTTCGGCGTTCCCCAGCCGGCCGGCCCGGAATAGGTATGGAACTGCTTCGTGCCGGCTTGACAGAGATACGTACTGCAGGAGCCGTCGCTGCCGGTGCTGACGTAATGGAGCTCGTGGCCGCGTTTGCGCTTCTTCAGCGACCAGATCTTTTTCCCGGCATCTTGCGCGCCGGCGTTTTCGGCCAATGCGAACACCGCGGCGATCATCGGCGTTGCGACGCTCGTGCCGCCGACCGTGAACCACCCGCCATAGCCGTACGTGTCGTATTCCGCAACCTGCCATGCGATCGCGGAAACGTCGCCCTCGGTCCGTGACGTGCAGCTCGGATCTTTCTGCCACGCCGGTTTCGTGACGCCGGTCGCACAGCCCGCGCCCGCACCGTCCCACACGCTTTCGTTGTACGTCGAACCGTTCTTCGACAGCACCGTGCCGCCGACGGAGACAACGCTCGTGAGGGCTGCCGGCGCGCCGATGTTATCGTAGCCTTCATCGCCGGTACCGGCGGTGTAGAGAACGCCCGGCTTACTGAAGTCCTTCGTATCGACGCAATCGTACGAGCCATAGCAAATCCAGCTGTTGCTCACGATATGGGCGCCAAGCGTAACGGCCTCGGCCTCGGCGGTCTGAAGGTCGCTGTTGTCGGAGCTATTCGCCTCGACGAGATAGATAGTGCAGAGCGGACACGCTGCCGAGACCATCTGCACGTCGAGGTCGATCTCGATGCCCCACCCGGTACTGCCGCGGGGATAGTTCTTCATCTGGCCTTGCTGATTGTATTTCGCGAAGTTCGCCGTCCCAAGACCGAACTGCGTCCGGTACGCGGCGAGATCCGTTGCCACGTTGGGATTGTCGTACGCGTCGACGATCGCGACGATCTGGCCGCTTCCATTCGTTGAAGACGGCAGATTGTAACGAGTCTGGAAATCGCTCGGCGCCCAGCCCGACACGCTCGGGCTGATGCCGCTCTTTGATTCGATCAGCGCCAAACAGGTTGGCCTTCCGGTGACCTGCGGACAGGCCGGCTTCGCGAGGCCTTTCGTCTGCCACTCGGGCGTTGCCGAACGGGCCGACGCGGCTTCTCCGGGCGCTCCCGGCACGGTCGAAGAACCGCCCGCATTGCATGCGGCAAGGGCCAGCACTGCTACCAGCGGCGCCAAGAGTTTGACGGGTTCTTTCATGAGAGCTCCCTTTCAACGCGGAGGGCCTGGGATGCGGAAAGTTACCTCCGAAAGGCGCCAACTCCTCGACGCGCCAACAAAACGCGGATGAATCAGAGACGTCTTATCGCCCTTGCAGGCGTCGTGTTCTTTCTGACGTGCGCGGCGCTGCCCGCGGCCGCGTCGCAAGAATCCGCGGTCATAGCGACCGTCCACCAGTTCGTCGACGGCTTCAATCGCGGCGATACAAAGGCGGAGCTCGCCACTTGCGACGCACAGGCGTCGATCATCGACGATTTTCCGCCGCACGAATGGCAAGGGCCGACGGCTTGCGCCGATTGGGCCGCAGCCTATGCCGCGGACGCGCAAAAGGAAGGCGCCACCGACGGCATCGTAACGCTCGGTAAGCCATGGTACCTTAGCGTCAGCGGCAATCGCGCATACGTCGTGCTTCCGGCCACGTTCTCGTGGAAAGACCATGGCAAACCGGTTACCGAAGGCAATTCCGTCTTTACGGTCGCGTTGCGGAAATCGTCAATGGGCTGGCGCATCACCGGCTGGGCGTGGTCAAAACACTAGCCGATTCTAACGAGGACGACCGCCTCGCCGCGCTCGGCTACCGGCAAGAACTTTCGCGAGTTCTTTCGCTCTTCGACAATTTCTCGGTAGCGTTCAGCTACCTCAGCCCGATGGTGGGCATCTACTCGCTCTACACGCTCGGGCTGGGCACCGGCGGTCCGCGTTACATCTGGACGATCCCGATCGTGGTCGGGTTGATGATGCTCGTCGCGCTCGTTTTTGGGGAGCTCGCGAGCGAGTATCCGCTCTCGGGAGCCCTCTATCAGTACGGAAAGTATAGCGTTGGACCGCGATATGGATGGTTCATCGGCTGGATCTACGGATTTGCGTTATTGGCAACCGTCGCTTCGGTCGACTCCGGCGCCGTCGGGTACGTCACCTCGCTGGCCGACACGGTCTTCCAAACCCATCTGGATCCCGCGAACCACTTGACGATCTTCGCGATCGCCGGCACCATCATCGTGCTTTCCGCGATTCTCAACTGGATCGGCGCGAAAATACTCGGGCGCGTCGCGCGATTCGGTGTGTACGTAGAAACGATCGGGACGTTCGGGGTCTTTCTCGCACTGGCGATTTATGGCTTCCACCAGCGCTTCGGCTTTGTCTTCACGACGCAGAACGTCGAGCACCTCAAGAGCAATCCGCTCGCTCTGAACTTCGGTGGCGACTGGTGGCTGGGAGCCGCCCTCGTCGCGGTACTTGCAAACGTCTACATCTTCTACGGCTTCGAAGCAGCTGGCGACATCTCCGAAGAGACGATCGAGGCGCAGCGCCAGGTTCCAAAGGCGATGCGCAACGCGCTCCTTTATGGCGGCATCGCCTCTTTCGTCTTGGTGCTCGGCCTTCTGCTGGCGACGCCGGCGGCCGGAATCGGTCCGGTCGTGAGCGGCGGGATCAACGCGATCCTCGGAACATTGCCGGGTTGGCTGCAAATTTTCTTTCTCGTCATGGTAATCGTCGCATTCTTCAGTTGCGGCACTGCGGTGCAAGGCGCCGGCGCGCGTGTCGCCTTCGCGCTCGCACGCGACGGCGCGCTGCCCTTCAGCAAGAAGATCGAAGCGATTTCGCCGCGCCACCACACGCCTGCAAACGCGATTCTCGTAGGAACCGTCGTTCCGTTCCTCTTCTTGCTGCTGGTTCTGATCAATCCGAGCAAAGCGGTGCACATCTTATGGTTCGATTACCCGGCCAACGTCAACGCACTGTATGCGCTCGTCTCGTTCGCGACGTCCGGAATCTATCTCGCCTTTTTGCTCACCGTCGCTGGCGCGCTAATAGCGCGCTTGCGTGGTTGGAAGCCGAGCGGCGTCTTCACGCTAGGCCGGTGGGGCGTGGCCGTAACGATCGGCGGTGCGCTCTACCTGCTGTTCATGCTGGTAAACATCGTCTGGCCGAGCCCGCTTTCGAGTGGGAGGGCTGTCTTTAACTACGGCTGGGTAACGCTGCTGGTCATGGCGCTGATCGTAGGAATCGGCGCGATCTACCAGGTTGCTGCGCGCCCCGATCAACGAATGCGAAGGAACGAGTAGTTCGTCTTCTACTCCTTCTGCTCGAAGATCGTTCCCTGCGAGCGCGCTCCGCCCGACGAGGTCGTGCCGAACAGCGTCCGTCCGACGACGACGAGGCCTGCCTCGGGCTGCGCGCCGTCGGGCCTCCCGGCAAAGTTGTGAACGACGGTCTCCAATCCCGACGGCCGAATGTTGAAAATGGTACCGGCGTTTGACGTACCTCCGTCACGCGTCGTTCCGAAGAGCACGTTGCCGATCCGGACGAGCCGCGCGAACGGAAACGTCCCATCCGTGCTCGTTCCGCAGCAGCTGAAGAAATGTAAGACGTGCTCCGCCCCGGTCGATGGGTCTGCATCGAATACCGACCCGTCGCCGTCGCGGCCGCCGCCCATCGTCGTGCCGTAGAGCTTTCCATCGTACTCAACAACGCCGGCCGCGGGATAGGCGCCGTCCTGCGATTTGGGGCCGTAGGAAAAGCCGTGCAGCATCTTCTTAACTCCGGCGGTGCTTATTTGAAAGAGCGTCCCGCAACCGGTGGCGCAGAACGGCGTTTGTGGGCCGCCGTACTGCGTCGTGCCGAACAGCGTCGAACCATCGACGATCAGTCGCGCGACGGGATACGCACCGTCCTTCCCTCCCTGGAAGCGATAGATGACGTGTTCCGATCCGTCCTCGCTCACGCTAAAGACGGTTCCGCACCCATGCGGACAACTCGGCGTCTTCATGCCACCGCGCTGCGTCGTGCCGTAGAGCGTCGTGCCGACGGCGATCAAACCGGCCGCGGGCACCGCACCATCGCTTCCGCCCGCGAAACGATAGAGAATCGTTTCCGATCCAGCGGTGCTCAGCTCGAAGATGCTGCCGCAGCCTCCCGCGCAACCGCTCGCACCGCCTCCGCTCGTGGTGCCGATGAGCTTGCCGTTGACGACGGTCAGTTCGCCCAGCGGCTGCGCACCGTCGCTTCCACCCTTGAATCGATAGAGAACACTTTCGTTTCCGGATTCGCTCACGGCGAAGACGATGCCGCAGCCGAGGTCGCAGTGCGCGTTGGTAATACCGCCGTACTGAGCGGTGCCGTAGAGCCGGGCGCCGACCGCGACGAGCGGCGCGACCGCCCGGTTTCCGTCGCCGGACTTGCCATCGCGGCCGAAACTATAGAGCGAACGATAGCCGCCTGAAGTATGCGACGCCGGCGCCTCCGGCACTAGCGGCACGAGCGCGCTTCGGTAGGTCGAGCAGGCCGCAGCAGCCAGAACGAGCGTCAGCGCGATCGCGGAGCGAACGCTAATCGTTCGGCTCCGTCGCGCGCTGGCCGTAGAAATAGCTGGCCGGATACGGCGCGGGAATGCGCTTAAACTTCGACGGCGCCTTCGAGAAATCGAAGCAATCGAAGAGATCGTCGGAGCGATCGTCGGTGGTGTGCATCGAAGGCAGTCCGAAGATCGTTTCCGCGAACTTCAAGATGCTGCCGAACTCGTGCTGTGCGTGCGAGACGTAGTGATTCTTCGCGTACGGCGAGATGACGATTAAGGGTACGCGGAAGCCCAGCTCATACGAATTGTAAACGTGCGGTGGGACGTGGTCGTACCACCCGCCCCAATCGTCCCACGTCACGAAGATTGCGGTCGATTCCCAATACGAACTCTCGCCGATCGCGTTGACCACGGCGGCGACCCACGAGGGTCCCGTTCCGTCGTTCGACTCCGCGTGATCGGAAGAGAGCGCCGTCGGAGTCACCCAAACGACGTCGGCGAGCTTGCCGGCGGCGACGTCTTTGAGGACCTGCGACGACGGATGAACGACGTTGCTCGAAAACTCTCGGCTTTCGCGGATGCGCGCGAGCGCGTCGGGGCCGTTCCAAAGGCCCGCTCCAGGCACCGCCTGGTAGTAGCGCCAGCTCAGCCCCGCGCGATCGAGCAGCTCTAAGAGCGAGACCCGATCGTAACAGGGAAACGTCCTTCGGTTTTCGACCCCCGCCGGGTCGATCAGCGGCACGAGCGAGCCGGCCGGAGAGTCGCACCCGCCTGCCGCGTCGCCGTTTGGATGAAACGGATTTTCGGCGGCGAGCAGCGACGAGCCGGTCGTAACGGCAGACGTACCGCTCAGAATGTACTGATGCGCGGGGAAGCTCGGTCCCTGATTCGATTGAAACATGCGATCGCCGAACGCGTATTGCATCGCCATTGCGAAATACGGCTTTACCTCGCTTCGTGGAACGTAACCATATGCGCGGCGATTCCGCGCGACGCAGACCGTCGCGCCGATGCAGTTGGAGTTCTCGCGATTGAACCCATCGAGCTTGCCGTTTGCATACTCGGTCACGAATCCCGAATGCGCGTGATCGAGATCGTACGGTTCGGCCAACCCGACTGGCGCCAGGCGCACGTGGCGGCCACCGGTCGCCAAACCGACGCGGACCGTGTCGGCGCCGGGCAGTCCGTTGAAGAGATTATCGGTCGTCCGGTTCTCCTGAAAGATGATGACGACGTGCCGGATCTTCGGCGCCTCAGGCGCTCGCGAGTTATCGAGGGCCGCCACCGGAACGGAGGAGCTGCTTTGAGCGCATCCGGCTGTCGCAAGCAGTACGACCGCCAGAACGCGGCACCAGCTCAGCATCTTCGTTTAGCGTTGCGTCTCTTAGGGGACGATTCCGATTGCCACCGGGCCATCGAGACCCTTGCTGAGGGTGCGCATCGGCTTGCTTCCGGAAGCGGAGTAGACCGAGAGCGAGCTTGGGCACGAGTTGGCCACATACAGCAGCCCCAACGAACTCCGAGCCATCGTTGTGGGACAGGCAACGCCCGCGGAGATCACGCGCTCGAGCGCGAGCGTGCTCTCAGAATAGACCGAGACCGTGTTGTTTCCGTAATTCAAGACGTAGAGGTCGCCCGACGAGGTCGAAATCAGCGTGAGCGGCTGGCGCACGCCTTTGGTAATCGCGTGCGGCGTATCTTTGTGACCCGGGTGGTACACGGTCACCGAGTCGTTGCCGCGGTTCGCAACGTAGAGATTGCCGGACGAGTCGATCGCCAAGCCGTCGGGGTGGGAGATTCCGACCGTGAACGTCGTCGTCGGGTTCAGCTTGCCGGGAGCGTAAACGGTTACGGTGTTGTTCGACCAATTCGCGACGTAGAGATTCCCCGCTCTATTGAAAGCGAGAACCTCCGGGGTGCGTATGTGATGCGAAATCGTTTGCTGAACCGACCCCGAGCCGCGCGCATAGATCGTGACGTTGCTCGGTCCGGCATTCGCGACGTAGAGCTTACCGGAAGGGCCGAAGGCTAATGCATACGGTCCGATGACCCCCTCGGTGATCGTGCGCGTCGGCTGCCCGCCGCCGTTGCCGTAGACCGTCACGTCGCTAGTAATGCTACCGCTCGGGCTGCCGTAGTTGCCGACATAGACGCCGCCGGATTTGTTGATCACCAGCGAATTCGGATACGAAACGCCGTTGGTAATCGTTCGAAGTTTCGATCTGCCGCCGGCCGAATAGACCGTAACCGTGCTGTTATACCAGTTTGCGACGTAGACGTTTCCGGCGACAAAGGGCACGATGGTACCGAGCGCGTTATTCGAATCCGGGATGCCGGCTGGAACTGACATGTCCCGACCGGCAGAGCAAGCGGCTAAGGCCAGCGCGAGCAAAGCGAGCAGCAGTCGGTTCACGGCAGACCAGCTTCGAGTGAGC
>DATASC010000007.1:0-21369 GCA_036269355.1 Candidatus Cybelea sp. | reverse complement strand
ACGCCGGCATCGAGTTCAACTACATGCGGGTGCGTGCGCTACCCCTCTCGCCGGAGGTGGCGGCGTTTGTGAAGCGGCACGAACGCGTATACGTCGTGGAGCAGAATCGCGACGGCCAGCTTTATGGAATCATGCGCTCCGAGCTTCCGACCCATCTGCTCGGCCGGCTCGAATCGATCCGTCACTACAACGGCGTACCCATCGACGCGCACGCAATCATCGATCCGCTGCTCGAGATGGAGCGGCCACCGGCCGTCGTCGCGGAGTAATCCTTCGACAAGCTCAGGATGACAAAATGACAGTAAACTTGATTGGCCTCACCCGCGAAGTCTATAAGGGACTTCCCACCACGCTCTGCGCAGGCTGCGGCCACAACTCGATTACCAACCATCTGATCAAGGCGCTCTACGAATACGGGGTCGAGCCGCACAAGCTCGCGAAGATGAGCGGCATCGGCTGCTCGTCGAAGACGCCGGCCTATTTCGTAGAACAGGCGCACGGCTTCAATGGATTGCACGGTCGCATGCCTTCCGCCGCGACGGGAGCGAAGCTCGCTAATCGCGACCTGCTCGTTCTGGGCATCAGCGGCGACGGAGACACGGCGAGCATCGGACTCGGTCAATACTGCCACATGATTCGGCGCAACCTCGACTGCACGTACATCGTCGAGAACAACGGCTGCTACGGATTGACCAAGGGGCAGTTCTCCGCGACCGCCGACGTCGGTTCCACCCAAAAGGGCGGAAAAGTCAACGAGTACGCGACGATCGATATCTGCGGGCTCGCGATCGAGCTCGGCGCCACGTTCGTGGCGCGCTCCTTCTCCGGCGACGGCAAACAGCTCGTTCCGCTGCTGCAGGGGGCATTCTCGCATCGCGGCACGGCGATTCTCGACGTTATCAGCCCGTGCGTGACCTTCAACGATCACGAGGGGTCGACGAAGAGCTACGCTTATGTCAAAGAACACGACGTCGTGCTTCATACCGCCGACTATATTGCCGGCGGGCGCGAGATTACCGTCGATTACGAACCGGGAACGGTCCGCGACGTCGAGCTCGAAGACGGTTCGCACGTGTTGTTGCGCAAGCTCGACGTCGACTACGACCCGACCGACGGGATTACGGCGCTGCGCACGATCCACGAAACGCGCGCGAAAGGCGAGTTCGTCACCGGGCTGCTCTACGTCGATACGAAGGAGCACGACCTCTGCGAGCGCGAGCAGCTCACGCGCACGCCGCTCGCTCAGCTCGACGAGGAGAGCCTGCGCATCGACCCCGAGGAATGGCAACGGCTGATGCAGCCGTGAACGCCGCGCCGCCGCGGCGCGTGTGGGTCGCGTTCACGTTGTTGAGCGCGACCTTTTTCATGCTCCTCGTGGACTTCTCGATCGTGAGCATCGCGCTGCCCTCGATGGAACGCGACCTGCACATGACGGCATCGTCTGGGCAATGGATCGTCAGCACCTACGCGATATTTCTCGCCGGATTTCTAATGCTGACCGGGCGTTGCGCCGACATCTACGGCCGGTACCGCTTCTTCGTCACCGGATTGGTGATCTTCACCACGGCGTCGTTCCTCGGGGGGTTGGCGCCTAACGGCGTGTTTCTGATCGCGATGCGAGGGCTTCAAGGTTTGGGAGCGGCGCTGGTCAATCCGGCCGCTCTGGCGATCGTGCTCTCGATGTTCCCGCCGGGCGCCGCGCGCTCGCGCGCAGTCGCGCTCTGGGGAACGATCGGCAGCACGGGCATTGCGGCGGGAATGCTCTTCGGCGGCCTGCTGGTGCAATACTTGGGATGGCGTTCGGTGCTTTACGTGAACGTGCCGTTCGCCGTCGTAGTGCTGGCGCTGGCGTCCTCGCATCTGCCACGCGACAGTGGCGTCGCCGGCCGGACGAAGCTCGACGTTCCGGGTGCGGTCTTGCTGACGGCGATGCTCGTGACGTTCGTCTTCACGATCGAGTCGATACCCGTCAGCGGGATCGGCTCGCTGCGCACGATCGCCGGCATCGCGATCACGCTGACGCTGCTGTTGCTTTTCGTTCTAGTGCAGCGACGTGCGGAAGAACCGATTCTTCCACCGCGGCTCTTCCGTTATCCCGACCTGCTCTCGGGTGCTTCGATCGTGCTGCTTCAACCGATGTCGTATGCCGGGATCATGGTCTTCGCGTCGGTTTACGTGCAGCAAGTCTCGAACTACTCGCCGCTCGAAGCAGGGCTTGCGTTCCTTCCATCTGCACTGATGATCTCGTTCGTCGCCGCGCCGCTGACGATGCCGATCGCTCGCGCAATCGGCGTCCGCACGATGTGTATCCTCACCGGACTCGTGATGATCGCCGGCGAGACGATTCTGCTTTTCATGGAGCCGCACTCGTCGTATTGGGCGGCCGTGTTTCCGGCGACGTGCATCGGCGGCTTCGGCGGCATGCTCGCGTACCAGAGCGGAATGATCGCCGGGCTCGCTCACGTCGACGACGCCGATGAAGGAAGCGCATCGGCCGCTCTCAGCTTCGCGTTGCAGCTTGGAATCGGCTTCGGCGTAGCGCTCGGGGCGGCGGCGCAGGAGCTGCAGACGCATGCGCTGGCGCGCGCGGGCGCGTCATCGCAGAGCGCGCTCGCGGGCGGCCTCCATGCCGCTTTTTGGGTTTCGATCGCAATCGGCATCTTGATGGTCGGTGCGGCGCTCGCCGGGCTGCGGCATGCGGCCGTCGCGGAGATTCCGTTGCGTCATTACGTCGCGTTCGGAAAGCTGCACCATCGAGCGGCGGTCCGCGCGTAACGTTGGAAGCGCTGATTGCGGCGCTGAAAAACGCGTCGTCGCTCCTCGTCCTCACCGGTTCGGGAATTTCGGCCGAAAGCGGCCTGCCGACGTTCCGGGGAGTAAACGGCCTATGGCGTACGCACCGCGTTGAAGAACTCGCATCGCCGGATGGGTTCGCGCGCGATCCGCGGCTCGTCTGGACCTGGTATAACGAGCGGAAGGCCGCGCACGCGCGGGCCGAGCCAAACGCCGGACACGTTGCGCTGGCGCGGCTCGAGGAGCGCGTTGCCGACTTTACGCTCGCGACCCAGAACGTCGATTCGCTGCACCAGCGCGCCGGTTCGCGCAACGTGCTCGAACTTCACGGAAGCCTACGCGAAGCTCGCTGCTCGCGCTGCGGTCTTCGCCGCCCCTTCGCCGCGACGGGAATGCCGATCGACGAGATCGATCACGAGTGCGGCGGGCACTTCCGCCCCGACATCGTCTGGTTCGGCGAATCGCTACCGCCCGCGGTATGGCGCGAAGCGGAGTTTGCGGCGCAGCGCGCCGACGTGATCCTCGTCGTCGGCACGAGCGCCGTCGTCTATCCGGCCGCAGCCCTCGCCACATACTATAACGGCCGTGCGTTCGTCGCCGAGGTCAACCCCGAGGCGACCGCGATCAGCGATCGCGTCGAATGCGTGCTGCGCGGCACGGCAACGGAGGTTCTCTCACGAATTGTCGAAGAGCTCGATTCGCCTCGGCTGCATCGGCTACCGTAGAAAGGTAGATAAGTGAATTGGTCGCTGATCGTGGCCCTGCTGTCGATCGCGGTCGGCTCAGCGGGCTGCACCTCCACCTGCGAAAACGCAGGCGTAACAGTAGACGCGAAGGGCAACATCGTCGTCAAGGGCGCCAGCGGCTTTATTAGTCCGAATTCCACGCTTCTACGCAACGTTCACAACTGGCCCCAACCGCCTTCAGGGGGAACAGAGCTTTGCGTTTTCCCAGGGGTACGTCTTGACTCGCGACGGCGGAATGTACGTGCTGGAGAATACTGCCGAGCACCCAAATCTCGTTTACCATATCGATCTCGCTACTGGCCAAGCGGCGACGATCGGCGGCCGCACGAAGGTTGGGACGTCGTCGGCGACCGCGAGCTCAATCGAGACTTCGATCGCGGCGGACGACCGTTTCGTCTACTCGGTGGATCAAAAAAATCCTCAGATTAGCCGCATGGCGATATCGAGAGATCGCGCCCCGCTGACGAGATTTATTTATGGCTACAAAACCCTGCTCCGAGCTCCACTTGATGTGAGCATCGATTCCGCTGAGCGCTTATGTGTACTCGACAGCGAAGGGCTGGCTCTGCTCTGTTACCGGCCGGGCGCTGAAGGCAACGTCGCTCCGACGATTTCGCTCGATCTCAAGGAGCTGCTCGGGTACGGTCAGGTCGACGCGCTTACCTTCGATCGGTCCGGGCGCGTCGTCGTCAGCGGAACGACCGATCCCGCCGGAGTATCGGGCTCCTTGCTGGCGGTGATAGACATTTCTTCCGGCAAGCCCCGCGTGATCCGCAGGATCTACGGGCCGAGTACCAAGCTTTTCACAGCCTATAGCCTCGCCGTCGACAAGCTTGGCAATATTCTCGTTTTGCAGCAGGAATCCGGAGAATTGCTCGCGTTTGCCCCCGGTCAAAGTGGCGATGTTGCGCCTTTTGCGGTGCGCGCGCCGGCGGCAACTCTAACGCACCCGTTTAGAATGGCAGTCGACCGAACGACGGGAGATGTCGCGATTTTGGGTTCAGACGAGGTTGCAGTTTTCCCGAAGGCGGGTTTTAAATCGCCCACCAATTGGCCCGCCGAGGTTCGAAGTCCAATGCGGGGTTGGAACCTGACATTTGGGAGCGGCGAGCTCTACGTCGCCGACGAGTTTGGAACGCCTGAGCATCTCGAGACCCAATCGCGACTGTTAAATCTGCACGATCCGGAGTTTATTGCGACGGATCAGAACGGGCGTATTTTTGTTGCGTCGACCGACGGAGTGATTACCGCGGTTCCGCGAGGCGACAGCGCCGCGGTCGGCCCTTCCACCTCGTTTGCCACCTCGTTCGGCCGCGACATGGATGCTTTTGCAGTCGATTCGGCGGGGTACTTTTTCCTTTCGTCCGCCGCAAATAACGCCATCATTACGGTAGCCAAAGCCGGACGGCAATCGTTAATCGCGGGCGCAAAAACAAAGTTGAATTATCCGATTGGCCTCGCCGTCGGCAGCGACGGATCCATCTACGTCGCAAACAGGTCCGCCAAGAGCATCCTCATCTTTTCACGAGGCGCTACCGGTGACGTCGCACCAGCTCGAGAGATTTCCGGGGACGCAACGGAACTCATCGCTCCTCAAGCGTTAGCGATCGATGCGTCCGGCAGGCTCTATGTGTTCGATGGCTCCGCCACTGCAACCGGTTCGGGCGGGGCGCACTACGTTCGCGTTTACGATGGCGGGGCGCACGGAGACATCCCGCCGCTTCATTCGTACCCAGTGCACGTACAATGCTTTCCTAATTCGCTATGACGAACGCTGCCGGCGCATAAATAGCCAATAGACCGGGAGCCCGGAAAGTAGAATCGCAACGCCGATGAGGGTGTCGCGCGGCGAGTTCCAAATCGTGTCGCCGACGATGAACCACGCCGCGGCGAGGAAGATCACCGTGGTGATCGGATGCCCGGGCATGCTGAAGTACGGCCGCGAGGTGCCCGCAACGCGCGCGTCGCGGTTGCGAAAGACGATCAGCGCAATGGCCGATAGACCGAAGAAGATATAGTCGTTCGAGGTTACGTAGTTGAGGATCTGGTCGTAGTTCAAAAAAAGCGTAATGACGACCGCAACGGCACCTTGAACGACGATCGCCAGCACGGGCGCGTGCGTCCGCGCGTTGACCGCCGCGAGGGGCTTGAAGAACGTGCCGTCCGCCGCCATCTGAAAGTAGACACGCGGCGACGTCAGGATCTGATTGCTCAAGAATCCGAGCGTCGAGACCGCGATGACGACCGCGATCGCGATGCGGCCAACCGAACCGAACGCGATCTCTGCGACGTCCGAGGCGGGCGTGTTGGTGAGCGCGAGCGCGTGAATCCCGAGGACGTGCAGACAGGTCGCATTGACGGCGAGGTAGAGCAGCACGACGAGCACGACGCCGACGAGCAGCCCGCGCGGCAGGGTGACCTGCGGATCGCGCAGCTCGGCCGTCATGAAGCTGGACGTCTGCCAGCCGCTGTAGGCGAACAGCACCGGAACCATCGCGAGTCCGATCGTCGCGAGCGCGCCGCTCGCAGGCAGCGCCTCGGGCGCTCGCGCGACACCGTGCACCGCGAAGAGGCCGATGGCGGCGAACGCCGCGATCGCAGCAATTTTTAGTAACATGAACGCGTTCTGCGTGCTTGCGCCCGTCCGAACGCCCATGGCATTGATCGCCGTGAATACGGCAATCGCGGCTGCGGCTACGGCCCGCAGCGGGAGCGTGAGGTGCGCGGATTGTCCGAAGTAGTTTGCGAAGGTTACCGCCGCCGCCGCCATTCCGCCGCTCTGCGAAACGAGCAAGAGGCACCACCCGAAGACGAATGCGAGAGCGGGATGGAACGCGTCGCGCAGATACGCATAAAGACCGCCGTCATGAGGGCGCCGTGCCGCAAGCTCGGCAAAGATCCCCGCGCCCAGGAGCGCGACGACGCCGCCGGCGGCCCAAACACCCATCACGAGCACGCCGCTGTGAACGAAACGCGCGACGACCGACGGATTCATGAAGATGCCCGAACCGATGATGCCGCCCATCACGATGAGGGCGGCATCGCGGACGCCGAGTTGGCGCAGAAGCTTAGGCATTAGCGAATGATGAAGGGACCCACGGTGCGAAGAGTGCGAGCATGGTTGCAATAGCTACGTTCGTTCTCGCCGCTTTAAGCTCTGCCGTCGCGCAACAGCCGCCGCCTCCGGGACCGGAACAGCCTCCGCCGCAGAGTATGCCCGTTGCGGCGCCGATGCAGCAGCCGCTCCAAACCGGTCCGTGTCTCGATTCCTTGCGTGCGGTTCCGAAGGTGCTCCAAGCGCCGGTCTCGCGCGGAATGCAGATCGTGCGGATCGATCAGGTCCTCTCGACCGCGACGATGACTCCGAGCGAGGTCATAGGCTTTCTCTATACGTTGCAGGATGGTTCGACCTGGCTGGGCCAGCGATCGAAGGATTATCAGTCCGCCGCGGATGCTACCGCGATCAACCGGGTGCTGTCGGCGACGCACGTGCCCGGGTACACCGTAACGGGATTTCCGCCGACCACGGTCTACGGCGTTCCAACCAAACATCCGCAGATCTTCCGCGTGCAGATCCCGCCGAACGCGTTTGGCCCACTGCAGATCGGGGTTGCTCCCTGCGTGATCTGGCCGTCCGACCGGGCGCTTCCCGACCCAAGGATGTAGCAGCCGCCGCATCCGACTGCTAATCCGGGGGGTTGTAGGGCCAGATGGAGTTCGTATTGCGAACGCGCCTCGGGACGTTCCAGCCGAACGCCGACGTCTTCGTCGATGACGAAGGGCGCCGTGTGGTCGTCGTCGTCGAGGTCGCGGGAGCAGATCCGGAAAGCTTACGCGTCGGTATCGACGAGCATTATCTCGTCGTCGCGGGCCGCCGCTTCGGATCGGGTCGCCGGAGGGGCGGAACCTTCGTCCAGAAGGAGATCGTCACCGGCGACTTCGTGAAGCGAATTCCGTTGCCGGTCGCGGTCGAATACGAGGGCGTCGGGGCGAGTTACGAAGACGGCATGCTCGTCGTCGTCGCGCCGCTTGCCGCGACCGCCTACATGCCGACCGCGCGCACCGAGCTCCACGTTATGGTGAAGAGGACTCACTCCTAAATCGATGCCCGAGAAACCCGAAAAAACCGACAACGCCATCGTTCCCGCCAACATGATCGGCATTCTGCCGCTTCAGGAAGCCGTGCTCTTCCCGCACACGGTCATTCCGCTTGCAGTCGTCAAGAAGCCCGGCATTCAGCTGGTCGAAGAGGCGTTGCGCGAAGGAAAGCCGATCGGACTCGTCGTGCTGCGCGATCGCGAAATCGAGGATCCCGGCCCCGACGACGTGCAGCGCGTCGGCACGATCGGCGTCATTCAGAAGATGCTCAAGGTTCCGGACGGAACGCTGCGCTGCATCGTCGCCGGACAGCAAGTCTTCAAGATCGAGCAGTTCACGCAGACCTCGCCATATATGGTCGCGGCATACAGCGAGCTTCCCGACTCGACGGTCGAGAACGAAGAGCTCGTCGCGATGCAGCGCAACCTCGCGGGTCTCTTTCAAAAGCTCCTCTCCTATTTGCCGCAGGCTCCGCGCGAGATGGAGATGGAGGTCGCGAACATCACCGACCCGGTCGTTCTGACCTATTTCGTCGCCTCGACGATGCGGCTGGAGACTGCCGATCGCCAGGCGCTGTTGGAAGAGCGCGACACGGCGAAACGGATGCGCAAGCTCACGCTGCTGCTCACCAAGGAGCTCGAAGTCGTAGAGCTGGGACACAAGATTCAAAGCGACATTCAACGCGAGATGGAGAAGAATCAGCGCGAGTTCTATCTCCGCCAGCAGCTGCGTGCGATACAGGAAGAGTTGGGTGAAGTCGATCCGCAGCAGGCCGAGACGAACGAGCTCCGGACCAAGATCGACGCCGCCGCAATGCCCGAAGACGTGAAGAAGGCCGCCGATCGCGAGCTCGAGCGGCTGGCGCGCGTCCCCCAGGCGAGTCCCGAGTACGGCGTCATCCGAACCTACCTCGATTGGCTGGTCACGCTGCCGTGGAATACCGGGACGGCCGATCACATCGACATCAAGGCGGCGCGGGCAATCCTCGACGAGGATCATTACGATCTCGACAAGATCAAAGACCGCATCATCGAGTATCTCGCGGTCGGCAAACTCAAAAAGAAACTCACCGGTCCGATTCTGTGTTTCGTCGGTCCGCCGGGCGTCGGTAAGACCTCGCTCGGACAATCCATCGCGCGCGCGATGGGCCGGAAGTTCGTGCGGCTCTCCGTCGGGGGCGTGCACGACGAAGCGGAGATTCGCGGGCACCGCCGCACCTACATCGGCGCGATGCCGGGGTCGATCGTACGCGCGATTCGCGACGCCGGAACGCGCAACCCGGTCATGATGATCGACGAGATCGACAAAGTTGGTTCCGATTTCCGCGGCGACCCCCAATCGGCGCTGCTCGAAGTGCTCGACCCCGAACAGAACGTGCACTTCCGCGATCACTATCTCGATCTGCCGTTCGATCTTTCGCAAGTGCTCTTCATCTGCACCGCGAACGCGCTCGACACCATTTCGCCGCCGCTGCGCGACCGCATGGAGATCATCACCCTCTCGGGATACACCGAGCTCGAGAAGCTGCAGATCGCTAAGCGCTACCTTGTAAAGAAGCAACGTGAGAACAACGGTTTGCGCGAATCGCAGGCGCAGATCAGCGACGCTGCGCTGCGCGCGATCATCAACGATTACACCCGCGAAGCGGGCGTTCGTAACTTAGAGCGCGAGATCGGGACGGTTTTCCGCAAGACCGCGCGCAAGATCGCCGAGAACGCGCGCTTTAAGGCGCGGGTTAAGCCGGAGAACATCGCCGACTATCTCAGCAAGCCGCGGTTCTTCAACGAAGTGCGCAAACGGGTTGCCTCCGTGGGTGTCGCGACCGGAATGGCCTATACGCCGGTTGGTGGCGACATTCTCTTTATCGAGACGCAAGGAATGCCCGGTACCGGAAAGCTCGTGCTTACCGGACAGCTCGGCGACGTGATGAAAGAGAGCGCTCAGGCCGCCGTCTCGTTCCTGCGTTCGCGATCGAGCGAACTGGGCTTGCCCGACGAGTACTTCTCGAAGCACGACATCCACATTCACGTTCCCGCGGGTGCGACGCCCAAGGATGGCCCGTCGGCGGGAATCGCGCTTGCGACGTCCATCGCCTCGATGCTCACCGGCATCAAGGTCGATCCCAACCTCGCGATGACGGGCGAGATTACGCTCACGGGACAAGTGCTGCCGATCGGCGGCTTGAAGGAGAAGGTTCTCGGCGCAAAGCGCGCGGGAATCAGCAAGATCCTCTACCCGCGCCGTAACGAGATCGATCTCGACGACGTTCCGAAGGAAGTTCGCGACAGCATGAGTTTCGTTCCCGTCGACGAGCTCTCCGAAGTGATGCATCATGCCCTCGGCAAACGGGTCATCTCGCCGGTGCCGCTCGGCGATCAAACGAAAGTGAGCAACGTCGTTCCCTTGCGCCCGCGTTCCGCCCAAGCGAAGCGCCGCAACGGAGTGATGAAGCGGCGAACCGACCGCAAACGCCCGATCAAGCGATAATCGCGCCTCGTCCGGCCTTTGCTTGACCTTCAGGCAAGGCAGTGGTACGTTAGGGGACCTACCCGTCTCGACGAGTAGGACCGAAAACCTACGCACCGGCAAGGAGCTTCCCATGATGACTTTACGTCAAGGGACTTTTCGAATTCTGGCACGCGGAACCGCGCTCGCACTGTTGACGGCAATTGCAGCGTGCGGCGGTGGTTCGACGACCCCGGTAACGGCGCAGAACGGGATCGCGCCGGCGTCCCTCGGCGATCCGGCCGCCAAACTGACTTACAAGTTCAAAATCATCGACGACCAACAGGACCCGACGTTCAATCAGCTGCTGGGCATCAATCACTCCAAGCAGATCGTCGGCTACTACGGGAGCGGTGCCGGCAGTCATCCGAACAAAGGCTACCGGGTCTCGCCGCCCTTCCACGTGCTCAACTTCTCGTCGGAAAACTTTCCACACTCGGTTCAAACGCAAGTCACCGCGATCAATAACCTCAACGACACTGCAGGCTTCTGGATTGACAAGAACGGCGTCAACCACGGCTTCATCCACTGGAACGGAAAGTTCGGCAGTTATTCCGTTTCAGGGAGCGGAGTCACCCAGATTCTCGGGCTTAACAACTCGGGTCAGGCCGTCGGATTCTCCACCCAGAACGGCAAGAACGCCGGCTTCCAGCTTGACCGGGTAACCAAAAAATTTACCGCAATCGCACCGCCGGGCGCCTCCAGCGTGACCGCAACGTCGATCAACAACCCGGGGGAAGTCGTCGGCTTTTATAAGGCTGGCCGCAAAACGATCGGCTTCGTGAAAATCGGAAGCAACTACAGCAAGCTCGGCTATCCCGGTTCGAGGTCCACGATGCCGCTGGGCGTCAACAATCATGGCGATATTGCGGGAGCCTACGTCGACTCCTCACGGAAGACGCATGGTTTCCTGTTCGAGGCGGCGACGAGCAAGTGGAGCTCGTTCGACGATCCTAACGGCGTTGGGACGACCACGATCAACGGCCTGAACGACCGAAAAGACATGGTCGGCTTCTTCGTGGACGGCTCGGGAAACACCGACGGGATGCTAATCTATCTCGCTAAGATCAAGCCTTAGATAGTCGCATCATTCTTCGACGGAGCTCGTTCTCAGCCGCTTAACGCACTTCAATGCCGGCGCCTTCGCGGACTTCACCAATCACCGCCGCGAGAGTGTCGCGTTCTTGCAGGTCGCGCACGAGCGCCGCAACGCGCGCGCGCGCGACGCTAATTAGCAGGCCGCCCGAGGTCTGAGCGTCCGATAGGCCGATGCGTACGGCGTCGGACACCGAGGGAGCAAACTCGGTAAACTCGGCGTGCGTCTCGGCGTTGTGCCGCGTGCCGCCCGGAACGACGCCTGCCTCGACGAGCTCGAGCACGCGACGCATGAACGGCACCGCATTCGCCTCGAAAACGAGCCGCACGTTTGACGCGCGGGCGAGATTATTCGCGTGCCCGAGCAGTCCGAACCCGGTGACGTCGGTCGCGGCTTGCGCGCCGGCGGCGAGTAATGCGTCTGCGGCGACGTCGTTGAGCGTCGTCATCGCGCGAATCGCTTCCTCGAGGTCGTGCGCCGCAATCGCGCCGCGCTTGAGCGCGGTGGTTAGCACTCCGGTTCCCAGCGGCTTGGTGAGCACCAGCACGTCTCCCGCATGAGCGGCAGCGTTGGTGACGATACGCCGCGGATTGACGACGCCGGTGACGGCCATGCCGTACTTGGGCTCGGCGTCTTTGATGGTATGGCCGCCGATCACGGCCACCTTCGCCAAACGCGCGACGCTGCTTCCGCCTTCGAGAATTCGCGCGAGAATTTCGAGGTCGAGGTCCTCGGGAAAGGCGACGATGTTGAGCGCGGTTAAGGGACGGCCGCCCATTGCGTATACGTCGGAAAGCGCGTTCGTTGCGGCGATACGGCCGAAGTCGAACGGATCGTCCACGATCGGCGTAAAGAAATCGACGGTAGCGACCAACGCGAGATCCTCCCGCAGCTGGTAGACGCCGGCGTCGTCACTGCCGCCGTAACCGACGAGCACGCGTTCGTCGGTCGCGGGCGTCACGCGCTCCATGACGCGACGCAACTCGGCCGCGCCGAGCTTCGCGGCACAGCCGGCACAGCTCGAAAGCTCGGTTAGGCGGATGCCCGCAACGTCCATCGAACCTGGATTCGATGCCGAGGCAACTCCTATTCCTGCCGGGGCCGGTCACCGTTGCGGAGCCGGTCTTGCAAGCCGCCGCGCGTCCGCTGATCAATCACCGCGGCGAAGAGTTCGCGCAACTGCTCGCTCGTATCACCGGCTCGCTACCCGCCGCTTTCGGCACGACGCAGGAGATCGTACTGCTCGGCAGCTCCGGAACCGGCGCCCTGGAAGCCGCGGTCGCGAACCTGTTCTCGCCAGGTGAACTGCTGCTCTCCTGCGCCGTCGGAGCGTTCGGCCGGCGTTTCGCGGAGATCGCGACGGCATACGGCTGCATCGTCGAGCCGCTCGAAACGCCGCTCGGTGCCGCGCTCGATCCGGCCGCACTCGCGGCGCGGCTCGACCGAGATCCGGGACGGCGAATCGCCGGCGTCCTGTTGACGCACAATGAGACCTCGACCGGAGTCGCGTGCGACATGGCGGCAATCGCGAAGGCTCTGCGCTCGCACGGTGCTCTGTCGCTCGTCGATTCGGTCAGCGGCATCGGTGCCTCCGAGTTTCGCATGGACGACTGGGGATACGACGCCGTCGTCACGGCATCGCAGAAGGGCTTTGCGGCGCCGCCGGGCGTTGCTATGGCCGGCCTGAGCGCGCGCGCGTGGGACCGCGCGGATCGAACGAAAACGCCGCGCTACTATTTCGATCTGTGCCGCGCGCGCGACTTCGCACACGCCGGTGAGACGCCGTGGACGCCGCCGATCTCGATCCTTTACGCGCTCGACGTCGCCCTGCAGCGCTACTACGCCGAGGGAATGGAGGCGGTGTTTTCGCGTCACGCGCGCTTCGCCGAGATCGTTCGTACGGCGCTCGAGCGCATGGGCTTCTCGCTCGTCTCGCGTCCCGGTGCGCACTCGCCGACGGTCGTCGCCGCTTATCCGCCGCCGGGCGTCGAGGCGAAGACGCTCCTTCGGAGCTTACGCGAAAGGCACGGGCTCGTGCTCGCCGGCGGTCAGGGGGAGCTCGCCGGAAAGATCGTGCGCTTCGGGACCATGGGTGACGTGAGCGAGGCCGACGTGCGCGGCGCGCTCGAGGCGATCGAATCGGAGCTGCGCGTTACAAGTGGTGTCGCCGAAAGTACGGCATGACGAAGGGGCGCGCGAACCACGGAACGGTCGAAAGTAAGGCGTCGTCGAGCTGCGAGTCGTAGGTCACTAAATAGGGCGCTAGCCTCGACTGGTGCAGCCCGTCGCGAATGTCGCTCGAAAGCGGAAAGAAGAGCGCGATAAATAGCACGAGCCACAAGAGAATCGCGCCCTTCGCGAAACCCACGATCGCTCCGCCGATCGAGTTGCCGAAGCCTAGCAGCGGAAGCTTTGCAATCGTGCCGAGCATCCGGGCCACGACGAGGATCGCGAGATAGGTCGCGAGACCGGTGGCGAACATTCCGACGACGTGCGCCGATCCGGGACCGAGATTGAGCAGCCGCGCGATCTGCGGATCGAACGCGCCGTTGTAGAACCATGGAGTCACCAACGCGGCCGTCGCGGCGACCGCGCCACCCAGCTCCGAGACGAATCCACGCGTGAAGCCTTTGTACGTAGCGATGACCAGCACGATCACGATGATGACGTCCACCCACGGGGCGGCCCCAAAAATCACGCTCGAATCGTCGCTCCGAATCGCTCGCGCATCGCATCGAGCACGCGCTCGATCGCCGCATCGGCCTCTTCGTCGGTGATCGTAGCATCGAATCGTTGCAGGGTGATGCGCACGGCGAGACTCTTTCGCTCGCGTTCTACCTGCGGTCCGCGATATTCGTCGAAGACGGCAACGCCGGTGCAGAGTGCGCCGAGCACTTCGGAAACCGCGTGCTCGACTTCGCGCGCTGCGACCGTCGTAGCGACGACGAGCGCGAGATCGCGGTAGGTCGAAGGGAAACGGGACGGCGCCCGGTAGTGCGGAGTCCGGTACGCCGGAATCGCGTTCGCATTGAGAAGGCAGAGATACGCGTTTCCCGGGAGTTCGAATGCTTTGCTGAGGCGTGGATCGACGCAACCCACCGCGCCGAGCTCGATCTCGTCGATGCGAACGATTCCAGTCTTGCCCGGATGGAGTGCGGCGTGCGTGCCCGGCAGTATGTCAGCCTCGCGACCGGTCACTGCGCGCAGCAGCGCCTCGCAGTCGCCTTTCAAGCGCAGAAAGTTGGAGTCGCGCCACGGCGGTTCGTCGCCGCGGCCGGCGGAGAAGCCGAAGGCAACTGCCGTACGTTCGTCGATCTGCTCGCCGTCGCGACGGAAGACCTGGCCGATCTCGAAGACGCGCGCGGGCGTCGCGATGCCTGCGAGGTATTCGATCGTCCCCGGCGCGAGGGAACTGCGAAGAAAACGGTGCTCCTCGGAGAGCGGGTTGCGAACCTCTACCGCATCGCCCTCGTCATCGGCGCGCAGCGAGTGCGTGACGATCTCGCGATAGCCCAGCGCGGCGAGCGTTTGCGCGATCGAGTTCTCCAACTCGAACGCCGCGCTCGATATCTCGTGCGGCGGCACCGAGGGAACGACTGCGGGAATTCTCTCGTAGCCTTCGACGCGCGCGACCTCTTCGATGAGATCGGCGGGGATGGTCAGGTCGCGTCGCCAGAGCGGCGGCGTAACGGCCAGCGTGCCCTCTTTCTCGGGACCTACCGCGCAACCGAGGGCCGCGAGATGCGCCGCAACGCGTCGCGCCTCGATCGGTAATCCAAGCAGACGCTCGACGTCGGCAACGCGCAACGCTATTGCTGGCGAAGCAACGACCTCACCCCCGAATGTGCGCGGACGGTATGCGGTGGCGCCGAGCTCGCAGAGCAGCTGCGCCGCGCGCGCGGCGCCAATGTCGGTCAATGCAGGCGCCAGCGATTTCTCGTGACGTGACGAGGCCTCGCTGCGCAGCCCAAGTGCCGCGCTCATGCGACGGACGCGCGTGCCGTTGAAGTTCGCCGCTTCGAGCACGATCGCCGTCGTCGTCGCCGTTACTTCGCTCGAAGCGCCGCCCATCAGCCCCGCGAGGCCGAGGGCCCGCTCCTCGTCGGCGATCACCAGCGCTTGTTTTCCGAGCGTTCGCTCGACGCCATCGAGCGTGACGATCTTTTCTCCCTCACGAGCATTCCGTACCACGAACCGAGGGCCGGCAACCATCGCGGCGTCGTAAAAGTGGAGCGGCTGGCCGGTTTCGAGCATGACGTAGTTCGATACGTCGACGAGGTTGTTGATCGGGCGCTGCCCCGCGAGTGCGAGGCGTACGCGCATCCACGCGGGCGCCGGCTTCACGGCGATTCCGGCGAACCGCTGCGCGACGAAACGGTAGCAGTCCGGCGATTCGATCGATACTACCGGGCTCTCGCCGGGCGGCTCCTCGGCGCTTCCCGGATTCGCGAACGATGGCAGCGTAAGCGCGACGCCGTACGATGCGGCCAGCTCGCGCGCCAAGCCGACGATCGACATCGAGTCGGGCCGGTTGGCGGTGATCTCAACGTCGATCACGTCCGTTTCGAGTCCGAAGAGCTCGACCGCATCGAGCCCGGGTTCGATCGTGCCGTCGAGCTGCATGATTCCGTCTTCGAACCACTCGGCGGACAGCGCCAGTTCCTCTGCGGAGATCATCATGCCCTGCGACGCGACGCCGCGCATCGTTCGCGCTTCGATGGTTAGCTGTGGCAGCCGCGCTCCAATGGTCGCCACGGCAATCGTCTGGCCGGCGGCGACGTTCGTCGCGGCGGTAGCGATCGTCAGCGGGTTCTCGCGTGCGACGTCGACGCGTGCGACGAGAAGGCGATCGGCGTTGGGGTGTTTCTCCACGCTTGCGATGCGCCCGGTGAGTACGCCGGAGATGCGCGGCCGTCGTTCGATCGCCGCGACCGGAAATCCGAGCATTGCGAGCCGCTCCGCAATCGCTTCCGTTTCGTCGGGTAGCGCGACGTACTCGCGCAGCCAGCTTATTGGGACGAGCACCGTGTGACGGTCAACTCAGCTGCCGGAGAAAATCGGGTTCGCTCGTGATGAACCGCCGGATGTCGTCAACTTCGTAGCGAGCGAGTCCGAGACGCTCGACGCCGAAGCCGAATGCCCAGCCGGAGTAGCGCTCGGGATCGTACCCGACCTCGCGCAAAACGTTGGGATGCACCATTCCCGATCCGCCGAGTTCGATCCATCCCGAGCCGCCGCACATATTGCAGGTCGAGGCCGTGCCGCGACACTTGGGACACGTCGTGTCCACTTCGGCGCTCGGTTCGGTGAACGGAAAGTACGAGGGACGAAAGCGTACGCTTTGATTCGAGCCGAAGAGCTCGCGGCAGAGCCCCGTCAGCATCCCCTTGAGGTGCCCGAAGTGGATGCCTTCGGCGACGAGCAGTCCTTCGACCTGATGAAACTGAAAGAGATGACGCGCGTCGACGGCGTCGCGCCGGTAGCACTTTCCCGGCGCAACTATCGCGATCGGCGGCGCGTGCTGCTGCATCGTACGCACTTGCATTGGTGAAGTATGCGGACGAAGCAGCATCGTGCCGGTCAGCCAAAACGAATCGAAGCTCTCGCGGGCCGGATGGTCGCTCGGAATGTTGAGCGCGTCGAAGTTATAATAATCCGGCTCGGCTTCGGGACCGACGACGACGGCGAAGCCGTGGCGCGTGAAGTACGCGCAGCTCTGCGCGACGATCCGGCGTACTGGATGGATCGAACCGAGTCCGGAGGGAGTGGCGGGAAACGTGACGTCGATCGACGCCGCTAGCTCTTCTTCGAAGGCATGAGACTGAAGCCGGCTTTGCCGCTCCTCCAAGCGGGCCTCTATTGCCGCGACCGCGTCGTTGATCGCCTTGCCGGCACCCGGGCGCTCCTGCGGTGCGAGCGTGCCGATCGTGCGGCGAACTTTAGTGACTTCACCGTTTCGTCCGAGGTATGCAACGCGCACGTTTTCGAGCGCCGCTTCGTCGCCCGCTTCCTCTACCGCGCGGTCGAAGCGCGCTTGCAGCCGGCTAAGCTCCTCCGTTAAGTCTGACATCGCTCTTCCAAAGCAAAGCGCCCGGTTCGTTCTACGTTACCGGGCGCCTCCAAAACCGACTAGTTGTCGTGTATTACGCGGCCGAAGTAGTCAAGAAGCTGAGGGTGCCGCGTGCAGCCTTCGATACGCGAGATAGGCGTCGATCGATCCCGTTTGGGCGAAGAGCCTCCAGAAGAGATTGGACGTTGCCATGCGCTTGCAGTCTCCTTTTGAGCCGTCGGCTCCGGCGCGGCCCACTTGACGTTGGCTGAGTATACCACGCTGCTTTTAACACCGGTAGTCTTGACTTTTTGCGCCCGAAACACTCTCTTGACAACGCTTGCTTTCGCCGGCTTTTTTGCTGGCTTCGTACAGTGCAATCGACCCGGCAACGCCCGCGCTGAGACTCTCCGCCGCACCGATCATCGGTATCGCAACCGTGCGCTCGCAGCTACTTTCCCATTCGCCCAAACCGCGTCGTTCGTGCCCGATTGCCAGAGCAAGGAGAGCGGGCCAGGCCTCGTCGTTTAGGCTCGTGCCTCCGGTGGCCAGCCCCCAGATTCGGACCCCGGCGGCCACCGCAGCCGCAGCGGCCTCTCCAAGGCTCGCCACCCCTATGGGAAGACGAAATACCGCCCCCATGGAGCCGCGGACGACCTTGGGATGATACGGGTCGACACCCTTCGCGCCAAAGAGCACTCCCGCACAGCCGAAGGCGTCCGCGGAGCGCAGCAGCGTGCCGGCGTTTCCGGGGTCGCCGAGATCCGCGAGGATCATCAGCGGAGTACCGCTGCCGAAGAGCTCCGGGGTGTCGCTCAGACGAGCCGGTCCGACGGCGACGATCCCACTAGGGGTAGCGACGTCAGAAATGCTCTCGGCGGCGCCGGGGGCCACGAGGAATGCCGGGATGCCGGACGCCTCGAGCTCCCGCACCAGGCGGACCCCTTCGTAGGCGGCGTCCGTAACGTAGAGCTCGGCGATCGGAAAGTCCGACCGCGCGGCCTCAGCGAGCATCGTAGCGCCTTCGAAGGCAAAGCGCCGTTGCTCGCGGCGCCCCTTCACGCTTCGCAGCGCGCGCACGGCCGAGAGGCGCTCGGCCCGGTTGCCTAGTCGCGTCGCCATCGCCGCGAAACCCACGTACGCGTCGCGATCATGATCAGCCCAGCGAAGATCGCCGCCAGCAGGATCGCGATCTTGTCATTGAAGTGATGCGGCACGAGCGACCGCACGAACAGATAGACGGCCGCAATGAAGACCACGAGAAAGTACGCGAGCCAGGCCAGCTCGCTGGCGATGGAAGATCGGGGCGGGGGTGGGCGCATCGACGCTGCTTACGAGGCGGGGCGGGAGCGTCCCGCCAACCTTGGTGATCGATGGAAGACATCCCGCGCACTCTGAGCTCGCGCCGCTGCTTTGACGGCCGTGTTTTCAACGTGCGGGTCGACGAGGTCGCGTATGGGGATGGCGCCCAACATCGGCTCGACGTCGTCGAGCACGGCGCATCCCTGGCGATCGTCGCTACCCCCTCGCCCCGCGAGCTGGTTCTGGTCCGGCAATACCGCCATCCAACTGGCGCGATGCTCTGGGAAATACCCGCCGGCAGTGCCAACGCGGGCGAGATCCCGATCGAGGGGGCGCGGCGCGAACTCCGCGAGGAGACGGGTTACACTGCCGGGCGAATTCGGCCGATCGGCTCGGTCTGGACGTCGCCGGGCTTCTGCTCGGAACTGATGCACTTCTTTCATGCCGACGAGCTGGCCGCCGGCGAGCCGTCCTTCGACGATGACGAACGCATCGAGGTCAAAACCTTCTCAATTGACGCGGCATGGCGGTTGGTCGCTAACGGTGCGGCCGACGCCAAAACCGTGCTGGCCCTGTTTTGGCTGCAGGGCGGAGAAGATAAAATTGGAAGAGATTTTGGTCGATAGTTACTGTAGGTAACTCGCCGCCGTTGCTACCGGCGGACGTTGTCTTGGAGGTTACGGTGGAAATACCTAGCGACATTGATGCCGTGCTGAAACGAATGCTGGAGCGCAGCCGGGACGGCGGAGATCAATCGGTGCTCGCGCCCGAAGACGAATCCTACTTGAACACGCTCATCGCTTCGGTTCGTGCGGGACGCCGTGCGGTTTTAATCGTCGAAGATGCCGACGAGCATCTGCGTTACATGTTCAGCAACGCAACCCGCGCGGAGGCGATAACGATGCTGGGGAAAGTCGTCGAGGCGACGGGCCGTCGTCTCGCCGATGGTGACGACTAAGCTATGTGACCAGCCCTAGCCCGTCGATCTTACCGTCGGGCGCGATTTCGAAGTTGTAACGATACTGCGCGTGCGGATAGCGGACCAAGAACTCGTAGAGCGTATCGCCGTTCGATTCCGTCGAGCTGGAAATCGGAACCATCACCTGCAGCCGTCCTAGCGCGGCAAAGTTTTCGCGCGCGACGAGGTCGTCGGTGAGATAGGCGCTGAACGTCGGGGTCAGCTCGGAACGGTCGAGCTGCTTTGAAGCGAGCCGGCTTAACCATTCCTTCGCGCGGGTAACGACCGAGTTATCCAGCCGCGCGAACGACGGCGGCGTCAGCACGTCGAGAACGCGCGTGCCGACGGCTTCGGGAACGGTGACGCCTCCGTGAAGCGCATCGGAGTTGGAGAAAACGATTACCCCGACGTGCTGGCTGGGCAGCTGCGCGTTCACCGCGCGGTAGCCCGAGATCTGGCCGTTCGACCAAACGAACTCCTTGCCGCCGCGGCTGTCGATCACCCATCCCATTCCGTAGTGTGTCGGCCCCACGTTGCCGGCTGCGGTGTACATCGTGCGTACCGCGTCCACGCGAAGCAGCACCGGCATTTCTATGTCCCACTTCGCAAGATCGTCGATCGTCGTGACCAAACCTGCTGCGCCGCCCAGCCACGCCGGGTCCCAAGATGGCGCGACGGCAAACCCACCGGCACCGCGCGTATAGCCCGTCGCGCGGCTCGTCGAGATGCCGTTATCGCCGGCCAGGAACGTGTGGCTCATCACGAGCGGAATGAAAATGCGCTGTTCGAGAAAATCCGACAGCGTCACGCCGCTCGTGCGCTGCACGATCAGGCCGGCGAGGAGATAGTTGAGCGGGTTGTTCGAGTAGGCGGTCCCCGGCGGTGCCCACGGCTTGAGCTTGTCGACCGCGGTAAAGAGATCGTCGAGCTTGACCGAGCGGGTCACATCACGGGGCACGCCAGGGGCGCCGGTGTAGTTCGGCAGGCCGGACGTCTGGGTCAGCAGCTGCGCGATGGTCACGTTGGCGGCGACCTTGAGCTCCGGCACGTACTTCGAGACGGGGTCGTCGAGTTTGAGCTTACCGTCTTGTTCGAGCAGCAGGATTGCCGCGGCCGTGAACTGCATGGTCAGGCCGCCGGCATAAAACTCGGTGTCGGCGGTCATCGGCGCGTGCGGCGACAGCGTCGCGAAGCCGAAGCCTCGCGCGTAGACTAATTGACCGTCCTCGACTACCCCGATAGCGATCCCGGGCGTTCGCCCGGCATGAAGCTCGTCGAGGGCAATGCGATCGATCCGATCGGAAACCG
Organism: Candidatus Cybelea sp.; assembly: GCA_036269355.1. Taxonomy (GTDB): domain Bacteria; phylum Vulcanimicrobiota; class Vulcanimicrobiia; order Vulcanimicrobiales; family Vulcanimicrobiaceae; genus Cybelea. The sequence goes on along the minus strand of DATASC010000007.1, from coordinate 514 downwards.
CCGGCGGCAGTGCAGGCATCGTCTGGCCGGGGGCCGCCAAAGGTTGCGCCTGTGCCACGATACCGACGATTAGAGCCGTCCGTAGGACGGCGCCAAAGCGTCTCATGACAATGGTAATTATATACCATTATTGCGGCTCGGCGGCTAGGTGTTTGTCGGAGTTGGCCTTTTCCCCGAATTTATTTCGGGCCCCGAGATCAAAAAAGGAGCGAAGCTACGGGCTCCGCTCCCAATCAACGGTAGATTATTCGGGTGAAAAGCCCGCGAACGCTACTTATGCGACGCTTGCTTCGCCAGGTGGAGGAGCGCGCCGAAGGCCTTTTGGTCGCGCACCGCCAGGTCCGCGAGTGCCTTGCGGTTCAGCGTTACTCCCGATTTCTTAAGGCCGTGCATAAAGACCGAGTAGGAAAGGCCCTCGCGCCGCACGGCCGCATTGATTCGGCTGATCCAGAGCGAGCGAAAATCGCGCTTGCGGACGCGCCGGTCGCGAAATGCGTAGGCGAGCGATTTCAGG
>DATASC010000006.1:0-3645 GCA_036269355.1 Candidatus Cybelea sp. | reverse complement strand
AGACGCGTCGCTTGCTCGAAGACGCACGCCGGCTCGCCGCCGACGGCAAGCGCGTCGCCATCGGCTGGATCGAAACCAAGGGACGTCCCGACCTCGAGCGCATCGCCGCGGGCCTGTCGCGAATACCGCCGCGCCGCGTTGTGCTCGGCGACCGTGTTTACGAAGACTTCGACTACGAAGCTGCGGTTCGAGCGAAGCCGGATGTGATCGCTTTGGACGAGCTCGCGCACGATAATCTCGGCGAAGCGCCGCACGCCAAACGCTGGCAAGACGCGCTCGGGCTCAAAAAGAACGGCATCGGCGTCATCGGGGCCTTCAACATTCAGCATCTCGAAACGGTCGCGCCGACGGCCGAAGCGTTGATCGGCTATCCCGTTCGCGAAATCGTTCCGCTCTCGTTCCTGCAGGCGGCCGATGAAGTCGTGGCGCTCGATGTCTCGCCCCGCCTGCTGCAAAGCAGAGTGAAAGCCGGCAAGATCGTCAACGAGCAGGATATCGATCGTGCACTCAACGGCATCTTCAAAGAGCAGACGCTCTATATGCTTCGCGAGCTTTTGCTGCGCACGGTCGACAGCCTCACGCTTCCCGTAGTGCGCGCGGGACGAACGTCGATGGCAGCGGCCTTCGTATATCCGAACCTCGATCCCGTACCCTATCTCAAGCGCATTGCGGCGATTGCACGGGCGCTCGATTTGGGGCTGGAGATCGTGCCGGTGCGCGGCGTCGAGCGGCCCGCCGTCGAACGCGTCGCGCGCGAGCTCGGCGGCGAGATTCTCCACGAGTCGCTCGATCCGGCCAGCATGCCGACCGACGCGCTGCGCGCGTCGATGGTCGCGCTGCCGGCCGGACGCATCGCGGCGAAGCTCGCGAATACACCGCTGCCATACGATTTCTTCATCGCTGCCGCCGCGCAGACGTATCTCGGCGCGAACCCCGCGCGTTCACCCTACTCGCAGACTGCGGGCGATCGCCTACGGGTCGGCTACGGTACGCTGACGGTCTACCTCGGCGCCGCGGCGGGCGCGGGAAAGACCTATGCGATGCTCGATCGCGCCCATCAGCTTGGGGCCGACAGGATCGACGTCGTCGCCGGCTTCGTCGAAACGCATGGGCGCAAGGAGACGGCGGCGCTCCTCGACGGCCTGGAGCTCGTGCCCCCGAAGGTCGTCAGCGCTAACGGAATCACATATCGCGAGTTCGATCGTGACGCGCTGATCGCTCGAAACCCGCAAGTCGTGCTCATCGACGAGCTCGCGCACACGAATGCGCCGGGCTCGATCGCACCCAAACGATTTTTTGACGTACTCGCCGTGCTGCGCGCGGGAATCGACGTCATCACGACGCTGAATATTCAACATCTCGAGGGACTGGGCGACACAGTGCTGCGGCTCACCGGAACCGTCGTTCGGGAGACGCTCCCCGATGGAATCCTAACGCTCGCCGACGAGGTAATCCTCATCGACGTCACGCCCGAAACGCTGCGCCAGCGTTTGCGTGAAGGGAAAATCTATCCGCCCGAGCGCATCGAGTCGGCGCTGGCCAACTTCTTCCGCACTGAGAATCTCTTCGCGCTTCGCGAGCTCGCGCTGCGCGAAGCCCTCCGCGCGCGCCACCGCGAGCGCATCTCTTCGCCGTTCGAACGCATCCTGTTGACGGTCGGCTCGCGGGCGATCGACTTGCCGATGATCGCCCGCGCGAATCGCATCGCGGCGCGGCTGGCGATCGAGTTTGCCATCGCTCACGTCGTGCGGCCTCGATCCCGCGCCGAGCCCGGAATCGTGGAGCAGCTACGCACCGAAGCACGCAAGGTCAATGCCGAGTGGATCGACGACGTCGCCGAGGACGTGCCCCGGCGTCTGCTCGAGATTGCACGATCGCGCCCCGAGACGACGCTCGCTGTGTCGGGAACCAGCCGCACGCCGCGCTGGCTCGAACGAGCCTCGTTCGCACGCAGGCTGCTCGACGCCGGTGCACGCGAACTGCTCGTCCTGATGCCGCACCCGCTCTCGCACGTAACGCCGCCGGCCGAGGAATAGCGCTACTCGGGCTTCACTCCGTCGAGTGCGAGGTTGAGCTCGAGCACGTTCACGTGTGGCTCGCCGAGAAAGCCGAACGTTCGGCCTTGCACGTGCTGCGCGATAAGCGCGTTCACCGCATCTACGCTCATGCCGCGTGCTTTTGCGACGCGCGCCGCCTCCCAATGGGCAGCCTCCGGGGAGATATCGGGATCGATCCCGCTGGCGCTCGACGTCACAAGGTCGATCGGCGGCGAGCCGGACGCGTCGGGATTCTGCTTCTCGAGCGCTGCAATCGTCGATTTCGTCGCATCGATCAGCTTCTTCGACGTGGGTCCCAGATTCGTGCCTCCGGTCGACGTCGGATCATAGCCCTTCCCGGCCGCCGAGGGGCGTCCTTGAAAGTATTGCGGCTTCGTCCAAAGCTGGCCGATGATGGACGAACCGATGATCTTGCCGTTTACGTTGACGAGCGAACCGTTCGCCTGCCGAGGGAATATCGCTTGCGCTATTCCCGTCATCACGACCGGGTAGATGAGCCCCAAGAGGACGATCGAGACGAGCGTCAGGCGTACCGCGGTGTTGAGATGTCGAATCATAACTGCTTAGTTGCCTACGTGAGGTGGAGAGCCGCGAGGATGACATCGATGAGTTTGATGCCGACGAACGGAATGATGATTCCGCCGACGCCGTAGAGCATAACGTTTTCGAAAAGAACGCGGTTCGCGCCCTTGGGCTCGTAGCGAACGCCGCGCAGCGCCAGCGGTATGAGCGCCACGATGATGAGCGCGTTGAAGATCACGGCCGAGAGGATCGCGCTCTGCGGAGTGGTCAGCCGCATGACGTTGAGAATCGCCATTGCGGGGTAGGCGATTGCGAACATTGCAGGCAGTATCGCGAAATATTTCGCCACGTCGTTGGCGATCGAAAACGTCGTGAGCGCTCCGCGCGTCATGAGTAGCTGCTTTCCGATCTCCACGATCTCGATGAGCTTCGTGGGATCGGAGTCGAGGTCAACCATATTGGCGGCCTCTTTGGCGGCCTGCGTGCCGGAGTTCATCGCGACGCCGACGTCGGATTGCGCGAGCGCCGGCGCGTCGTTCGTCCCGTCGCCGGTCATCGCGACGAGACGCCCCGAGCCTTGCTCGCGTTTGATGAGCTCCATCTTTGTCTCCGGCGTCGCCTCCGCGAGGAAGTCGTCGACGCCGGCCTCCTTTGCAATCGTCGCCGCCGTCAGCGGGTTGTCGCCGGTAATCATAACGGTCCGAATGCCCATCGCGCGCAAGCGGTCGAAGCGTTCCGTCATGTTCGGCTTGAGGATGTCCTTGAGGTAGATCACGCCGATCACGACCGTGTTTCGGGCGAACAGCAGCGGCGTACCGCCGCTGCGGGCGATGCGTTCGACGACCGGTGAAAGCTCCGACGAAGGAGTCGCTCCCGATTCGCGTACCCATGCGAGCACCGAGTCGGGCGCACCCTTGCGAATCCTCGCACCGTCCGCGAGATCGAGGCCGCTCATGCGCGTGTAGGCGCTGAAAGGCACCGACATCGAGTCTTCGGGTGCTTCGCCGTCACCCGCGCCGGCTTGTTGCGCGAGCGAGACGATCGAACGACCCTCCGGCGTTTCGTC
>DATASC010000005.1:0-3023 GCA_036269355.1 Candidatus Cybelea sp. | reverse complement strand
TACTTTCCGTATCGTTCGATCAGCGGTACGCCGCCAAAACGCCCGATCGCATAACCGACCGTGCCGCCGCCCAGCTCACCCGCCAGCGCCACCGCAATCGTGAGCCAGAGGGTTCCGAGATGCCCCTTTGCCGTCAGCGCTCCCGCGACCGGCAGTACGATCTCGCTGCCGATCGGCACGCCAAAGTTCCCCAATGCCAGCGCGATGAAGAGCCCGAAGTATCCGTAGTGGTCGATGAGCCCCGTGACGGCGTGCTGAAAGTGCTCCACGAACCTCGTTACTCGACGGGCGAAACGGTGTTTCGCATGGCTGCTCGGCGCAGAATCTCTGCTGCCGAACTACTGCCCTCGGCCCGAAGCGCTTCGAAAAGATCGAATGGACCGACCTCGCGCTCCCCGGCGCGTTCCTCGGCGAGGGCGACGATCCGCCGCAGCCGGGGCGTGATCAAGATACCCTCCCAGAGCCGATCGTCTCCGGTGCCGAGCGCCCGGCGAACTTGCGCGTGCACCTCGGGGACGTCGATGCCCGACTCGTCGAGCGCGCGCAGCGTCGCCGGGTCTCGCTCCTCGAGCAGGGCCGCGAGTAAGTGCTCGGCGCCGACGTAATAATGGCTATGGTTCCGGCACTCTTGCTCCGCGATCCGAAGCACGCGCCGCGCGGCCGAATTAAATTTCGAGAACAATCCTTCGACAGCCCTTCGCCCTCGACGCGCTCACGGTGACGGCGCGCGGGCAAAGCGTAGTAACGGAAGAGGGGGGAAATCGGGGCGACACGATTTGAACGTGCGACCTCTTCGTCCCGAACGAAGCGCTCTACCAAGCTGAGCCACGCCCCGACGAACTCCGTAGCTTGCACAGCCCCGCTCCAGCCTCCTTGCGGCATCGTGCAGGGCCGGCTGCAGCCAGGGTAAAACTGAGATTCTTCTGAACCCGTTTACTATTCAATGAGATATGTCATCGTCGGGTGCGGACGCGTCGGATCTGCGCTCGCAAAGCTCCTCGATTCCGACGGACACGAAGTAATCGTGGTCGATGAAAACGCCGCAGCTTTCAAGCGGCTCGGTTCCAAATTCAAGGGACACGAGGTGGTCGGTACCGGTATCGATTACGACGTTCTCAAGCGAGCCGGCGCCGCAGGGGCGGACGGTTTTGTCGCAGTCACCAACGGCGACAACCGCAACATCATGGCCGCCTTGATCGCGCAGCGCATGTTTAAGATCAAGCGGATCGTCGCGCGCATCTACGATCCGCCGCGCGGTCAGATGTACCGCGAGCTCGGCGTGCAGACCGTCTGCCCGACCACGGTCGGCGCCAAGATGATTCGCGACGTGCTGATCGAGGCGCCCTGGGACACGCAGAACTTCGACCTCGGAAAACTGACCTCGCTCTCGGCGATCGTCGGGCCGAAAGATGCCGGCAAGCGCGTCGCCGAAATCGAAGAGGCCGGCCGCGTCCGCATCGCCGCGGTGCGGCGTGGCGTCAGCGAGGTGATGGTTGCGTCGAGCGACCTGGTGCTCGAAGAGGGCGACGAGCTCAGCGCGGTGGTCGCGCCGAACGCCATCAGCGACTTCGCTCAGCGCTTTCCCCAGGTAACGCCTCGCGCGAAGGTGCCTGCCTAGTCGTGTTCGTGCTAATCGTCGGCGGCGGCAAGGTCGGAACCTATCTGACGCGCGCCCTGGTCAATCAAGGCCACGAGGTCGTCGTTATCGAGAAGGACGACCGCAAGGCGAAGATGCTCGAGCGCCTCATCGATCGCCAAGTGACCGTCGTCGGCGACGGATGCGATCCGTACGTTCTCGAGGCGGCCGGCGTGAACCGCGCCGACGTTGTCGTCGCCGACACCGGCGACGACGAGGACAATCTGGTGGTCGTCATTCTTGCAAAGCGTAAGTCGAAGGCGCGCTGCATCGCACGGGTTAACAATCCGGCGAACAAGCTCATCTTCAAATCGCTCGACACCGAAGAGCCGGTTATCGTCATATCGTCGACGGAACTCATCCTGGACGTGCTGAACGAACACGTCAACGCGTCGAAGTATCGTTCGATGCTCGAAACGATGCATCTCTTCGGCAAGGGTGACATGCAGCTGGTGAAGATGGCGATACCCGAACGGTCGCCAATTGACGGCAAGCGTCTCGCCGAAATCGACTTTCCGCACAACTCGGTCGTCGTCGCGGTCGACCGCCCCGAGCACGACCTCGAAATTCCGACCGGAGACACCACGCTCCACGCCGGCGATGCGATGATCGTGATCGTCAAGAACGGCGCGGGCGAACGGATTCGCGCGCTGCTCGGCGCCTAGCCCCTTAGATGTAGCCCTTTCGCAGCGCGACTACGGCGGCTTGCGTCCGATCGGCAGCCGAGAGCTTCTCGAGAATGTCGCGGATATGCCCTTTCACGGTTCCCAAGCCGATGTGAAGCGTCTCCGCGATCTCGGAGTTCGCGCGTCCGTCGGAGATCGACCGCAGGATTTCTGTCTCGCGCGGGGTCAGCGGCGAGAACTTCGTATCGGACGGCTTCACCGACGAGAAGCGCGCGAGCACGACGTGCGCGATCTGCGGGTCGAAATACGCCCCGCCCTCGCTCGCGATCCGTACCGCGTCGACGATGCGCTCGGGCTCGGCGCTCTTGAGGCAGTAGGCGTCGGCGCCGGCCGCAAGCGCCGCCAAGACCTCTTCCTCCAAATCGATCATCGTTACGATGACGACGCGCGTCGCGGGCAGCTCGGCGCGCACCCGCTTCGTCAAGGCGATACCGTCGAGCGCCGGAATGCCGATGTCGATGACAGCGACGTCGGGCCGCTCGCGAGCGATTGCCTCCCAACCGCTGAGACCATCCGCCGCCTCCGCGACGACCTCGCACGAAGCCTGCAAGGCGGTGCGAATACCGGCGCGGGTGAGCGCGTGATCTTCCACGATGACGGCGCGCGTGCGTTGTCCTTCTATCGACGCTCCTGCCATCGCCGTTATTACTCTGCCAACGGAATCGTTAGCGTGAAGATGCTGCCGCGCGCGCTAGCCGGTG
>DATASC010000004.1:0-48811 GCA_036269355.1 Candidatus Cybelea sp. | reverse complement strand
GATGTAACGATCGAACTCATCTTCGTCGAGCGCGAACGGCTCGTGCGGAACGAGCGCGGCGATTCGTTTGCATGCGACCGATTGAACGCGCGGATCGTAGTCGCCGATCAGCACGCATCCGCTCGAAGCTTTGACGATCCCGGTCGCAAGCAGCGCGACGATCGTCGCTTCTTGCGGCGACGCATACGTCAAGGCGGCGCGTTCGCCGCGGGCGAGGTCGAGCGTTACGGGTCCGGCGGAGAGGCCGCCGCGCTCGAACGCGGCGTTTCGCATGCGCAGTAGTGGCATTGCAGGAAGTACATTCGGCGGTGCGGAGCCAACTCCACCATCGCGCCTTATGTTGACCAATAGCGAAGTCGCTGCAAAGCTGCTCGAGATCCGCACGCTCATGGAGATGGCGGGCGATTCCTTCTATAAATATATGGCCTACGAGAAGGCGGCGGCTTCGGTCGAGAACGCGCCTCCGCTCGCCGACTTGGTCGCCTCGGGCGAGCATCTCAAGCTGCCCGGCATCGGAAAATCGATCGGTGGTGCGATCGACCAGCTGGTGCGAACCGGGCGCGCCGATCAGCTCGATGCACTCCACGAAAAGTTTCCACCTTCGCTGCTGGAGGTGCTCGGCGTTAGCGGCATCGGGACCAAGACGGCGGCGACGCTCTTTGCCGATTACGGAATCGCTTCGCTCGCCGATCTCGAAACGGCGATTGCGGCCGGTACGCTCGCCGGCGTGCCCCGTCTCGGCAGCAAAACGATCGAAAACTGGCGCCGAGGAATTCTTGCTTATCGCGGCCGCCAGCGCCGCACGCCCCTTCCCCAAGCGCTCGTCATCGCGGGCGAGGCGATGGATTACGTTCGTGAAGGACCGCCGCTCGACCGGCTCTGTTTTGCCGGGAGCCTGCGACGGGCCGAAGTTACCGTCGGCGACATCGACCTGGTCTGCACCTCGCCGCATGCGGCAGACGTCGTCGCGCACTTTACTGCGTGGAAGCGCGCGCAGGCCGTGCTCGCCGAAGGCCCCACGAAGGCGAGCATTTGGCTTCCCGGCGGATTGCAGATCGACTTGCGCGTGCTGCCCGATCACCTCTACGGAAACTTGCTGCAGCACTTCACCGGCTCGCGAGAGCACAATATCAAGCTGCGCGAGCAGGCCGTACGGGCAAGTTTGCGCGTGAGCGAGAACGGCATCCTCAATCTCGAAAGCGGCGACGTGATAACGTGCTCCGACGAGGCCGGGGTCTACGAAGCGTTGGGGATGCAATATATTCCGCCGGAACTGCGCAGCGGGCTCGACGAGATCGAGCTCGCTCGCGCTCGCACGATTCCCGAGCTCGTCGATTTGACCGACCTCCGTGGCGATTTCCACATGCACACAACCTGGAGCGACGGAGACGACTCGCTCGAAGAGATGATCGCGGCCGCAGCCGCCCGTGGCTACGCCTACCACGCGATCAGCGACCACTCGCAGGGACGCGGCTTCGGTCTCGCTCCGGAACGCCTGCTCGAACAGCGCGCGGCGATCGAGAAGCTCGGCAAGCGCTACGGAATCGACACGCTCTGCGCGAGCGAGGTCGACATTCTCCCCGACGGATCGCTCGACTTCGACGACGCCGTGCTCGCGCGGCTCGACGTGGTGGTCGGGTCGGTTCATTCGGCGGTGCGTCAATCGCGCGAGGAGATGACGGCGCGGCTAATCAGGGCGTGCGAGAATCCCTACGTCACCGTCATCGGTCATCCGACCGGACGCCGTTTCGACGGCTTCGCGGGTTATGAGTTCGACTACGACGCGGTCTTTGCGGCGGCGGCACGCACCGGGACCGCGCTCGAAATCGACGGGCAGGCCGCGCGCCTCGATCTTCCGGCACCGCTCGCGCGGCGAGCCAAAACGTTCGGCGTAACCTTCTCGCTCGACAGCGACGCACATCGCACGCGCGACTTGGCTGCGGTCGAGTTCGCCGTCGGACAAGCGCGGCGCGCCGGTCTGACGAAGGACGACGTGCTCAACGCGAAGCCGCTCGAAGAGGTCCGCGCCTTCGTCGCTCGCAAACGGCAGACGGCGTGATCGCCGCAGCGCGAGTTGCAGCGCCGCAATCGGCGGTTTCGCCGAGCGAAAAGACCCCGTTGATCTTCGTGCACGGAGTAGGCTCGACGGCCGCAATTTGGGATTATCAGCTGCGCGATTTCGGTCGAGACCGGCTCTGCGCGGCAATCGAGCTGCGCGGCAACGGCGCGAGCAAACCCGATCCGAATCCGGCGACGATCACGCGGGAGGGGTTCGCGCAGGATGTGCTCGCCGTCGCCGACGCGCTGCGCGCGCCGCAGTTCGTGATTGTAGGCTGCAGCCTCGGCGGAGTCGTCGCGTTCGAGCTGTGGCGCAGCGCGCCGCAGCGCATCGCGGCAATGCTGGTCCTGGGAAGTTTCGCGCGCTATCCCGACGGGCGGCAGGTCGCGGACCGAATCTCGGGCGAAGCGCGCGCCGCCGGCTCGATGCGCGCGTACGGGGAACTGCGGGCCGCGAAGCTCGGCTTGCCGCCCGACCGGCTCTACGAGACGGTCGAGCAGTTCGCGTGCAAATCGCTCGATTGTTTCGTCGCCTCGACGCAGGCGACGTGGACCGGCGATTATCTCGGCCTGCTGCCGAGCGTCGACGTGCCAGTGCTCGTCGCATACGGCGAGCACGACGTCGTGGCACCCCGTGCGCTGGCCGAGGAAATCGCCTCGGGAATCAGCGGCTCGGAACTCGTGACGATCCCTGCGGCAGGCCACGTCGCCAACGCCGACAATCCGAACGCGTTCAACGAACTCATGCGCTCGTGGAATCCGATTACCGGTTAGTAACCGCGACCGGAACGATCGCCGGAACGCTGTATGCGGTTTCGGCGGCGAAAGCCCCGGTCGCTCTCATCATTGCGGGGTCGGGGCCGACCGATCGAGACTGCAACTCGCCCGGTTTCGGAATGCAGACCGACGCTTACAAGCTGCTCGCCGCCGAACTCGCGCGGCGAGGGGTAGCATCGCTTCGTTACGACAAGCGTGGGGTTGGAGAGAGCGCTGCCGCGGCGAGCTCGGAGCAGAGTCTACGCTTCGATTCGTACGCCGACGACGCGGCGGCTTGGATCGATAAGCTTCGCGCCGACGGCCGCTTTACGAAGATCGTCGTGGCGGGACACAGCGAGGGTTCGCTGATCGGAATGCTGGCGGCGCAACGCGCGCCGGCCAACGCCTTCGTCAGTCTCGAAGGAGCGGGGCGGCCCATCGCGGTCATCTTGCGCGAGCAACTCAAGCCGAAACTAACGCCTGAGCTCTACGCAAAGGCCGACGCCGTCATAACTGCGCTGCAAGACGATAAGACTGTTGCCGACGTACCGGACGACCTCGGCGTGCTGTTCCGGCCGTCGGTTCAGCCGTATCTCATCTCGTGGCTTAAGTACGACCCCGCGGCGGAGATCGCGAAGCTTCGCGTCCCGATTGCCATCGTGCAAGGCACCGCAGACGTTCAGACGACACTCGTCGACGCGCGTGCACTCCACGCCGCGGCGCCATCGTCAAAGCTGGTGGTCGTCGAGGGTATGAACCACGTGCTCAAGCACGCGCCCGACGTTTCGTCGCAGGTGGCGGTTCTCAAAGGCTACGCCGACCCGTCGCTTCCGGTCGATTCGCAAGTGACCGATGCGATTGTCGCCGCCACACTCGCGCCGGGTTCGGCGGTCTAGACGATCCGTTCGGGGACGGAGTAAACGTTTGCGCGGTCGCCGCGGACGAATCCGGCCAGCGTTACGTTGAACTCGCGCGCCACGTCGACGGCGAGGCTGCTCGGTGCCGAGACCGACGCGACGATCGGCGCGCCGGCCATTACCGCTTTCTGCAGAATCTCGTAGCTCGCGCGCCCGCTCACCGCCAGCACGCAGCCGCGCAGCGGCAACCGCGCGTTGAGAAGCGCCCAACCGACGAGCTTGTCGACGGCGTTGTGGCGACCGACATCTTCACGCACGGCTAGCGCGTCACCGTCCGGGGTGAAGAGAGCGGCCGCGTGAAGTCCGCCGGTCGACGCGAAGACGCGCTGTGCTTCGCGCATGCGTTCGGGAAGCGAATAGAGCACGCCGTGCGCGAGGCGCGCGCCGTCGTCGAGCGGCGCCGCACCGAGCGCGCGCAGCGAGTCGAGCTGAGCGCGCCCGCACACGCCGCAGGCACTGCTCATCGTAAAGTGCCGTTCGAAGCGCGTGAGATCGAGCCCGACCGTACCGCGCAGCTCGACGGTAACCACGTTGTAGCGCTGATCGGGGTCGAGCTTCGGGTCGAGGCAGTAGGTCAGCTCGGCGATCTCGCCGCGGTCGCGCACGAGCCCCTCGCCGTACACGAAGCCGGCGGCCAACTCGAAGTCGTTGCCGGGAGTGCGCATGGTGACCGCAAGCGTCTGCGTCTTTCCGCCTGCCGTGAGCCGGAGCTCGAGCGGCTCCTCGCCGACGATCTCGTCGTGGCGCCGGGTGCGCGTAGCGCCATCGAGCCTCACGACCTCGGCTTCGACCGTCCTTCCGGTTCTAGCCGTTTCCATCGCCGTCTGCCGGGCGGCTCTGCACGTATTGGTAGCCGAAACGTCCCTTCACGCAGAGGTGTCCGCTCGTCGTATCGTTCTCGATCGGCGAGGTAACCTTTACGATCGCGTTATCTTGCACGTGCAGCGTGAGCGTGCAGCCGACGCCGCAGTACGAGCAGATCGTGTCGGTAACGCGCTGTTCGCTTTCCTTCCACTCGCCGCGTTCGCGCAGCTCGTATTCGGAGGAGAACATCAGCGCGCCGGTCGGGCAGACGCCGATGCAGTTGCCGCAATAGACGCAGGCCGACTCCGGCAACGCGACGTCGAACTCGGTTGAGATGTGCGCGTCGAAGCCGCGTCCGGCAACGGCGATTGCGAAGGTGTTCTGCGCGTCGGTGCCGCACGCTTCGACGCACTTGTAGCAGAGAATGCACTTCGCATAGTCGCGCACGTAGAGCGCGTTGTCGATCTTGATAGGCTGCGTCACGTCGTCGGCGTTCTCACCGTAGCGGTGCGGATCGGCGCCGTAGCGCTCGCAATAGCGCCGCGCATCCGGCGCAGTCGAGAGATCCACCGTCGATGCGAGAAACTCGAGTACCATCTTGCGGCTGTGACGGACGCGCGCGGAATCCGTGCGCACCGCCATTCCCGCTTCAACCCGCCGGGCGCAGGCAGGAACCAGCACGCGCGAGCCTTCGAGCTCGACGACGCAGACGCGACACGCGTTGACGGGCGTGAGCGATTCGAGAAAGCAGAGCGTCGGCGTCTCAACTCCGGCCAGCGTGCACGCGTCGAGAATCGTCGAGCCTTCGGCGACGCTCACGGACGTGCCGTCGATGGTCATTTCGACGAGCGGTTTCGGCGGCATCGTGGGCGCCCGTGGAATCGGTCCCCGAATCATTGCGCCGCTCTCGCCGCTAAAATCTTGAGGTTCGTTTGCGCCGAAGCGATGACGCTTGCGGCGGTCTGGCCGAGCCCGCAAATCGATGCATCGCGCATCGCGCGTCCGATTTCGTCGAGCAGGACGACGTCGCGCCGTTCTAGCGCCTCTTCCTGACGAACGGTGCCGACCCGGCACGGCACGCACTGGCCGCACGACTCGTCGCGGAAGAATCGCGCGATGCGCCGCAGGATGCCGACGAGATCGACGCTCTCGTCGAAAAGCATGACTACGCCCGAGCCGAGCGTGGCGTTTGCGGCACGCGCGTCTTCGAAGGTCAACGGCATCGAAAGCGCATCGGGCGAGACCATCACTCCCGCTGCTCCGCCGAGGAGAATCGCCTGCAGTCGCGCTTCTTGCGCGACCCCGCCTGCAAGTTCGACGAGCGCGCCGAGCGTCGTGCCGTGCGGAACCTCGTAGAGGCCCGGCCGTTCGATTGCGCCGGAAAGACAGAAGAGCCGCGTGCCGGTCGAACCGGGGGTGCCCGCCCGTGCGTACGCGGCGCCGCCTTCGAGGAGGATGAGCGGAAGATTCGCCAGCGTCTCGACGTTGTTGATCTGCGTGGGCTTTCCGAAGAGGCCGGCTTGCACGGGAAAGGGCGGTTTGCTGCGCGGCTCGCCGCGCTTGCCCTCAATGGAGTTGAAGAGCGCCGTCTCTTCGCCGCAGATGTACGCGCCCGCGCCGCGCCGGATCTCGATGTCGAAGCGCATGCCTCGGCTCATGACGTCGTCGCCGAGCAGCCCATGCCTGCGCGCCTGGGTAATCGCATTGCTCAAACGCTGCGTGGCGCGCGGATATTCGCCGCGAATGTAAACGAAGCCGCGCTCGCACCCGATCGCATAGGCTGCGATGGTCATCGCTTCGACGATCGCGTACGGGTCGTACTCGATCAGGATGCGATCCTTGAACGTGCCGGGTTCGGATTCGTCGGCGTTGCAGACGAGATAGTGGGGACGCTCGGGAGCGCTCGCGACCGCCTCCATCTTGCGTCCCGTCGGAAACGCGGCGCCGCCGCGTCCGAGCAGATTCGAAGCCTGAACCTCCGCGATGACGCCCTGCGGACCGAGTTCGAACGCCTCGCGCAATGCCCGGTAACCGCCGTGCGCGCGATAATCGTCGAGGCTCTCGGGATCGGTCTTCCCGACGCGGCGCAGCAGCCGGAGCTCGCTGCCGCCAACGTGCGGTGCGGCCGGTTCTCCGCCGCGCGCGCCCGTCGCCATGAGGGCGGTGAGTCCGTGCGCGTGCACCGGTGCGATCTGACGGGCCGATGGAACGTCGCCGGCGACCGTGACCAGCGCGGCGGGAGCGCGATCGCAAAGACCGAGGCACGGGCTGCGAAGCCACGTCGTCTCCCCGCCTTCGCCGTGCGTGCCCGGCGGACCGAACGTCGACTCGAGCGTCACGCAGAGCGATTCCGCGCCCGCGAAGATGCACGCGATGTCGTCGCACACGTGCACGACGCGCGGCGCGCGCGGAGTCGTCGAGAAGAGCGCGTAAAATGTGGCGACGCCGTACGCGTCGGCCGGCGCAACGTCGAGGCGGCGGCCCGCGTAGTTCAGCGCGCCTGGGCTGATCCACCCGATGCGATCCTGCAGCGCGTGCAGTACCGGCAGCAAGAGATGGCGTCGCGAACGCGCCGCAGTACCCGCCGCTGCGTCGCCGTCTCGTCCGAGCGCGTCATCGACGGCTCCGCGCTCGGCGTCCGTCGGCGCGTCGGACGTAAAATGCAGATCCATTACGTCGCCGTAGTCACGTTCAGCGGGTCGATGCGCACGGCGCAAGCCTTGAACTCCGCCGTTCCGGACTTCGGATCGGTTGCGTCGATCGTCAAGAGATTCGTTGCAATGCTGTCGTTGAAATGGAAGGTCGTAAAGACCAGGCCGGAGCGTAACCCAGGATCGATGCGGACGGGAACGTCGATGGTGCCGCGACGCGACGTGACGCGAACCAAATCGCCGTCGGAGACGCCGTAACGTTCCGCGTCTTGCGGCGATATGTCGAGCGTCTCACCGCGCCGCAACGGTGACGCGTAGCCGCCGCTCTGGACTCCCGTGTTGAACGAGTCCAGCCTTCTCCCCGTCGTCAAGCGCACCGGATATTCGTCGTCGAGGGCTTCCACCGGCGGTTCGTGTTCGACGGCCGCAAACGGCGCGCGCTCGCCTTCAACGGGATTTTCCCAGAGCCGCGAGTGCAGAAAGAGTTCGCCTGGGTGGGTTTCGTCGTAGCACGGCCATGGAATTCCGTCGAGTTTCTCCAGGCGCTCGTAACTCATCCCCGCGTGCCACGGCGAGAGCGCGCGGCACTCGTCCCACGCCTGTTCGGCGGTGTAGTCGGGCCAGTCGTGACCGAGACGGCGCGCGAGCTCGCACATGATCGCGATGTCGTCGCGCGCCTCGCCAGGCGGATCGAGCGCTTTACGGCAGCGTTGGACGCGGCGCTCGCTGCTCGTCACGGTGCCTTCCGATTCACACCAGCTCGCCGAGGCAGGGAAAACCACCTCGGCCAACTCACCGGTCTTCGTGAGAAAAATGTCTTGCACGACCAGGTGTTTGAGGCCGCGCAACAGCTCGACCGCGTGCTCTTGGTCGGCCTCCGATTGAGCCGGATTCTCGCCCACGATGTAGAGCGTGTCGAGCTCCTTGCGCTCCATCGCGTGGAACATGTCGGTGAGATTCCAGCCGCGCCGGCGCGGCAATTCGGCGTTCCAGGCATGTTCGAACTTCGCAATGCTCGACGAATCTTCGACGTCCTGACCGCCGGGGAATTTGTTGGGAATGGCGCCCATGTCGCCGCCGCCTTGCACGTTATTCTGACCTCGCAGGGGACAGACGCCGGAGCCGTAGCGGCCGACGTGGCCGCAGAGCAGCGCGAGATTGATGAGCGCGCGCACGTTGTCGACCGCGTTGTGATGTTCGGTGATACCGAGCGTCCAGCAGAGCTGGGCGCGTTCCGCGAGCGCGAACGCGTGAGCGAACTCGCGAATGAGCGCGGCGGGAACGCCGGTCGTCTCTTGCGCGTACTCTAGCGTATACGCCTCGACCGTCTCGCGATACTCTTCGAAACCGCTCGTCGCGCGCGCGATGAATTCGCGATTCTCCAATCCCGCCTCGAGAATTTCTCGGCCGACCGCGTTGGCCAGCGCGATGTCCGAGCCGACGTCGAGTCCGAGCCATCCGTCGGCCCACTGTGCGCTCGTCGTTCGCCGCGGGTCGACCACGTAGAGCTTCCCTCCGTTGTGAATGCCGCGAAGCACGTGGTGGAAGAAGATCGGATGCGTCTCGCGCGCATTCGACCCCCAGAGCACGATCAGGTCGGTCTGCTCGACCTCCTCGTACGAGCTCGTGCCGCCGCCTGCCCCGAATACCGCCGTCAGACCGACGACGCTCGGGGCGTGTCAAGTACGGTTGCAGCTATCGATGTTGTTGCTCGCAAGTACCGACCGAGCGAACTTTTGCGCGATGTAGTTCATCTCGTTGGTCGCTTTCGAGCAGCTGAACATTCCGAAGGAGCGCGTGCCCCCGCGTTCGCGCGCATCGCGAAAGCCGGCGGCGGCGCGTTCGAGGGCTTCATCCCAGGATGCACGGCGCAAGCCTTCGCCGTCACGTACGAGCGGATGCGTCAACCGAGTGTAGGGTTTGCTCATGTGTCTTTCCGATTCGAATGGACGTGCGTTGGCCCCCGCCTGCGGAGAACTCGAGCGGCGTGCTAGGGCTCGGTCATGATGAGGGGTGCCTCCGCGGCAAGTGGCGGCGGCGGCCGACTGAGCTCGTCGACGGCGCGAATGTTTTCGAACGCCACCGTCGCGTGCGGATAGACGAGACCGTCGAAGTGCATCGGCCGCAGTGCGGTTTCGTCGTAAATGTAGAGTGCGCCGTCCACTTTGGCGAATCGCACGCGCCACGGCACGCTCGTTCCCGGTCCCTCGGCGAAGTTGAAGCGTTCCACCAGCTGGATCGGCGCAAAGTTTCGCACATCGACCCAGAGCTCTTCGAGGCGATAGCGGCCCGGATCGCGCAATGCCTGCAAGCTCAAGTGATATGCGGAGACGCCGTATGCCGATTCGATGTCGTCCAGTGTCACCCGATAGTTGCGTCCATAGACGGTCTCTTTCTCGATGATTGGAAGCGCACTGGGCGGCGCGCTTGGCGATGGTCGATTGGCCGGAGCGGGATCGTGAAACGACGCGCGGACTTCACCTACAACGTCCATTGGACTAGGCGTCGCCGAGCCCGTCGGGGGTATCTGCGCCAAACCGAACGTATAGTTAGGGGCGAGTAGCGGCACTCCAAGATAATCGGTCGGCGGTTGTGGCTTGATTAGGTGCGACAAGAACGGAATGTTGTACCCTTCGCCGTGCACGACAAAGTTAAGGCCCCGGGCGGCGTACGTCGGGTGCGCTTGCTCGTAGTCGCTCACCGTATCGACGGTAATCTCCTGATTCGACGTATCGTACGCGCTCCAGTAGCGCTCCGTCTTTACGGAGCCGCCTTCGAACACGGTGACGGCAACGGCGTACTCGAGGAGCGGCGGGTACGTCTGCTGCTGCCAGTACGCACGGGCGCGAGCGAAGATCTGATAGGGATCGCCGAGCGATTGTGCGGCCGCGGACCTTATCGGGAGGGCGGCAGCTAGCAGAAGGACGGCAATCATTTTGCGCGTCACGCCCATTACTTAGGAGCTTTCACCCCGTGGCCTGCTCGGGCGCTCCGCCTGGCCAAAGGAGCTTCTTAGCGGCAAAGGCAAGACCCCGGGCCTAGCGAGTTCGGTCCAAATAAGGAGAGCAGCGTGGATCTTTCGTCGATCACGGTCTATACCGGGAGTGGGTTCCAGCGCTACGACGATGCCAAAGTCGGTCTCCTCACTCACGGACTTCAATACGGTACCGGTTGCTTCGAGGGAATTCGCGGCTACTGGGTGCCGGAGGAGCGGGAGCTCCTCTTGGTGCTGCTCCGCGATCACTACGAGCGGCTGGCGACGTCGGCGAAGATCCTCACGATGAGCCTTCCCAAGAGCGTCGACGAGCTCGCCGAGATTACGATCGAGCTTTGCCTGCGCAACCGGTTCGAAGGGAACGTCTACATTCGTCCGTTCGCGTATAAGGCCGCCGAAGACGTCGGCGTGCGGCTGCACAACGTGCCCGATGCCTTTGCGATCGTCCCGATTCCGTTTACCGCGTACATCGACGCCGATCGAGCGCTCGACGTCTGCGTCAGCTCGTGGCGCCGCGCCGACGACACGATGGCGCCGCCGCGCGCGAAGATCACCGGACTCTACGTCAACTCGGCGCTGGCGAAAAGCGAAGCGATACAGAACGGCTACGACGAAGCGATTCTGCTATCGCACGACGGGCACGTCGCTGAAGGCTCGGCCGAGAATATCTTTCTGGTTCGCCGCGGCGTGCTCTTTACGCCCGATCCTTCGCAGAACGTGCTCGAAGGCGTCACGCGCCGGGCGGTCATCGACATCGCTCGCGACGAGCTCGGCGTGGCGACCGTCGAACGCTCGATCGATCGCGGCGAGCTTTACTCTGCCGACGAGATATTCTTCACGGGTACGGCGGTCGGAATCTGTCCCGTCGCATCGGTCGACCACCGGCAGGTCGGTGACGGCGCGATCGGACCGGTCACCCGGCGCCTGCGCACGCTCTACGATCGGATCGTGACCGGTCGCGAGAGCCGTTACGAAGCGTGGCTGACGCGGACGTACGCGTCGGCGAAAATCAGCGCGTAGAGCGATTCACGGCGGTGGGGGCGCGGCGTCGGACGAGCCGCTCTCCCAGTAACTGGCGTCGGGCGAAAGGCCCGTGCTCGGCGTATCGATCGTAGAGGCTTCGCGCCAGCGCGCGAGCCGCAGTTCCTCGGAATAGGCAAGGCGCGACACGGAGTGGATGAAGTCGCGTCCGAGCTCCTTCGATCGCAATCCGGTCGTCATGACGGCGATCGCATATGGGGCGTCGCTCGCGAAGACGATGCCGGCATCGTTGAGGGTGTCGTTGAGCGAGCCGGTCTTGTGCGCGATCGCGACGTCGGGAGGTAAAGGCTCGGGAAGCAGCGTGTTGATCTCGTCGGCTTTGAGGATGTCGATCATCTCGTTCGACGACCATTGATCGATCAACTCACCACGGGCCATCAGCGCGAGCAGATGCACGAGGTCCGCCGGTGAGGTTCGCAGGCTCTGACGAATCGCCCAGCCGTCGGTGCGGACGTCGCCTCCGAGATGCGTGCGACTCAGCCCGAGGTCGTTCATCTGCCGGTTGATGCTGTGCCGTCCGACGAGCCGGATCAGCATGTTCGTCGCGGTGTTGTCGCTGATGTCGATCATCTTCGCGAGCAGATCCGCGACGGAATACGTCGTGCCGACGGGCGCGTCGCATAGTTCGCCCGAGCCGTAATCCTTGTCGCCGGGTTCGAGCATTATGCGCCGCTGCAGGTCGAACCGTCCCGCTTCGAGCTGCGCGAAGACTTCGACCATCACCGGAACCTTGATCGTCGAAGCGGCCGGCATGCTGCGCGCGGCATTGAAGCCGGCGTTATAGCCGGTATTGATGTCGAAGACATCGAGGGCGATCGCGGCGGGCAGGTGCCTCGCGAGGCTGCGGAGTTCGTGGTTGAGTCCGACGAGCGGCGGGGGAAGATATGCTAATGCCGGTGCCGGCGAGACGATGCTGATCCAGAGGGCGAACGCGACCAGCGGCGCGGCGAGTCGCACCATGGGCGGCGTTTTGAACGTCACGAGACGCGGTCCTGCCGCTTGATCCGGAACGGGGCACGCTCGCCTGCACGGTGAAGGGCGAAGCATGAGGGGCACGCGACGCAACCCGTGGCGACGGCTGACTGAAGCCCGCGTCACGTATACGTTGAAGATCCTTATGGTCCTAGTACTGGCCTTTTACGCGGGTCAGTTCATCGTCGAGATTCTTGCGCGGCTCCACGCGGTCGTCTATATCGTCATTGCATCGATCTTTCTCGCCTATCTGATTTATCCGGCGGTCTCGCGCCTGCGCCGCCGTATGCCGCTCGCGCTGGCGATCGTACTTGTCTATGGCGTCATCGTATCGGGTCTCGTCGTCATCACGCTCTTCGTCGTGCCGCACGTGGCAAGCGACGTTCAGATGCTGGTCGCGCGCTATCCGGATCTCATCGCCCGATATAATTCGCTCATTTCAAATCCGAAGGATCCGCTGGCGGCAAACTTGCCGCCTTGGGTGCGTGACGAACTCATGCGGGTGCCTGGGGAGGCGATCGCGTGGTTAAAGCTGCGAGGCCTGCTGGTCTTCGGACAAATCGTCGTGGTGCTGGCCGGTACGCTCGCAATCGTGACGCTCTTTATAGTCGTGCCGGTCGTCACCGCCTATCTCTTGCTCGATCTCGACCGTCTCCAGGCGAGTCTTGCCGCAATCGTCCCGGCGGAGCGGTGGCGCGCGACGATGAGCCTGCTCTCCGAGATCGACGGTGTGATCGGCGGATTCATCCGCGGTCAACTGCTCGTAGCGCTCTTCGTCGGGGTGACGATCACGGTCGCGCTGATGGTGCTCGGCGTGCCTTATCCATATCTCTTCGGCGTACTCGCCTTTTTCGGCGACTTGATCCCGTACGTCGGTGCGGTGCTTGCGTTCATCCCGGCGTTCCTCACCGCGCTCTTGACGAACGGCTGGCTCAACGCGGTGTTGGTGACGGTGGCGTTCGTGACGATCTACGAAGTGGAAGGGCATCTCATCGCGCCCAACGTGGTGGGCCGAGAGGTCAAGCTTAGCGCGCTCGTCGTCATCGTCGCCTTACTGATCGGCGCCGAAGTTGCCGGACTCTTCGGGATGCTGATCGCCGTGCCGGTCGCCGGCGTCGCGCGCGTCGTGCTAACGAGGGTGGTCGAGGCGGCGAAATCGAAGGTCCCGCCGTCGTGAGCAGTGCGTTATCTCCGGTAGGGCGCGTCGATATCGTCGGGGTACCGATGGATCTGGGCGCGAGCCGCCGTGGCGTGGACATGGGCCCTTCGGCGGTGCGCTACGCCAAGTTGCACGATGCGCTCGCAAGGCTTGGGATTACGACGATTGCCGATCGCGGCAATCTGCACGTGCCGATTCGCGAGTCGGCCGACGCGCACGACGCCTCGGCAAAGTATCTCGACGTGATCAGCGAGGTCTGCGACGAGCTTGCGGCGGTGGTCGAGGCCGCGGTGCGCGGCGGCGGCCTGCCGATCGTCCTCGGGGGCGACCATTCGATCGCGGTAGGAACGCTCGACGGACTGACGAGCGCGCGGGGGGCCCCGCCGGGGCTCGTCTGGCTCGATGCCCACGCCGACATCAACACTCCGGAAAGCTCGCGAACCGGCAACGTTCACGGGATGCCGCTGTACTTTGCACTCAAAAAAGGCTTCGCGCGCGCCGAGCAGACCGTGCAGATCGGCTTGCGCGACGTCGACCCCTTAGAGAAAGAGCTGTTGCGAGAGCTCGGGGTCAAGACGTTTACCATGAGCGACGTCGACAAGTTGGGCATGGTGCACGTAATGGAGGAGGCGCGAGCGATCGCCGGCGCGCAAGGCCGGCCGATTCACGTGTCGTTCGATATGGATGCCATCGATCCGAGCGAGGCACCCGGCACCGGTACGCCGGTAAAAGGCGGCTTGAGTTACCGGGAAGCGCACCTCGTGATGGAGATGCTCTACGAGAGCGGTCAGCTCGGTTCGATCGAGATGGTCGAGATCAATCCGATTCGCGATCACCGCAATCAAACTGCCGCGCTCGCCGTCGGATTGATCTGCTCTGCGCTCGGAAAATCTATTCTCTAGGCGCTCCGTTCGCGCCGGCTAGGGTCGAAGCTCGTAGATAGTACCGCACCCGAACTGACAGTACGCCCCGCCATACATAGTTATGCCGTAGAAATCCTTACCGGCAGCGATGACCGGACCGCTGGGATCATGACCGTCGCTCGTGCCTCCGCTGAACGAATGCACCATCGTCTCGGACCAATGCGAATCGCGCCCCGGCGGGCTGAGATGAAAGAGCGTGCCGCAGCCCCAATAGCGATTGCAATAGCCTTGTCCGCCAAACGCGCTCGTACCGTAGAAACCTCGACCTTCGAAAGCGAGGCTGTCGGGCCCTCGCGCGTCAGCGGGGGCGCCTTTGAAGAGATAGAGGATCGATTCGGTCCACCGAGTGCGGTCGCCGGAGGCCGCGGGTTTTAGAAGAAAAAACGTACCGCACCCCGACCAATCATATCCCCGTACGTAGCAGTGCGTCGCCGGGCCGCCGTACGCAGTGACGCCGTAGAGCGCTCCGTTTGACGCGACCGTTAGGCCGCCGTTGGGAAACTCGCCGTCGTTCTTCGGCCCCTTGGAGGTTCTGAACGCATGGACGATCGATAAAGCCCATCGCGAACCGTGCCGGCTCCGCGACAAAGCGAACACGGTGCCGCATCCCTTGTGGCTGCCGCATGCACTCGACGGGCCGCCGCCGTTCGTTTCGCCGTACAGCGTGCCGTTTGGAGCGAAGGTCAGGGAGTTCGGTCCCGCGCCATCCGGTGCTCCCTCAAATTCGTGCAGTACGGTTTCGCGCCACTCGCCGTTTTTTGCCGGCGGCTTGAGCATGAAAACGTTGCCGCAGCCCAGATTGCACTTATGCGACGGGCCGCCGGCTGCGGCCGCGCCGTAGATCGTCCCCGAAGCGTCGATGATGATTTGGCCTGGATAGGAGCCGTCACGCGGAGCGCCGCGGAAATGGTAAAGGGTCGATTCGCTCCACGTGCCGCTTTCGCTCGCCGGGGGCGTGATTTTGAAAACGGTACCGCTGTCGTTCTTGCGTCCATTCAGCGTCGTTCCGTAGAACGATCCGTCGTGGAAAAGAATGAAGTTCGGATATAACTGCTTGTCGTGGCGCGTTGCTCCAAAAGAATACAGCACCGTTTCGCGATGCGATGATGGGTCGAAGCCGAAAAACGTACCGCAACCCCCGTTACAGGTCTGCACGCTCCCGCCGCCAAAGGCGGTTATTCCGTAGAGACTCCCGGAACCGTCGGAGACGAGACTTTGCATCGGCACGTTCCCGTCCGACGGAGAACCCCGGAAGTTGTAGACCACTGCGTAGGAGGACGTCGCCCGCGAAGTAGCTCCGCTGCTATTCGGCGGCGGTAGCGCAACGTTGCCGGCGCTGCAGCCGGCCAGACTCCCCAGCAATGCGACGGCAAATACGCGTCTCATCGCCATCGGCGGTCAAAGTTTGATCGTGGCGCGTGCTTCGCAGGAGACGCCGCCGCCGCAGACCGCCGGATCCCAGCTCGCGTCGGCGAGCAGCGAACGGATTCGGCTTTCGAGTTGCGGATCGAGCGGCGGCTGGAAGAGGATGTTCTCAGTGCGACCATCTTCGCCGACGGTGACGACGAGCGTAACGTGCGTGCCGAGCGAATCGAGTTGCCTGCGGACGCTAGGATCGAGCACCGGGTCGGGTTGCTCCGCGCCGAACGGCATATAACCGCCGGTCTGGTGATTGCCCACGCTCGCGACGGCGCGTGCGGCTGGAGAAGGCGTCGCGTCCGCGGCGGGGTCGTTCGACGTCCCGGTTCCGTTACGCGCTTCGGCGCCGACGGCGGGAGCGGCCGGCGCGTTCGTGGCGACGTGCGGTGCGGGCGACGCATCGCGATGCGGCACCTCGGCGATGAGCCTAACGTGGTCGGCAAACGAGACGGCAGGCTTGAAATTGTGATGCGGGGCTACCGCGCGCGGCGGCGGATGCGGCGCCCGCGGCGGCTCGACCACCTCGAGGTGCAGTATGCGCGAAAAGCTGACGGTTTCGACGGGGCTTTCGGTGGAAGCGGTCCAAGCGAGCGCCGGGATCGTTAATGCGACGAGGACGTGCAGCGTTACCGAGGCGAGCGTCGCTCTCCCCATTCGTGTCCGTGCGCTTGCGGTTGCACCCATCGTCGTACCCTCTTCGATTTCAGCGTTCGGCCGACCCCGCCCGTGACGTCCTCAAGCTCGGCACCCCAGGCGTCCCAGCCGCGGGCGGCTTCCCGTGCAAAGAGCTCGATCCGCGGCCGGCGGCCGCAGAGCTCCTCGATGCATTTTCTGAAGATCGCCGGTTTTCGGCTGTGCTCGGCGCGGGGCGCGAAGAGCACCTGCGCCTGCCGCAAGTCGAGGATTGGAAACGGTCGTCCCGTCGCCATCGTCGTCGCCGCAAGCACGAACTCCGTCGTCGGCTTGGTAAACGTCGGCGGTACGCCTTGCCCCCGAATCGGCTCACCCTTGGCGTTGATCTTGACCCACACGTAGGCGACGCCCCGATAGTGCAGCCCCCACTTCACAATTAAATCGATCGCGTAATCGAGCCGGGGACCGGTGCACCACAGGAAGAGCGCTGCGCGCCTGTTCATGATCGATCGAACTGGCAGCGCCGCGAGCTCGCTCTGGCTCAT
Organism: Candidatus Cybelea sp.; assembly: GCA_036269355.1. Taxonomy (GTDB): domain Bacteria; phylum Vulcanimicrobiota; class Vulcanimicrobiia; order Vulcanimicrobiales; family Vulcanimicrobiaceae; genus Cybelea. The sequence continues at coordinate 31,938 of DATASC010000004.1, read as the reverse complement.
CAGCGGATAGTGCTTGGCCGCGGCCGCGTCTTTGATTTTGCTGCCGTAATAAAACCACGGCGGGTCGGCGTATACGATGTCGTACGTTTTCGTCGGAAACGGTGGAAGGAGTTCGTGACGATCGGCGGCGCTGCGGCGCGCCAGCCGCGCGGAATGCTCGCGATTCTTCTGCGAGTAGCCGTCGAGAGGTTTGCGATTCGCCGCCATGTTGCGGTGACGATTGGTTGAGAACCGCTACAGCCCTGCGGCGAGCGATGCCGCGACCGCGCCGAAGAGCGTCGCCGCGAAGTTGACGCCGTCGTTTTCGAGCCAGCTCGCGCCGCGGCGCAGCGTCGTCTTCGCGCCGCACGCGTGACGAAGCGTCTCGCACTCGCAGGCGCAGGCGGAGCACCATCGCACCGCTTGGAGACTCGCGCCGAGAATTGAATCGAGCACGGCGCCCGCGAATCCGCCGGCGGCGACGCTCCAGAACGGCGCGATGCCGACGAGCGCTGCAACGGCGGCGACGCAAAGGGCCCCCCCGGCGGTCGCGGCGACACCGAGCGCCGTCACACCGCCGGAACGTCCCGGCGCGAGCGGGCGAAACGTCACGATGGAGACCGGCGGCCTGCGCGAGAGCATGCCGATCTCGGTTCCCCACGTGTCGGCCGACGCGGCCGCGAATGCTCCGGCGAATGCCGCCGCGAGCGGCGCGCCGGCGTGCATTCCGCCCAACGCGCACAACGCGGCGACGCCGCCGTTGGCCAGTACCTGCCACGCGCTGCGCGGACCGATGCGCTCGTCGACGATCGCGCGCTTGCGCGCTGCGCCGGCGCGCGAGAGCAGACTCGATGGAATAAAGAATGCGAAGAGCACGGCGGCCGCCGGCCAGCCCCCGCGTCCGAAAATGATTGCCCCGACGACGAAGGCGGCGATTGCGCCGGCGATCGAGAGCGCGCGCGCGCGAAAGGCCAGCACGGCGACGGCCGCCGCTAATCCGACGGCGACCGCTGCGTGCGTCACGGTCGTTCGCCGAAATAGAGGTCGATTGCTTCGAGCAGTCCGGCCGTGGTATATCGCTGCGCGACGATGTCGGCGCTCAATCCCGCGTCGGCGGCGGCACGCGCCGTGATCGGGCCGATGCAGGCGACGCATTTGCCGCGCGCTGCCTGCACGGCGGCCGGCGCGCCGCCGAGCAGCTCGACGTAGCCGCGTACGGTGCTCGCACTAGTAAACGTGAGCACGTCGGCGCGCGCAATTTTTTCGGCGAAGCCGGGGTCGCCCGGAACGACGGTTTTATACGCGGCTGCGACGGTCACGCGCAGACCTGCCTCTTCGAGCATTGCGGGCAGTACGTCGCGCGCCTCCTGCGCGCGATAGACGAGCACGGGTTCTCCCAGCTTCGAGCGCTCGATCACCGCGCGTGCGACTGACTCGGCAACGAAGGTTTCCGGAACTGCGTCGGCATGGATTCCATGAGCGCGCAATCGCTCCGCGGTGCGCTCCCCGATCGCAGCGACGCGCGCGCTGCCGAGCGCGCGCGCATCCGCGCCGCGCGCGGCGAGACGCGCGAAGAACGCGTCGACGCCGTTTTGCGAGGTAAAGACGACCCACGCAAAAGACGCCAGCGCGTCGATCGCCGCCTCGGCCTGCGCCGGATCGTCGGGTGGAACGATGGCGATCGTCGAAGCGCGAATCGGCTCGGCGCCCCGTTCGAGGAGCGCGCGCGCAAAGCTCTCGGATTGCTCGCCGGTTCGCGTGATCGCGACGCGCTTGCCGAAGAGCGGTGACGAATCGAACCAGCGAAGCCGTTCGCGCAGCGCGGCAACCTCGCCGACGACGATCACCGCCGGCGCTCCGATGTTGGCGCGCTTCACATCCTCCGCAATCGATGCGAGCGTTCCGAGCACCGTGCGCTGCGTGGGACGCGTTCCCTCGGAGACGACGGCTGCCGGCGTCGCCGGCCGGAGTCCGTTCGTCACGAGCTGCTTGGCAATCTCGGCGAGGTTCGCGGTTCCCATCAGGATGAGCAGCGTGCGGTTCGGATCGGCGAGCTTCGCCCAGTCGAGCGTCGAGGCGAGTTTTGACGGATCTTCGTGGCCGGTAAGTACCGTGAAGGAGGCGGCATGCTCGCGATGCGTCACCGGAATGCCGGCGTATGCCGGTGCTGCCAGCGCCGAGCTGATCCCGGGCACGATTTCGAACGGAACGCCGGCGGCCCGAAGCGCTTCGGCCTCCTCGGCGCCGCGCCCGAATACGAACGGATCGCCGCCCTTTAAGCGAACGACGAAGTGACCGGAGCGAGCCTTCACGATCGCGAGCGCCTCGATATCGTGCTGCGCCATCGCGTGCTCGCCCGCGCGCTTGCCGACATATATTCGTTCGCATGAATCGGGCGCGAGCGCGACGATCGGGTCGCTCGCGAGCGCGTCGTAGAGCAACACCTCGGCGCAGCGCAGCACTTCCGCTGCCCGTAAGGTCAGCAGGCCCGGATCGCCCGGGCCAGCACCGACGAGAGCGACTCGGCCTGGGCGCTTACTTTCCGGCATCGGAAAGATTCAGCTCGAAGAGATCGTCGAGCACGCGCGCGCTGGAGAGCGCGTCGGCGTGGTCGATCGTAGCCTTCTCGCGAATCTTGAGGATCGCCGAGTGCAGTAGTTTCGAGACGATCGTCATCGTCATTCCGGTCACCAGCATGCGCTCGCGCTCGCCGAGCTCGGTGCAGCGCGCGAAGAGCCGTTCGAGCTCGGCGGCGCGGATCGCCTCGGCCTTCTGCGTCAGCCGCGCGATCACGGGAAGCGCGACGCGCGAGCGATACCAGTTCTCGAAGCGGTCGACGTACTCGGCGATGATCTCTTCCGCCGCCGGAATCGCTTCGCGCCGGAGGTCGAGCCGTTCGTCGACGACGGTTTTCAAACCGTCGATGTCGACGAGCGACACGTTGGGAATCTCGGCCACCGCAGGATCGACGTCGCGCGGCACGGCGATGTCGACGATGGAGAGCGGGCGTTGCGGCCGGCGCTCCATCGCGCGGCGCACCGATTCCGCATCGAGGACGAAATCGGAAGAGCCCGTCGATGCGACGACGACGTCGGCTTCGGCAATCGCGCCGGCGAGCTCCGGCATCTCGACGGCTTCGCCGATGCCGGCCTCGCTGACGAGGTCGCGGGAGCGCGAGAGCGTGCGGTTGACGACGATGACACGCTGCGCGCCCTCTTGCCGCAGGCGCTTGACCGCGGCGCGTCCCATTTTTCCGGCGCCGACGACGAGTATCGAGGTGCCTTCGAGCGTTTGCAGTCTCGCGCGCGCCGCTTCGACGGCGGCCGTCGCAAACGAAACCGACTCACCGCCGATGTGCGTCTGCGCTCGGGCCGTCTTTCCGGCGGCGATCGCATCGCGGAAGAGCCGGTGCAGCGTGCGCCCGAGCGACTTCGCACGCGTTGCCGCGACGTAGGCGTCTTTCACTTGTCCGAGGATCTCGGCCTCGCCGATGAGCATCGAGTCCAACCCCGTGGCGACGCGGAAGAGATGCTCGACGGCCTCGTGGCCCAGCAGCGTATAGAGATATGAGTCGATGTCGTAACCGGTCGTCCCGTGGCGGAAGTTCGCCAGAAACGACTTGATCTGCGCGACGCCGTCTTCGTAGTCGTCGAGTGCCGCGTAGATCTCCAAACGGCCGCAGGTCTGCAGCATGACTGCTTCGCGTACCGCTTCGTAGTCGCGCAGCGCGACGAGCGCCTCGGCCATGCGCGACGGCGGAAATGCGTGCCGCTCGCGTACTTCGACCGGCGCGGTTCTGTGTGAGAGACCGATGCAAGTGAGCGGCATCGCCGTTATTCCAAGCTCAACCGGTGGGTGAGAATCGCCATTTCGCCGGCGAGATCGATGTTGCGCACGATAACGGGGCCGCGCAGATCGAGCGGCATTGGGGCGAAATTCAGGATCGCGCGGATGCCGAGATCGGCGACACGCTGCGCGCACTCTTGCGCGGCTTCGGCGGGTACGGAGATCACCGCAATGTTGCAACCCGTTTCGGGGAGGCTCCGTTCCATCTCGTCCACGCTTCGAACGGCGATCTGCTGCCAGAGCTGACCGATGACGTCGGGCGCCCGATCGTAGATGGCGGCGACGTTGAAGCGCTGCTCGCGCGCGGCGATGAACGACGCAAAGGCGCGCCCGAGGTACCCGAAGCCGACGATCGCGATCCGCCAGTCATGCTCTAATCCTAAAACCCAGGCGAGCCGCTCCACAAGCGGATCGATCGCATAGCCGTGCCCGCGGCGGCCGAACGGACCCAGCGCCGAGATATCCTTGCGAATCTGCGTGCTCGCGATCGTATGGCCTAGGAGTGCCGCGAGGCCGTGCGAGGTAATCGTCCTCTTGCCGCCGGCCTGCGCCTGTCGGAGGACGCGGTGGTAGGCATAGAGGCGGGGAATCGAGACTTCGACCAGAGGCTCGGCGAGCGACTCGATGCGGCTCGTTTGGAGCTTCGGATCGATCATGCGGTCGCCACGAGCGAGGCGAGCGAGGCGTCGGCGGCTGCGATCGTCAATTCGACGTCGGCCTGCGTGTGCGCGGTCGAAAGAAAGTTCGCCTCGAAGGGCGACGGTGCGAGATAGACGCCGAGGCCGAGCATCGCGCCGAAGTAGTCTGCGAAGAGCGCCCGATCGGACTTTTGCGCGCTCTCCAAGTCGTGCACCGGTTCGGGCGCGAAGAAGAGCGAGAACATCGCGCCCGCGCGCGCGCAGTGATGTGCGACGCCGTGGCGGCGCATCGCCGCCGTTAACCCGTCGCAGAGCGCGCCGGCCGTCGCATCGAAACGATCGTAGAGCGCCGAGTCGGCCGCAACCGCGTTCAGCACGGCAAGGCCGGCGGACATTGCGAGCGGATTGCCCGAGAGCGTTCCCGCTTGATAGACCGGTCCTTCGGGTGACAGGTACGCCATGACGTCGGCCCGGCCGCCGAATGCCGCGACCGGCAGTCCCCCGCCGATGACTTTCCCGAGGGTCGTTAAGTCGGGAACGATGCCTTCGCGAGCCTGGGCGCCGCCGCGCGCGACACGAAAACCGGTCATCACTTCGTCGAAAATCAGCAGCGCGCCCGATGCGGTGCAGAGCTCGCGCAGCTTCTGGAGATAACCGGGCTTCGGAAGAATGAGTCCCATGTTGCCGGGATAGGGTTCGACGATGACCGCGGCGATCGCGTCGCCGAAATCGTTAAATGCCTTCTCGGCGGCTGCGGCGTCGTTGAACGGCAGCACGATCGTATCGCGCGCGACGCTCTCGGTTACCCCCGGCGAGTTCGGAACGCCGTGTGTCAGAGCTCCGGAACCGGCGGCGATCAAGAATGAATCACCGTGGCCGTGGTAACAGCCGGCAAACTTAACGATCTTGGCGCGGCGCGTAAAACCGCGGGCGAGTCGTACCGCGGAGATCGTCGCCTCCGTGCCGCTCGAAACGAAGCGCAGCCGCGCGATCGAGGGCATCATCGAAACGATCGTCTCGGCGAGTTCGCTCTCCAACTCGGTCGGCGTTCCGAACGACGTTCCGCGCGCCGCCGCGTTGGTAACGGCACGCGTTACCGCGGGGTGTGCGTGGCCGAGAAGCAGCGCGCCCCACGACATCACGAAGTCGACGTACTCGTGACCGTCGAGATCGCGGAGCGTGGCACCCGAGCCGCTCTTCATGAATACCGGCGACAATCCGACCGCGCCGAGCGCGCGCACCGGCGAGTTCACCCCGCCCGCGATGACGCGTCGAGCTCGCGCAAACGCTGCGATCGAGCGTTCCAGCTTCACGGCGACGCGGCTTTCATCGAAGATCTCCGATTTCGTTGACGTTGTGAAAACTCTGCGCCTCGCAGGGAACGAAGCGCGCCGCGAGACGTTCGATGAGGTCGCGCATAGCGCCCTTGCCGCCCGCGCGCATACCGGAGGCCTCGCGCAGCACGGCCGCGCGCCCGTAGAGCGCCGCGAGCGGCTCGATCCCGCCCGCGTGCCGCGGTACCACCGCTTCGTCGCCGGGCTCCCACGACGCGGCAATTCGAGCGAGCACGGTCGCATCGAGGTTCGGCTGATCGGCCGCGACGGCGAAGACGCGCTCCGACTCGATCGCGGCGCAGGCGTCGACGAACGCGGCGAGCGGGCCGCGCCCGGGCTCTCGATCGATCAAGAGCGGTGCATCGATCGCCACGCCGATCTCGGGCAAAAACTCGCCCTTTGCCGCGACGTAAACCGGCCACCCGGTTTTACGAACGCGCCGGAAGCAGCGCACGAGCATCGGCTCGCCGTCGATTTCGTACGCGAGCTTTCCGGGGAAGCGGCGCGCCTCTCCGCCCGCGAGCAGCAGGATCGAAATGCTATCCATGACGCTGTGCGTATTCGCGCGCGAAGTACGTGATGACGATATCCGCACCGGCTCGAATGAAGGAGCTCAAAAGTTCGTCGACGGCGCGCGGCTCGTCGAGCCAGCCGCGCGCGGCGGCGGCCTTGAGCATCGCGTATTCGCCGCTCACGTTGAAGACGGCGAGCGGGACGTCGAAGCGGTCGCGCGCGGCGCGAAGAACGTCGAGATAGGGGAGGCCGGGCTTCACCATGACGATGTCGGCGCTTTCGGCGATGTCGAGGGCGATCTCGCGCAGCGCTTCGCGCACGTTCGGAGGATCCATCTGATAGCCGCGCCGGTCGCCGAACTGCGGTGTCGATCCGGCCGCTTCGCGAAACGGCCCGTAAAAAGCCGACGCGTACTTTGCGCTATATGCCATGATCGCGACGTCCTTCGCACCGTCGCCGTCGAGGGCAGCGCGAATCGCCGCGACGCGCCCGTCCATCATGTCCGACGGCGCGATAACGTCGGCGCCCGCCGCCGCGTAGGTACGCGCGATCCGGCAGAGCAGCTCGACCGTTCCGTCGTTATCGACGTCGCCGTTCTTTCCGAGAATGCCGCAGTGGCCGTGGCCGGTGTACTCGCAGCAACAGAGATCGGCGATTACGACCATCTCGGGCAGCTCGGCCTTAATCGCTCCAATCGCCCGCTGAACGATTCCATCGGGATCGTAACTGCTCGATGCGACGTCGTCCTTATCGGCTGGAATACCGAAGAGCAGCACGGTCTTTATGCCGAGCACGAAGAGTTCGTGCGCCGCTTGAAGCGTTTCATCGAGTGTGAGCCGCGCGATTCCGGGCATCGACTCGATCGGCCCGGCGTCTGCGGGTCGTTCGGCGACGAAGAGCGGCTGGACGAGCTGCTCGACGTGAACGCGGTGCTCGCGGACGAGCGCGCGAATGACTTCGGTTCGGCGCAGGCGCCGCGGGCGTAAGACGATCAGTTTGCCACTCCCGAGGTTACGGCGGAGGATTTCAATTCGGCGGCGACCGCTGCGCCAAGCTCGCGCGCCTGTTCCAGCGTCGTCACTGCGCGTTCGACTTTGATGCGCACGAGCGCGCCGCGCTCTGGTTCGAATGAGGCGTTCACCACCATCGTTCCCGCGCGCAGCATGGCGTGAATGCCGAGCGGCGTGCTGCATCCTGCGCGCAGCACGCGCAGCGCTTCACGTTCGCATGCGACGCAAAGCTCGCCCTCCGGATCGTTGACCGCGTCGTGAAGCAGCGCCGATAGACGCTCGTCTTCCGCGCGCGTCTCCACGGCGAGTGCGCCTTGTCCCACGGCGGGTACCATGACCTCAACGGGAAACGGCACGACGTGGGCCGCGCTCGCGTGCAGACGGTCCAATCCCGCGGCGGCCAAAACGATTGCATCGTACTCGCCGCTGGCGAGCTTCCGCAGGCGCGTGTCGACGTTGCCGCGTATGGGTTCGAAGCGCAGATCGAGGCGCAGCGCCTCGAGCTGAACGCGGCGGCGAGGGCTCGACGTGCCGACGACTGCGCCGGCCGGCAAGGAGGCCAAGTCGCGATAGCGCTCGCTGCAAAACACGTCGCGCGGATCGGCGCGCTGCGAGATCGCCGCAATGTGCATGTCGTCCGGTAAGAGGCCGGGCAGATCTTTGCACGAGTGCACCGCGAAATCGGCACGCCGTTCGCGCAGCGCGCTCTCCAGCTCTTTAACGAAAACGTTGACGGATCCGAGTTGCTCGATCGGCGTTCGCCGGTCGCGGTCGCCCGTCGTCGTTACGCCGAGCATCGTCGTTACGATGCATTGCTGCGCGAGCCGCGCGGCGATACTGCGGCTCTGCGTCATCGCGAGAGCGCTCTCGCGCGTCGCGCAGACGAGCGACCGCGGTTCGCCGGCGAGCTCGTCGAGCGGACGTTCCGCGAGCGCGCGCAGAATCGCCGCGCGCTCCGGCGGCGCGAACGTCTCCTTGACGTACGTTCGCATGTGCGCGAGCCGGTCGAGCGCGCCGGCGTATCGCGGATCGAGAGCGGCGGCGAGATCGCGCGCGACGCGACGCGAAAAGGCTGGCGCGTTTCCGCCGGAGTCGACGCCGATCGTCAGCGTGCCGACGCGTTGCGTCGCGGGCATCGTAAAGTCGCCGAGGCCGGGATTCGCGGCGTCACAAGCAAGCGCGTGCACGGCGCGTGCGTCGGCGACGATGCGGGCGTTGAGCTCACCATCGTTGGTCGCGGCGACGACGAGCGCAGCGCCACTGAGGTCGCTCGTTTCGTACGCGCGCTGCGCGTGCGGGCTGCCCGTTTCGTCGAGCAACGCTCGCAGCCGGTCGCCAATTCGTTCGGCAACGACGAAGATCGGAAATCCGGCGCGTGCGACCGACTCGGCTTTACGTGCCGCTACGTCGCCTCCGCCGACGATAACGGCTCGGCGGCCGTTCGGCCGGAGTGAAATGGGGAGCATACGAACGCACAAAGAGTTCCGCGGCCGGCGCCTAAAAACCGCCTAGGTGACGGGCCGCGGCGTGTGACGAAGACCGGGGAGGGAGCTACCCGGGCAGCCTGGGTCGGAGCGCTCGTTGCGACACTTATCACAGTACCCGGCCTGTGGGTCGGCACGCTCTGGGATAACAGCGAAACGGCGTACGGCGAGGTCGCGCGCGAGATTCTACTGACGCACGACTGGGTGGTTATGCACCTCAACGGCGTACCGTATTTCGTTCAGCCGCCGCTCTATTTTTGGCTCGGCGCCGCGTTTGCACTGCTCTTTGGTCCGAGCGCATTAGCGCTACGCTTGCCCTCGGCCCTTGCGACGATCGCGCTCGGGGCATTCACGGGTTACACGGTAGCGCGTCGCGCCGGGTCCAGGACTGGGATCTATGCGGCGGTTATACTCTCCACGTCGCTGATGCAGGCCGTCATTGGCCGTCTCGCAATCATGGACGCGCTGCTCGATCTAACCGTGGCGATGACGATTCTCTGGTGGTTCGAAGCGCTTGAGACGGGACGCTCGCGCTACGCGGTCTACGGATGGATCGCCGCGGCGGCGGGCTTCTTGGCGAAAGGTTTGGTCGCCCCGGTAGTCGCGCTCATGACCATTGTACCGTTCTATTTTTGGAATCGCCGCTTCGAGCAGATGAAGCAGCCCTCGGCGCGAGGTTGGATTGGAGGCGCGCTTGTCTTCGCTGCGCTGATCGTCCCTTGGCCGCTCGCGCTCGTTGCTCATTACCATCTCTTTCCGCTCGAAAAGCTGATCGGCGAGTATACGATCGGACGCTATACCGGCGTTATCGAAAATCAATCGGGTCCGCTGTGGTACTACTTGCCCGTCATCATCCTGGGCTTCTTTCCCTGGATCGCGTTCTTGCCGATGGCGATCGTCTATGGCGTTCGCCAGTTGCGCGGCGATTCGCCGGTGCCGGAGCTGGCGCCGCTCGTTCGTCTCGCAATCGTCTGGATCGTCGTGCCGCTGCTCTTCTTTAGCTTTGCGAGCACCAAGCTTCCGAACTACGTCGCGCTCGAGTTTCCGGCCCTCGCCGTGCTCACCGCGCTCTACTTCGATGCCGTCGCGCGTAAGGGAGGGACTCGGTCGGCGATCGTGTCGGCGGTTACGGTTCCCATTACGATCGGCGCGCTGGGTCTGGCGATCGCGGTCTTTAGCCGCAACAACCGGCTGACGATGGAAATTGCAGGCGCGGTTCCTCCGCTGCTCGCGATGGCGGCGGCGATTTTCGCGGGCTCGTTGTTGACCGCGCTTCTCGTGACGCGAAAACAGACCGCGCGACTCGCTCCCTACGCGCTCGCGTTCGCCGCGGTCGTCGCGGTCGACGTTTTGGCGGTGGGCGTCCTCCCGCGCGCGGAGGCGTTCAAACCCATTCCGCGATTAGCCGCACGCGTCGAGCGCGAGCGCAAGAGCGGCGACGTCGTTGGAATTCAAAACGTCTCGGGGGGAAACGCGTTACTCTTCTACACGGAGCCGATAGTGCGTGTTCTCGCATCTCCGGGCAACGGCGATCCGGAGGGCGATGGCGTCGATCCGCGTTCGTTCGTCTGCAACGCGCCGCGTGCGTGGATCATCGTCCCGGCCGAGCGCTCGGCGCTCGGGGAATCGTACGGAAGGCACCGCCGCCTGATCGCCATCGACCATAAAGCGGCGCTCCTCCTGTACGACGGCCCCGCCTGCCGCTAAGGTTTATAGCCGGCGACTTGAGCTTCGGTGACCGCCGACGCTTTGTTGCTGCCGAGCGATCCGCGGATGTAGGTGATGACGTCGGCGATCTGCTTGTTGGTCAGCGTGCCCTTCCACGACGGCATCATGCCGTTGTAAGTAGAGCCCGCGACCGAAACCGATCCGTGCAAACCGTTGAGCACGATACCGATGACTTTGTTCGGGTCACCCGTCACGACCGGATTGTTCGCCAACGGCGGAAACGTGCCGGGAACGCCCGTTCCCTGCGCGCCGTGGCAGCTCGAACAGTTTTGTGAGAAGACCGGAGCGCCGGGACTGCTCTGTTCGGAACTCGCACTCGAAACGCTCGACGACGACGCGGAGATTGCGCCCGGCGATCCCGCCGCTTCGGCCGGCGCCGCGGCGAGCACCACCGATTCGGGCGGCGAAGCCGGAGCGGCGGCCTGTTTGGCCATCGTGGTGAGCTGTCCGAACGTCGTAAGCGCCACGATGCCGCCGATAACGATCGCCGTGGTCCATAAAAGTCCGGTACGGCCAGCGAAGCTGCGGGTCCGGCTGCGATCGAGCCACGGCAGCAGCAGAACGACCACCAAAAAGAGCGTCGGTCCGATGATCGTCGCGATCAATTCGGTTCCGATGACTATCGGACCAAGGTGGATCTCCGGGGGCACGAGCGCGAGCAACCCGAAGAGCGACAAGAAATACCAGGCCGGATATGGCACGAAGAATTTCGTAGGGTTCGCCTTCTCGTCGAGATATGGCGGCGCCACGAACGATAGGAAGACGATAATGATGAAGACGATCAGCGAGAACGCGCCGTCCATGAAGAACTGATCCGGCCAAAAGCGTCCCGGCTTGAGCGTGCGAGTATCTTCCACCACCGGGCCGGCCGAGCCGTTGTGCCGGAAGATCGCCAGATGCGCGCCGACCAGGCCGACCAAGATCGCGGGCATCAGCCAGACGTGCAAGCCGAAGAACCGATTGATGGTCGCGGTTCCCATGCTCCCGCCGCCCTGTGCGATGTGCTGCATCATCGGCCCCGCCATGGGCGCTAGGCCGACGATGTTCAGCGAAACCTGCGAAGCGAAGTACGCGTCCATGTCCCACGGCAAGAGATAGCCGGTAAGCCCGAGGACGAGCGTGACGAGCAACAGCAGAACGCCGACCACCCATTGCAGCTCGCGCGGCGCCTTGTACGCGCCGAAGATCAGCACTTGCAAAAGATGCAGGAAGACCAGGGCGATCATCGCCGACGCGCCCCAATAGTGAACCGAGATGAGGAAGTGCGTCCATGGATTGAGGTAGATCGCGCGGGTCGATTCCCATGCCGTCGCCGCCGACGGCGCATAGAAGAACGTCAGGAAGATGCCGGTGACGATCTGCACCATCATCGCGAAGAGCGTCGCGCTGCCGAAGACGTACCAATAGCTCGCTCCTCCGGGAACGTCTTCCGTGAGGAACTCTTGCGCCATCGAGATGAAGCCGGTGCGTTTTTCGATCCAGTTCAACATCAGCTCTTACCTATGCCTGATACGAGACGACGATGCGCGAGGGCGTATTCGACTGGTAAACGATCCACATGACGTCGGCCTTTCCGCTCTGCCCCCGCAACGGTAACGGATCGAGACCCCGCGGCGCCGGTCCGGCGATGTGGGTGCCGTCGAGCGAATACTGCGACCCATGGCACGGGCACATAAAGCGATTCTGCGCGTCGCTCCAGCTATAATAGCAGCCTAGATGCGGACAGATCGGGCTGAAAATGACGAAGTTCATGTTGACGACGTCGTACGGCACGTCGGCCTTGCCGCCGGGCTGATTGAAGATGTCGGGGCGCGCGGCTGCGAACTTCGCGTTGTTATCGACGCGAATGCCCCAGCAGTACTCTTCGGCGGACTGCTCGGGAAGGTACCCGTCGATGAACTTGAGGGTAAACGTCATCTTCACCGGCTTCGACGTCGCCTTTTGCAGCGCGTCGAGCTCCTGCGCGTCCAGAGGCGACCAGCTTCCCGACGACGAGCTCTTCGGGGGGAGCAGCGAGCCGACAATCGGTATCGCGAGGGTGAGGCCGACGATTCCCCCGATCGCCAATGTAGCGTTCGCCATGAAGGTGCGCCGCGTGATCTCGTCCTCGGTCTGAGGAAGGTCGTAGGCGCTCGTTATTTTACGCGCGGCACTCTGCGAAGCGTCGCCATGCGAATCGGACAAGGTCTTTTCTCCAGCTGAGGAAGCGTGCGGACGGGTTGAGCCCCATTTGCCGGTATTGTAAGCCCGCCCCTCCCGAGCCGCCAGGACGAAACTCTGACGCGGCCCGGCGCGCGCTTCCCAGGTCCCGCAGGCCGTCCGGATCACATCTTGTAGCTGTGCAGCCCCGAGATCCAGATGTTGACACCTAAGTAGCAGAAGATGATCGAAAGAAAGCCGATCACGCTCACCCAGCTGGTGCGCACGCCCCGCCACGCGTGTCGCGTGTGCAAATGCATGTAGGCGAGGTAGATGATCCAGGAAAAGAGCGCGGCCGTCTCCTTCGGATCCCACTGCCAATAGGCGCCCCACGCTTCCTTCGCCCACATCGCGCCGGTGATGATTCCCACCGAGATCAGCGGCAGGCCGATCGCAACGGCGCGATAGGTGATGACGTCGAGTTGCGCCAGGGTGGGCAGCGAGAGAAGCCAGCGCGCGACGGGACTCCCGGACGACGCGGCGGCCGCGATGGCCGGCGTCTCCCGCGCGATGCCGCGCCCGAAGTCGATGCCGCCGGCATCGGTAACGGCTCCCATCATCGGGTTGACGCTCAACTCGCCGGCGCCGCTCCTGTAACCCGCCTCCGCGGCCGCCGTCGCGAGAACGCGCCTCCCGCTGAAGCTCTGCTCGGCGTAATACTTTAGGAGATAGACGCACGAGAAGACGAACGAAACCAAGAAGGCCGCATACGAAGAGACCACGATCGGTACGTGGATCTTCGCCCAGTACGACTGCAGCGACGGTACCGGCGGCATCGTGCCTTCGTACCAAGTAACGCCGTACGCCAAAAATATCGCGGCCAGTGCGAGCACGAACCCACCGGCGAACCAGATGCGATACCGGAACGCAAACCCGATGTAAATCGCGACCGACATCGCCGCGAAGAGTGAGAGCGAGCCGTAAAGATTGAGCAGCGGCCAGACGTGCGTCGACTCCCAGCGCACGACGAGCTGCACGAACTGCGCGGTGCAGCCGAGAATCGCAAGCGCCGCTCCGAGATTTCGGGCCCAAGTCTCACGGGAGAAAAAGTAGAGCAAGAGCGCAAGCGCGCCCACCACGTAGGCGCACAGCGCTATCGCAATCAGCAGTTCGTCTAGCGGCATTCTTCGCGACCTCGTTACGCCCGGCTCGGGCCGGGTTCTATCCCTCGCCCTAAGGCTATCATAAGCCGCTCGAACTCGTTGGCGAAAACGTCATACCCTTTGACGGTTGTCGCCGCCGCTCCGACGCGCGCGCGGCCGGGTCCGGCCTCGTCGACGCGCACGTAGAGGCGCGCCGGAAGAAAGTAAAACGAGATTACCAATCCTGCCAGGAGCACGAATGCTCCGATTCCGACGAGCGGCACGCCCGGGTCGTAGCGATACTGAAAGCCGCTATATAAAACGTAACGCTGCGGCATCACGCGCCAGCCGCCGCCCGCATCGACCGCCGAACCGAGCGGAACGAGCGCCTCGCCGAGCGAGTTTCCGCTCTCCGACGCTCCGAGCAAGACGGCGGGGTCGCTGACTCGTGGATCGGCTGTCGGCATCCCGCTCTGCTTGTCGACCGTAGGCGCGAACCGCTCGTAGACGAGCGTCCGCTGCGTTCCGGGAAGATCGAACGCGTCGCCCTCGAGCAGCGTGCGCCTGGAAAGCTCGGCGTTTCGCTCGCCCTGCCGCGAGACCAGAAACTGCATCCCGAAGCCGTAACTCGCTTGATAGTAGAGCGTACCGTCGATGTCGATCGGGTGGTTCACGCGGACGGTTAGATGCTTGGGAATGCCGTCTTTTCCGACGACCGTGACGTGTGAGACGTAGTCGACCGGCTGATAGACCATGCCGCTCTTAGTCATGATCGGCGTGATTTTATACGCAAAGTTGTCGAGCCGAATCAATGCGTGCGTCTGAGGAATCTCCGCGGTGTGTCCGGTCAGCAGCGCGGTCTCGCCCGAGAAGCCGCGCGCCCAGTAGAGCGTCGTGCCGGCGGCGATGATGACGAATCCGGCGTGTGCCACGAGAACGCCACGTCGCGCCCAGTTATGCCGGTCGGCGAAACTCCATTCGACGCCGCCGAAAAGGCGCTCGCGCATCTGCCAACCGCGTGCGGCAAGAAACTCTCCGACGCGGTGCCGCACGTCGAACGCCTCGCCCTCGGCCTCGAAGACGGCGTGCAGCGGAATCTTTTCGACGCTCACCGGCCGCAGCGGGGGTAGACGCGCCGGGATGACGCGTTTGAACGTGCATACCGCCAGCGAGAGCAAAATGAGCGCGATGATTCCGACGTACCACGGCGAGTGATAGATGTTGTCGAAGCTGAGCCGCAGGATCGCCCGGGCGATCGGCGCTGCGTAGCTTTGAAAGTAGAGGCTCGGATCCTCGCCCTGCTCGACGACGACGCCGATGAGCGTGAACAGACCCCAGACGACGAAGAGCGTGACCGCGAACAGCACGTTTCCGAACGTGCGCACGAACTCCGCGTAGAGCGACCGGAGGGCGAGCGTCATGCCGTGGACCGAGCCAGCGACCAGCGGCGCTCCAGCGGCATGATGATCCAGATCGAGATCTCGTAGAGCACGTACATCGGTAACGCGAGCAGTGCCATCGTCAGCGGGTTGCCGTCCGGCGCCGCCAAGCCGCCGGCGACGAAGAAGGCGAAGAACGCGTGCCGGCGGTAGCGCTTCAACGACGTCGCACTCACGATTCCGAGACGCGCCATGCCGACGAGCACGATCGGCGTTTGAAAGATAATCGCGAAAAGCGCGAGCAAAATCATTACGAAGCTGAGGGTCGACGCGACCCCGAAGGTTGGCGTCGCAACCGCGTCGGTAATGTGCAGCAGCGCGCTGACGACACGAGGGATGACGATGAAGTGTGCGAAGGCGAGTCCGAGCGCGGCCAGCAGCAACGACGGCAGAATGAACGAGTAGACCATTCGCCGCGTTCTTGGGTGGATCGCAGGCACCACGAAGAGCCAGAGCTGCTGGATCAGCACGGGCAATCCGATGACGATGCCGCCGATGACCGAGAACTTGAACTCCGTGAAGATGACGTCCGCAGGTCCGAATGCATGCAGCTCGATCCCGTGAAAATACTCGTTCATCATCCAGCGTATGACGAACTGCGACGGCCAGAATAGGACGACGGCGATAGCGCCGACGGTTGCGATCGAGATCAGGAGACGATTACGGAGCTCCCGCAGGTGCTCCGTAAAGGGCATCTCCTTTTGATCCCATTCCCCTTCGACTTCGCTCGCCGCTCTCGCTTCGCTCAGGATGACACCCCTTGGGGTTAGGAGCTTTGCGTTCCGTGACCGGGCGTCGGCGGCGGCACGGATTCACCGGCCATCGATCCGGCCTCGACGTTGTTCATGATATCGGCGCGCTGCACGGCCGCGCGCTGACGCGCTTCTTCGCGCGCGCGCTCGGCCGCTTCATCGGCCTCGGCTTGTCCGACGAGGAACTCTTTTTTGGCCGCTCCGGCGCTGCGCGCCAGCTTCGGCAGTTTGTCCGCTCCGAAGAGCAGCGCACCGACGACGAGAATCCCGATGATGATCGGCGCGTCGATGATTGCGAGAAGCGGATGGATGGTCATGATTCGAGAGCCTCCGTGAGTTTCAATAATTCGTTCTTCGCCGTGCCCGCCGCAATCGGCTTCAAAGCGCTCTTGGCCCGCTCCACGAAACGGCCGATCTGAGCGCGGGTCGTGGCCAACCCTCCTTCGCGCTCGATCCCGCGAACGATCGCTGGAATCGCCTCCTTCGGGCCGCCGTCGTAGAAGCGGCGAACCTCCGCGCGGAAGCTTCCGTCACCGGACGCGAGCGCGGCGATTAGCGGAATAGTGATCTTGCGCTCGGTGAGGTCGTTTCCGGCGGGCTTTCCGAGCGACCGTTCGTCGGCCGTCATGTCTAGGAGATCGTCCATCATTTGAAACGCGATCCCGAACGATTCACCGAACTCGCAGAGCGCCGCAACTTCGGCGGGTGAGCCGCCGCCCATGATTGCCCCGCACTGCGCCGACGCGGCGAAGAGCGACGCCGTCTTCTTGCGCGCAATCTCGACGTAGCTCGCCAGCGGTAAGTCGAGGTTGCCGAGGGCCTGAAGCTGCAGCACCTCGCCGTCGCAAATGTCGGCGAGCGTCGCCGAGAGCACGTTGGGGATGGGGTGCGGATAGTTCATGGTTACGTTCTTGAAGATCCAGGCGAAGAGGTAGTCGCCGGCTAGTACGCTGACCCGATTTCCGTAGTCGACGGCAGTTGCGTTAACGCCGCGGCGGGTGCCGGCATTATCGACCACGTCGTCGTGCACCAGCGTCGCAACGTGAATGAGCTCCATGTACGCCGCGAGACGAAGGTGCTCGACCGCTTTGCCGCCGCACGACTCTGCAGCGAGCAGCGTGATGCGTGGGCGCAGCCGCTTTCCACCGGCCGCCAGCATTCGTTTGATGGCCTCGGTGATGATCGGGTTATCGGTGGTGAACGTCGCTTGGAAAAACTCCTCGACCAGGGCGTGCAAATCGCCGGGCGTCGCGCGCGCCGCATCGGTCGCGCTCATGCTGCGCCTTTCGTTCCGAAGTGAGCGGCGATCGATCCGCCCATCAGCGAAGCGTACCCGGCGTGCTCGAATCCCGCCCGCGCGAACCGCTCGCGAAGCTCCGGCGCGTTCGGGTGATGCGTCAGCGAGTTCGGCAGATAGCTGTACGCGCTGCGCGATCCGCCGACGATTCCGCCGACGAACGGTACGATTCCATAAAAGTAGAGGTCAAAAAGGCGCTTGAACGCGCGGTTCGGCACCTTCGTAACGTCGAGACTGACGAATCTTGCCCCGGGCTTGAGCACGCGAAGAATTTCCCGCAGCGTCGCATCCACGTCCACGACGTTGCGCAGCGAGAATCCCATCGTCGCGCCGTCGAACGTACGATCCGGAAACGGCAGCGCCATCACGTCGCCCTCGACGAAACGAGCGGTGGTCGAGCCGCGTCGGGAGCGTTCGCGAGCGCGATCGAGCATCGGCGGGCAGAAGTCTATGCCCGTTACGTCCAGCTGCGGATCGCTGCGAAGCAAACCGAAGACTAGGTCGCCCGTTCCACAACAGCAGTCGAGGATGCGACCTCCCCGAGGAGGGGCGAGCAGGCGGATCGCGCGCCGGCGCCAGCGCTCGTCGAGTCCCATCGTGAGCAGGCGATTGGCCAAGTCGTAGCGCGGAGCGATGCGCCCGAACATCTCGCGAACGAAGGCGCCCTTTTCGCCGCCCGCGCGGCCGGGCATCGGAGCCGAAGTCATGGTGCTCGCCTGGCTTCAAAATCGCCCGCCGCATTCCCCCGAGTGATCGTTACCTAGACGGCGCTCTCCTCGTCGTGATGGCAAGCACGATGCTTTCGCTCACATCGACCGGCGCGATGGTCCGCCGCTTCGCGGCTGCGCGGGACGTTGCCGTCGAGGCGTACACACTCCGCGGCCCGATCGTGTACGCACTCGAACGCGCGGCACGCCACGGCGCGCACGTCACCGTGCGGCTGGAAGCGCATCCGAATCGCGACCGCAAGGGAACGCTGCGCGCGTACAATGCTAAGGTCGCGCGCGAGCTGCGTGCCGCGGGCGCCGCCGCGCGGCTTCAAGACCGCGTCCACGCCAAGGCCGTCGTCGTCGACGGCACGCTCTACTTGGACGAGAGGAACTGGAATCGCGACGACGTGGTGCTGCGCGACGACGACCCTGCCGATTGGCCGGCGATTCCGGCGATGAAGGACGCGGCGCTTGCGGAGGAGGCGCGTCTGCTCGCACGTGCGCGGGGAAACGACGGCGTCATCGTCGAGAGCGAATCGTTCGGAACGGGGAATCCGGTCTACTCGGCGCTGAAGGCGCTTGGAAGCGCGGGCGCCGCGCCGCGGCTGCTCGTTACGCAGCGCGATTTGCACGCCTCTCGCCGCGAACGCGCCGCACTCGAAAAGCTTGCAAACAACGGCGTCTGCGTGCGCGTCTGCACCGACTCGATGAAAGCCGCGGTCGCCGGCGACGACGTGTGGCTCGGCTCGGCGAACGCTACCTACTGCGGCGCCGGATTCAACATGTCCGATTGGGGCCTCTGCACCGCGGATCGCGCGATCGTCGACAAGGTTCGCGCGCGCCTCGAATCCGAATGGAGCGCCGCGAAAAACCTGTAAGAACGGTCGCCCTGGTTACCTGTTGACAAAACGAGCAAGAAGGCGCAGGGTGGCCTCAGGCGGACGCCGCTGCTCGGCGGCATCGATCGGAGTAAACCATGAAAGCTTCTTCGTTCGTCCTCTCGCGCAGTTTAACGCTGGCAATCGGCCTCGTTTCAGGCAGCGTGCTCTTCACATCTTGCGGCGGGAGCGCCTGGACGCCGGTACAGTCCTTGCGGCAGGCGACGAATTCTAGATCAGGCGTCCACCGCGTCCGGCCCGCAACGTCCTATCAAGTGTTGTACAATTTCGCGGGCGGCTCCGACGGCAGCGGTCCGGAAGCCGGGTTGTTGAACTTGAACGGCACGCTCTACGGCACAACCGTTGTGGGCGGCTCCGCCGGAGACGGAACCGTTTACAGCGTACGTACGAACGGCGCGGAAATGGTTCTACACAGCTTTATCGGCGGCTCCGACGGAGCTCAGCCTCGTGGAGGCCTAACAAAAAGTAATGGCGCTCTGTACGGTACGACCATTCTCGGCGGCTCTTCCAATGACGGAACCTTTTTCACCATACCGCGTTTCGGCTCGGAGACGGTGCTGCACTCATTTGGCGGCAGCACCGACGGATTCGCGCCCGAAGGGGACTTAATCAAAGTAGGCGGCGCCTTTCTCGGGACCACTCACGGCGGCGGGTTTTACAGTGGCGGAACGGCCTACACGATAACCACGAGCGGTGCGGAAACGATTCTGCACAATTTCGCGGGCGGGACCGGCGACGGCGTGGGACCCTCGGCCGGCTTGGTCAAAGTGAGCGGCGCGCTTTATGGTACAACCACTCTGGGCGGGTCATCCAACACGGGCGTGGTTTTTCGGATAGGGCGTTTCGGCTCGGAAACGATTCTCCACAACTTTGGTGCGGGCTCCGATGGCGCCCGGCCCTCTGCCGGCTTAATCGACGTGAATGGCACGCTGTACGGCACCACCTCTGAAGGCGGTTCGTCCGGCAACGGAACCGTATTTAGCATCAGCACGACCGGCGTTGAAACGGTGCTGTACAGCTTCGAGGGCGGTTCCGATGGGTCCGGGCCGTTTGCAGGTTTGATCGACGTGAACGGAACTCTTTATGGCACGACCTTCGGGGGCGGCACGTCGGGCGACGGAACCATCTATAGCATAACAACCGGTGGTGCCGAAACGGTGTTGCACTCCTTCGGCGGCATCCCCGATGGCGCGTCGCCTTCGGCGGGCCTGCTCAACGTGAACGGAACGCTTTACGGGACGACGGGCGGCGGCGGCAGCGACTCGTGCGCCGGCGGCTGTGGCACGGTCTTTTCGGTGACACCCTGAGCCACGACTTCAAATCCCAAACAGCGTAGCGGCGTTCGCGCCGGTCGCCGCAACGAGCGCGTCGAGCGGCATGCCGAGAACCTCGCTGAGTTTTGCCGCGGTGTGCGCGACGAATGCCGGTTCGTTGCGCTTGCCGCGCATCGGTACCGGCGCTAGATAAGGGCAATCGGTCTCGAGCACGAGATGCGTCACGCCGACGGTCGCGGCCGCCTCCCGCAGCGCATGCGCGTTGGGGAACGTGAGCACGCCGCCGATGCCGAGGAATAGTCCGAACTCATCTACAAAGGCTCGCGCCTCCTTTGAGTTGCCGGTGAAGCAGTGCACGACGCCGCGCATACCGGCGCTCCACTCCTCGCGTAGAATCGCGCAGAAGTCGTCGACCGCGTCACGCTGATGGAAGATGACGGCGAACCCCGACTCGCGCGCGAGTCGGATCTGCGCGCGCAAGACCTCGGCTTGCCGCTCGCGCGGACTGTTGTCGTAGTAATAGTCGAGTCCCGTCTCTCCGATCGCGACGACGCCCGGCTGCTCGAGTAGCGGGCGCAGCTCGCCGGCGATATCCGACGGTGCGTTCTTGGCTTCGTGCGGGTGAATGCCGGCCGCGGCGTTGAGTCCGTATCCTTGCGCCACGGCGATCGCTTTGCGGCTGTCTTCGACATTTTCGCCGATCGTCACCATCGCGGAGACGCCCGCGGCGCGCGCTCGCGCGATCGCTGCGTCGCGGTCCGCGTCGAACTTCGGATCGTGGACGTGACAGTGCGTGTCGATCACGGCGTCGAGACGTCGAGCTCGATCTTTGGAAAGAGCGGCGCGGCGAGCGCGGTCTGGGTGAGCGGCGCCAGTCCTCCCCACTCGTGCAGCGACGACGACCAATCCTCGTCGATGCGGCCGGGCGTGCCGAGTTGCCGCCACATCTCGCTCGTCCGTTCCGGCATCACCGGATGGAGCAGAATCGCGAGCCAGCGCAATCCCTCGCAGAGATCGTAGAGCACCGCATCGAGCGCTTCGGTCTTTCCAGTCTTGTAGAGATCCCACGGCCTGCGTTCGTCGATCGTGCGGTTGAGCGCGGTAACGAGCTCCCAGATCGACTCGAGCGCTTCGCGAAAGCGCAGATCGAGGAGCCGCTCGCGCGCCACGACGGGCAGCGGTGCGAAACGGCGCGCGAGCTCGCTTTCGGCGTTGCGCGCATCTGGAACGATGCCCTCACGGTACCGCGCCAGCATCGAGAGCGTCCGCTGCAAGAGATTGCCGAGATCGTTGGCGAGGTCGCTATTGCGGCGCTGCGCGATCTTCTCTTCCGAATAGGAGAAGTCGCTTCCGAACGGCGCTTCGCGCAGCAAAAAGTAGCGAATAGCGTCGGCGCTGAAGCGTTCGGCCAGCGCGAAGGGATCGACTGTGTTGCCGAGGCTCTTGCTCATCTTTTGACCGGCGACGGTGATCCAGCCGTGCGCGAAGATCAGCTCCGGAGCGTCCTCGCCGAGCGCCCACAGAATCGCCGGCCAGATGACGGTGTGAAAGCGTGCGATGTCCTTGCCGACGAGTTGCAGCCGCGCCGGCCAGAGTTCGTGAAAACGTGCCTCGTCCACGCTCCAGCCGATCGCCGTGATGTAGTTGAGCAGCGCGTCCAGCCAGACGTACACGACTCCGCCGTCGGGTATCGGAACGCCCCAATCGAAGTTCGTGCGCGAGACCGAGAGATCGTCGAGCCCCTCGCGCAAAAACGCCATCATCTCGTTGTAGACGCTGCGCGGCTGCAGCCAATCGGGATGCCGCTCGTAATATTCGATCAAACGATCGCGATACGCGGAGAGCCGGAAGAACCAATCCTCTTCCGAGATCCATTGTAGCTCGCGGCCGCAGGTCGGGCAGCGCCGCTCGACGATCTTCTTTTCGGGCCAGAACGTCTCGTCGTCGACGCAGTACCAGCCTTCGTACTTGCCGCGGTAGATGTCGCCCGACTCGCGCAATCGTTGGAAGACGCGGCCGACGATCTCCGTGTGGCGGGGCTCGGTCGTCCTGATAAAGTCGTCGTATTCGATGTGATAGGCTTTGAGGAGCGCCTTCCAGCGCGGGACGAGCTCGTCGCACCACTCCTGCGGCGTCTTGCCGGCGGCCGCCGCGGCATTGGCGACCTTTTGCCCGTGTTCGTCGCTGCCGGTCAGAAAGAAGGCCGAACCAAACGTGCGCGCGGTACGCGCCACGACATCGGCGACGATGGACGTATAGGCGTGGCCGATGTGCGGATTGCCGTTGATGTAATAAATCGGCGTGGTGACGTAGTAGGCGCGCTCCATGATGGGTTAGCGTTCTTTAATCGAAGTTTTCCGGCGCGCCTTCCGGGCCGTCGTCTTCGCATAGAGCTCGTGGCGCTCGCCGAACCCTTGCGCGGCGAGCAGCTTTGCGATCTCGCCGACCCGGCGGCCCTCCTTCAGCATCGCGTCGATCGCCTCGATCGCCTCGGCGGCGGTCGGCGCCGCGGTCGCCGCGGCGTAGGGTGCGACGGCAAAGGCGAGCTCGCCGCGCACGGGATCCGGCAGTCCGTCGATCACCTTCTGCGGCGTTCCCGAGAGTTGCTGTTCGTGGCGCTTCGTATACTCGCGAACGAGGAACAGTTTCGCGTCGGGCGCCACTGCTGCGAGATCGGTCAGCGTCGCGCGTATGCGCTGCGGCGACTCGTACCAAATCGTCGTCGCTTCGTTGCGCAACGCGCCGGCGAAGCGTTCGCGGCGCGCCGTTTGCGTTCGCGGCGGAAAACCTTCGAACGTAAAGCGGCGCAGCGAAAAGCCGGAGAGCAGCCCGACCCCGGTTGCGGCGCTCGGCCCGGGCAGAACCTCGACTGCGACGCCGGCCGCGCGCGCCGCGGCGATCAGCTCGCTTCCGGGGTCGGAGATGCCGGGCATGCCCGCATCGCTCGTAACGGCGACCAGTGTTTCGCGAGCTCGTTCGACGATTGCCGGGGTGGCCCGGCTGGCGTTTGCCTCGCGATAACTCCAGAGCTCGCGTCCGGCGATGCCCAGGGCGGCCAACAACTTCCGCGCCACCCGTGTGTCCTCCGCAACGATCAGCTCCGCGTCGCGTAGGACGTCCAGGGCGCGCAGCGTTATGTCGCGCAGGTTGCCCAGCGGCGTCGGTACGAAGACCAGCGGCATGGCACGCAGCTTCGACGTCGAGCATCTACCTCCGGGGGTAAAGCTCGAGCTCTATATCTCACCGAGCTGCCGTATTGCCAGCGCGCGATGGCCTACTACGATGCGCACGGCATAAAGTATACGCGCCACGACGCGCAAAACGACCGCTCCGCGCGACAGCGAATGTTCGCCTATAGCGGCGGGGATCCGACGGTTCCCGCGATTGTCGTCGACGGCAACTACGTGCAATCGGGATGGGGTTCGCCGCCGCGCGGTTGAACGGTCCACTAAAACGCGCCGGTCGGCGCGACGAAGTGAGCCTCCGCCAGGGCGGCGAAGTAGCAAGCATGGATAATAACAACGCCGCAATTTACGGTTTCATGGCGACGTTCTATGTGTTCTTCGCCGTCGTGATAATCGCGATGTGCGTCTTCTCGATCTGGCTCTACTGGCGCGTTTTCCAGCGCGCCGGGTTCAACGGCGCGCTGGCCCTGCTCAATCTCGTGCCGGTCGGAAGTCTGATCTGCATGATCATCTTAGCGTTCGGACGATGGCCGATCGAGGACCAGCTTGCCGCGATGCAGGGCCATCAGGTTGCGCCGCCTCCGGGTCCGCCGCCGGCGCCGCCCGGCTCGTCGGTTATGACGACGTAGAAGTCAGCGCTGCCAAATCTCCGCGATCCAGCCTTCGACGGCGCCGGCCTCCGACGGTAAGCTCGCGGAGAGATTCTCCGGCCCCGCGTTCGTCACCGCGATGTCGTCTTCGATGCGGACCCCGATCCCGCGGAAGGCCTCGGGCACCGTGGCGTCGTCGGGCTGGAAGTAGCACCCCGGCTCGACCGTGAGCACCATTCCCTCGCGCAGCTTTCCGTAGCGATACTCCTGCGTGCGCGCGTGCGCGCAGTCGTGCACGTCGAGCCCGAGCATATGGCTTACCCCATGCAGCGTGTAACGGCGATGGAGCAGTCTATCGGGATCGATCGCCTCGTCGAGCGAAGTCTTCAATATTCCAAGCCCGATTAGACCCTCGGCGAGCACTCGCGTCGCGCGACGGTGCGGTTCGAGAAAATCGTTACCCGCGACGGCCGCCTCGATTCCGGCTTTTTGCGCCTCCCAAACGAGCTCGTAGATCGTGCGCTGCTCGGACGAATAGCGGCCGGATACCGGCAGCGTCCGAGTGATGTCCGCCGTGTAGAGCGAGTCGCACTCGACGCCTGCGTCGAGCAGCAGCAACTCGCCCTGGCGAAGCGCGCCGTCGTTGTGCGTCCAGTGCAGCGTACAGGCGTGCTCGCCCGCCGCCGCGATCGTTAGGTACCCGACGTCGTTGGCCTCAATGCGCGCGCGGCCCCAGAAGGCCGCTTCGATCGCGCGTTCGCTCGCGCTCGTGCGCATCGCGCGGATTGCATCCTCGAATGCCAGCTTCGAGATCGCGCAGGCTTTGCGAAGCTCGTCGAGCTCGTGCTCGTCTTTAACCAGCCGCATTTCCGAAAGGTGCTCGCCGAGCTCGGCATCGTCGTCGCTCGCCTCGAAACGCCGGTCGACCTCGTCGTCGTGCTCGCGCAGCACACGGACCGGATACTTCGCGTCGCGCACCGCCTGCAGATACTCCGGTAGTTCGCCGAACGACCGGCATCCGTCGACGCCGTAATACTCGCGGCTCTCCTCCACGCCGCGGTGACGCCCGACCCAGAGCTCCCCATAGACGCGGTCGGTGAAGAACTCAGGCTTCCCGCGATTGTGCGCGGTGACGAAGAGCAGCGAACGATGGCCGCTACCCTCGGGTTCCAGCACCAACACCGAACCCGGCTCGCCGATGCCGGCGAGGTACGCGAAATCGCTCGATGGCCGAAACCGGAAGAACGTGTCGTTGGCGCGCACGCGCTCGCGCCCGGCCGGAATCACCAGATAGGTTCCGGGATATGCTTTGCTCAGCTCGGCGCGCCGCTGCGCGAATCGCTCGGCTTGCGGGTGCCGCGCCCGGGAAACCGGGCGATCGATCCAGTCGCGCGACATGAACTCGACAAGCGCCTCGGGCGGCACGAAGTCGTAGCTGGCCTTCGAGGGATCCTGAGGAACGGGAGCGTTTCGTTCTGCAGACATGGTTTGCGCAAGATTCGCTGAAGCGACGACGGGTCATGCCGGATCCGCTTCGCGCAGCCGATACGCTTGCCAACGAGCGAACCTACCTTGCCTACATCCGGACCGCGCTCGCCTTCATCGCCTTCGGCTTCGTCATCGCGCGCTTCTCGCTCTTCGCCCGCGAATTTTCGGTGCTGATCCACAGCGCGCATACGGAGGCCGGCCTTTCGGTCACGTTCGGAACCGGAATGGCGCTTTTCGGCATCGTCGTGGCGCTGCTCGGTGCCTGGCGCTACGCGCGCACCGACCGCGAACTGCGCCAAGGCCGCATCGCGGCGTTGCCGGGGCTTACGGGTTATTTCATCTCGCTCTTCGTCGTTGCGATCGGCGCGGTCGTCGCGTTCGCGCTCGTCTCATATCGCTGACTGCCGCGTGTCACCCTGAGCCTGTCGAAGGGTGCCAGAAGCATGGAGTATGCCCGAGGCGACGAACGTTCTGTCCCGCTCGTTCGTTTGTTTTCCGGAGTCACCGAAAATAAAGAACGGGCGATAGAGGGTATGCAATGTTTCAACGCTTAGGTGGTTTGCCGGCGGCCGATCCGGTTCGATCTACATTCGGCATCTGTGTGCTTATCGTGCTCCTGGCAGGCTGCGGCGTTCGGGACAATGGCACAGTGCCCGCGGCAGCAGCGCATCCCGTCGTGGGATCGATGGCGTCATCCTACCAAGTGTTACACCGCTTCGGCGGTGCGGATGGAGCGATGCCCGAAGGGCGTTTATTCGAGGATCGTTGGCTTTACGGGACGACCCGGACCGGCGGCGCATACGATCGCGGGACGTTCTACCGCATAACTGCTGCGACTGGTGAAGAAAAGGTGCTCTACAGCTTCGGGCGTGGATCCGACGGTGCGAAACCCGAGTCGGGTTTGGCCGAGGCGAACGGCGTGTTTTACGGCACGACTCAAGACGGCGGTACGTCGCACCAAGGGACCGTTTACAGCATGCGGGTTCTCGTACGAGGAGTCGGCGAAGAAGCCGTGCTGCACAGCTTCACCGGCAACGCCGACGGAGCTTTCCCTTTGGGGCGCGTGGTCAACGTGAATGGTACGCTCTACGGCACGACCTTTACAGGCGGCAAGTTTGGGGACGGAACCGTCTACAGCATAACCACGTCCGGCATGTTGACGGTGCTGCACTCCTTCGCCGGAGGCTCAGACGGAGCCGGCTCGTATTCCAGCTTGATCGAGGCGAACGGCATCCTCTACGGAACGACGGCGTCAGGCGGTTCGGGTTGCCCAAGCCTCAACGCCGGCGGCTGCGGAACCGTTTACAGCGTCAGCACGGCCGGCGTGGAAAAGGTGTTGCATAGTTTTACCGGGGGCTCCGACGGAGCATATCCGTACGCCGGCCTCACTGAAGTCAACGGCACGATGTACGGAACGACTCTCAACGGCGGCGGCGCATGCACCAGCAGTGATGATGGTTGCGGAACCGTATTCAGCGTCACGCCGGCGGGGACGGAAACGGTTCTGCACAGATTCGACCGCGGCGATGGAGATTCGATCTATGCCGGCTTGACCGCCGTGAATGGGACGCTTTACGGAGCGGCATACGGCGGCGGAGCGTTCGGTCGCGGACTTGTCTACAGCATGAGCATGGCCGGCGCGGAGAAGGTGCTGCACACGTACCGCACCGACGCCAATGGTTCGGGGCCCCACGCGGCCCCAATCGACGTGAAGGGCACGCTCTACGGAACCACTGACACCGGCGGCGGCTCGGGCTGCAAGAACTTTAGCGGTTGCGGAACCGTCTACGCGTTGACCCCATAGACGTCAGGCTCAGAAGCAATCATATCGAGACCAAAATCCAGCGCAGGCGCGCTGTGGGTGAGCCAGCCGATACTGATCACGTCGACGCCGGTGCGCGCGATCTCGGCGACGTTCTGCGCGGTCACGCCGCCGCTGGCTTCGGTGACGACGCGTCCGTCGACGATGCGTACCGCTTCGGCGAGCTGCGCGAGCGTCATGTTGTCGAGCAACACGGCGTCGATCGGCTGCGTCAGCGCCTCGCGGAGCTGATCGAGGTTGTCGACCTCGACCTCGACCTTGATCATATGGCCCACGCGCGCGCGCGCGCCGTCGATGGCGGCGCGAACGGAGCCGGCGATGACGAGGTGGTTGTCTTTGATAAGCACGGCATCGTCGAGACCGAAACGGTGATTGCGTCCGCCGCCGCAGGCTACTGCGTAGCGTTCGAGCGCACGCAGCCCGGGTGTCGTCTTGCGCGTGTCCGCGATCTTCGCGTGAGTTTCGGCAACCAAATCGACCAGCGTGCGCGTCGCTGTGGCAATGCCGGAAAGACGGCAGAGCAGGTTGAGCGCGATCCGCTCGCCGGTGAGTATTGCGCGCGCACGAGCCGTGATCTCGGCAACGATGCCGCCGGGCTCGATGCGCTCGCCTTCGCCGACCCGAGTTTCAACCATAAGGTCGGGGTCGAGTATTCGAAAGGCGATTAGCGCGAACGGCAAGCCGGCGACGACGCCGTTTTGGCGAGCGACGATTCGGGCCTTGGCTCGGCGGTGCGGATCGACGATCGCGTCGGTCGTGAGATCCCCGCCGCGGCCGATGTCTTCGAGCAGTGCGGCTCGAACGACCGACTCGGCGACGAGCTCAGGCGACGCTGCGTAACCGCGTGAAGGAGCGTTTCGCGAAGGCTTCATCGGTCTCCGGATAATCGGTGCGATAGTGACTGCCGCGGCTCTCGCGCCGGGCCAGCGCGGCTTCGGCGATCAGCCGACCGACGACGAGCAGATTGCGCAGCTCGGGATGATTGCCGAACTCGGCCGACAAGCTCTCGATGCGCGCGACTGCTTCGAGTAATAGCGACTCGTTGCGAACGAGGCCGACGTTCGAGTACATAACGTTGCGAACGTCACTCAGCGCCTGTGCCGGCGTCGTGCTCGCTCGCCGGGAGCGCGCGGGCGGCGGTGCTTTCACCAAACCGTTTACGTCGACCGAGAGCCGCGCGTTCGCGATATCGGTCGCGGCGCGGGAACCGTAGACGAGCGCTTCGAGCAGCGAGTTGCTCGCGAGCCGGTTCGCGCCGTGGACGCCGGTCGCGCTCGTCTCGCCGCACGCCCATAGTCCTTCGAGCGTCGTACGGCCCCACTCGTTGACGGCAATTCCGCCCATGAGATAGTGCGCCGCTGGGGCGACCGGGATGTTTTGCACGCGCGGATCGATACCGGCGCTCATACAGAAACCGAAAACGGTTGGAAACGCGTGGGGAAACTTTGCGCCGATCGCGCTGCGCGCATCCAAACCCACGGTGCGGCCGCGCTGAAGCTGTTCGAAAATCGCGCGAGCGACGACGTCGCGCGCTGCGAGCTCGGCGTCGGGATGAAGCGAAAGCATGAACCGCTCGCCAAGGTCGTTTACGAGCGTCGCTCCCTCGCCGCGCACGGCCTCCGTAACGAGCGGCATCGGATCGCGCCCGATCGCGAGCGCCGTGGGATGGAACTGCACGAACTCCATGTCGGCGAGGAGCGCGCCGGCGCGTGCGGCCATCGCGACTCCGTCGCCGGTCGCCTCGACCGGATTGGTGGTGTAGCGGTAGAGCCTGCCGATTCCGCCCGTCGCGAGCACGACGGAACCGGAGCGAAAAGTGATCTGTTCGTTCGTTGCGTTGTCTCGTGCGAAGACGCCCCCGACGCGTCCCTCGTCCACGATTAAGTCGGCAGCGTTGACGTCTTCGACGATCTCGATGGACGGATGAACGCGCACCGCCTCGATCAGCGTCTTGAGAATTTCGTGACCGGTCGCGTCGCCGCCGGCTTTGACGATCCGGCGCCGCTGGTGCGCGGCCTCACGTCCCAGCGCGAGCTCGCCCTCCTCGGTGCGATCGAAGGCGGCGCCCAGCTCGAGCAGCTCTTCGACGCGCGCAGGGGCGTCGCGGGTGAGAATCTCCACGATCTTGCGATCGCTAATCCCCGCGCCGGCGCGCTGCGTGTCGATGGCGTGCAACCGCGGCGAATCGTCCTTTCCGATTGCGGCGGCGATGCCGCCCTGCGCCCAGTCGGTGGCGGCGCCCTTGCCGAGACGCGTCTTGCAAAGCACCATCACTTTCGCGGGCGCGAGCTTGAGGGCGGCAATCAAACCGGCGATACCGGCACCGACGACGATCGCGTCGCTGCGACGAGACTCCATCGACTGCGTCAGTCGCGCGGCTGGCGGCTATACTGGAGCATGCGTTCGACCGCGCGGCGAGCGCGCTCCGCAATCTCCGGCGCGACGGTCACTTCGTACTCCATCGCTTCGAGTGAGTGCAGCACCTTCGGCAACGTGTTGCGCTTCATGTGCGGGCAGAGATTGCACGGCCGAACGAACTCGACGCTCGGATATCGAACCGACACGTTGTCGGCCATCGAGCATTCGGTCATCAGCAAGACGCGCGCGCGAGGGCCTTGGGAGATAGTTCCGACGTATTCCGTCATTCCTTGCGTCGAGCCGACGAAGTCGGCCTCGGCGAGGACGTCGGGTGGGCACTCCGGATGCGCGAGCACGACGAGCGAAGGATCGCCTTCGCGAAAGCGCCGCACGTCTTTGCCGGTGAAGCGCTCGTGCACTTCGCAGTGCCCCTTCCAGGCGATAATCTCGACGTTCGTCTTGGACGCGACATACTTCGCGAGATATTCGTCGGGTAAAAAGATGACGCGCGGTGCGCCGAGCGCCTCGACGATTTGCACCGCGTTACCGCTGGTGACGCAAACGTCGCTTTCCGCTTTCACCTCGGCCGACGTGTTGACGTAGGTGACGATCGGCGTTCCCGGATAGCGCTCGCGAAGCAGCCGTACGTCTTCTGCGGTTATCGATTCGGCAAGCGAACAGCCGGCTCTGAGATCGGGGACGAGCACGGTCTTGGTCGGATTAACGAGCTTCGCGGTCTCGGCCATGAAGTGTACGCCGCAGAGCACTATGACGTCGGCATCCGTCTTCGCCGCTTGCATCGCCAAAGCGAGCGAGTCCCCAACGATGTCGGCGACGGTGTAGAAAATCTCCGGTACCTGATAATTGTGCGCCAGAATGACGGCATTCCGCTCGCGTTTGAGCCGGTTGATTGCCGCTACGTACGGAGCGTGGAGCGGCCACTCGACGCGGGGTATCACGTGCTCGAGGTGGTTGAAGATCGCTTCAGTCTCGGCCGCGACGCTCTTGGTGTAGGGTAATTCGATGACGCCCATCTGACTTCTAGAGGATTGCGGGCCTCAGCGGCGCTTCTCCCCTTTCCTATTACCCGTCGAGCGCGCGCCGGTTGCGCGAGGGCGGCCTCTGCACGCGAGAGCCGGCTTGGTGCGCTGCGGGCCGCCCGCTTGCGGGGCCCCGGCGTTAGGCCCGCCGATTGCGCGGGTACGAGACGCTTATTAGGAAGCAAGAGTCCGAACGAAGGAGGAGTTCATTTCATGCATAGATGGTTTATCGGCGTCGTTCTCGCCGGGGCAGGCATCGCCGGCGTGGCGACCACGCTGGCTGCCAACGCGCAACCGGTCATGACGCCGTCGCCGATGATGTCGCCCATGACGTCGCCTTCGCCGACGCCGGCGAATACGATGCGACCCTAAGATTTCGCGCGGTTGCGGGCGACGTGTCCATAAGTCTGTGAGTAACAAGAATTTCTTGTGGAGGCGTTGTGGACTGGAGGTTAAGCGTATTGAAAATCGACTACCGATTCTGCTAGCATGCAAGCACTTCGCCCAATGACGGAGTGCGGAACGTACCGAACCGCTGACGGCAGCACGTAGACGATCCGTCGCCACAAGCGACAAATCCGAGTGAGGTCGTTCAACCGGGTCGAAACGTCGGTGGGAGGCTCAACGGCTTCAAACAGGCGAGAATGATCGGCGGTACAAGCAAAGCCCGCAGCGTAGGTGCTGCGGGCTTTGTATGTAAAAGCCGGGCCATGGAAAACCGAGCGGAGCTAACCCTTCGCGGGTTTGTGCTAGGTGCCGCGATCACGCTCGTCTTTACCGCGGCAAACGTCTACCTCGGGCTCAAGGTCGGGCTGACCTTCGCCTCGTCGATACCGGCGGCGGTCATCTCGATGGCCGTGCTGCGTGCCTTCCGCAACGCGACGATCTACGAGAACAACATCGTTCAGACCATCGCATCGGCCGCCGGGACGCTCTCGTCGATTATCTTCGTTCTGCCGGGACTGGTAATGATCGGCTGGTGGAGCGGATTCCCGTTCCTCGAGTCCTTCGCAATCTGTGCGATCGGGGGCGTTCTCGGCGTCATGTACAGCGTTCCGTTGCGGCGCGCGCTCGTGACCGGTTCGGATTTGCCGTACCCGGAGGGAGTCGCGGCGGCCGAAGTTCTCAAGGTCGGCACCGCTTCGGGATCGTCGGCCGAGCGCAATCGAGCCGGGCTCTTGGCGCTCCTGGCCGGCACGATCGCATCGGCAGCCTTCGCGGTAATCGTGGCGACGCGCGTCTTCGTCGGCGAGCTCGCGGGATATTTTCGC
>DATASC010000003.1:0-1551 GCA_036269355.1 Candidatus Cybelea sp. | reverse complement strand
CCCACCCAGACGATCCCAACGCAGACGAACCGCTTTACCAACGACCCCACCATGCTAACTCCTCTCTGTGTCATTCTGGGAGTAGAGCGCTCGGCCCGGCGAGAACGTGACGAGCGTGGTACAACCTGGCGAAATTGACCTGCGAGCCGTCCCGGCGTGGGAACGTACCGAGCTCGTTCGCAAAGCCCTCGACCGCCTTCCATCGGGCTCCACACTTACTCTTATAACAGAAAACGAGCCGCGCGCGCTCTCGGCGCGCATCACGCAGGATCGGCCGGATCGCTTCGTCGTCGAGGCTCGGCGCGTTGCCAACCGCCTCTGGCACTTACGCCTAACGCAGCGTTCCGGTGAGCCGGCCGAGCGGAACTCAGCCATGCAGCACTTAAGCCGCTGCCCGGCGTTCGCCGGTCTCGAGACCGGCGTACGTGCCGAACTTGCCGCAGCTTCCGTTTGGCAGACCGGGCGGCGCGGCCAGACGCTCGTCGCCGAGAATTCCGACTGGACGTTCATCGGCATGGTTACCGAGGGAATCGTTGCTCGTGCAAACGGCGGCGGGCGCGAGCGCGAACGAATTCTTTACGAAATCTTTCCGTATGAGCTCTTCGGCGTCGCCGAATATTTCGATCGCGGCTTCAAGATGGCGCGCATCGCCGTCTTCTCGAAGTCGGCGCACGTGTTGAAAATTCCGTGGGACGTCGTCTCGCGAATCGCAGAACGATATCCGCAGCTGACCACCATGCTCGGAATCGTGATGGCTCAGCGCATCCGGCTGCTCGCCGACGCGTTGGCGATTCAAGGATCGCTTCCGATTCTCGGTCGCATCGCGCGCGTGCTATTGCCGTACGCGATGCCCGAACGCGGCTTGGTCCCGGCCGCTGCCTCGTTGTCGACGATCACGCAATCGCAGATCGCCGCGGCAGGCGGCACCGTTAAGGAAGTCGCGGCGCGCGCGATCGCCGAGCTCGAGTCGCGCAAGGCGCTGCGGCGCGAGCACGGCCACATCCGCTGCTTAGACCGGGAAGTGCTCCTCCAGCTTATCCAAGACGTCTCCTAGCGCATTTCCGCGAAGCCGGCGTACGGCTGCAGCGCTGCCGGAACGGCGATCGATCCGTCCGCTCGCTGATGATTCTCCATGAGGGCGATCAGCGTGCGGCCGATGGCGAGCCCGGAGCCGTTGAGCGTATGGACGAGCTCGGGTTTGGCGTTGGGATCGCGCCGGAATCGAATCGCCGCGCGGCGCGCCTGAAAATCGGTGCAGTTCGAACACGAACTGATCTCACGGTACGAGTTGCCGCTCGGAATCCAGGCCTCCAGGTCGTACGTCTTAGCGGCGTTAAAACCGGTGTCGCCCGCGCTGAGGGCGACGACTCGATGCGGGATCTCGAGCTCCTGCAAGAGCGTTTCAGCGTGATTCGTCAACGTTTCGAGTGCGTCGAACGAGGCTTCGGGCGCGGTCAGCCAGACGAGCTCGACTTTGTCGAACTGATGCAAGCGCATCAATCCGCGCGTGTCCTTTCCGGCCGCCCCTGCCTCTTTGCGAAAGCACGGCGT
>DATASC010000002.1:0-1887 GCA_036269355.1 Candidatus Cybelea sp. | reverse complement strand
TCCAACCAGAGTGAGGCGGGGGTCCTCCCGTCGAGCGAGATGCTCACCGAGATGGGCAAGTTCAACGAGCAACTCGCCAAAGACGGCGTCCTGCTCGCAGGCGACGGGCTGCAGCCGACCTCGAAAGGAGCGCGGCTGCGCTTCGACGGCGGCCGCACCACGGTCACAGACGGACCATTCACCGAGACGAAGGAACTCGTAGCCGGCTTCTGGATCGTCCAGGGAAAATCGAAGGAAGAGGTTGTCGAACGCTTCATGCACGCGCCCTTCGACGGCGGCCAAGTGATCGAGATCCGGCCCGTGTACGAGCTCGAAGACTTTGGCGAGAACGTCACGCCGGAGATCCGCGAGCGCGCCGAACGCACCTGGGAGAAGGCTACGGGCTCATAGATTGAGCGCGAACGACCTCGCCGGAACGATCGCGGCGATCTGGCGAATCGAGTCGCCGAAACTGATCGCAACGCTCTCTCGAATGTTACGCGACGTCGGCCGCGCCGAAGACCTCGCACAAGATGCCTTCGTTGCGGCCGTCGCGCAGTGGCCCGGCGAAGGCATCCCGCGCAATCCGGGCGCGTGGCTGATGACCGCCGCAAAGCGGCGCGCGATCGACGAGATTCGCCGCGCGCAAACGCACGAACGCAGGGCGGAACAATACGCACGCAATGCCGCTATTACCGAACCTGTTGGTGACTTGGCTTCGGCCTACGAGGAGATCGACGATGACATGCTCCGCTTGATCTTCGTCGCATGCCATCCGTCGGTATCGAAAGAGGCACACGTCGCGCTCACGCTCAAACTTGTCGGCGGCCTCACGACCACCGAAATCGCGCGCGCCTTTCTCGTTCCCGAGGCGACGATCGCGCAGCGCATCGTTCGCGCGAAACGCACGCTCGCGCAAGCGCGAGTGCCTTTTGAAGTGCCGCCGAGTTCGGAGCGGCGCGCCCGCCTCGCTTCAATTCTCGAGACGATCTATCTCATCTTCAACGAGGGATACGCCGCGACGGCCGGAGACGACGTCTTGCGGCCGGAGCTCGTCGAAGACGCCTTGCGATTGGGGCGCATGCTCTCGGCGCTGATGCCGAACGAGAGCGAGGTGCACGGTCTCGTCGCGCTGATGGAGATTCAAGCCTCGCGCATGCGTGCGCGCGTCGGCCCCGGCGGCGAGCCGATTCTGCTGCTCGATCAGGACCGCGGCCGCTGGAACCAACTGCTCATCCAGCGCGGATTAAAGGCATTGGCGAAAGCGGAGAACTTCGGAGAGGCACTCGGCGCGTACGCCCTGCAGGCCGCGATCGCCGCCTGTCATGCCCGCGCCGCGACGCCGGGCGAGACCGATTGGCCGCGCATCGCCGCGCTCTACGACGCGCTCGCGGAACTCGCCCCGACGCCCGTCGTCGAGCTCAATCGCGCGGTCGCCGTCGGCATGGCGTACGGACCTCAAGCGGGACTCGACATCACCGATCCGTTGCTCGACGCGCCCGCGCTGCGCAACTATCATCTGCTTCCAAGCGTTCGCGCCGATTTGCTGCACAAGCTTGGGCGCCGGAGCGAGGCGCGGGCAGCGTTCGAGCGCGCCGCTTCGCTGGCACATAACAGCCGCGACCGGCAGCTGTTGCTCGCTCGCGCCGCGGAGTGCGCCGCACTAGGGCCTCATGAGGATCGTTAGCCGTACCGTTCGCTTTTGGCTGGATGCGGTTTTCGGCGACGGGTTGGCAGGCGGAACCGATTGCGCCGAGTAGCAGCGCCGTCGTTATTGTAAACAACTGCCGATTGTTGTAGACAATAACGTATGCACGTTGAGAATAACGGCCGAACCCACCGCTTGGATTTCGTGCGGGTACCGGCGAATGCTCTGGCCTAAACTCCGAGCGTTCTTTTCGATACTCG
>DATASC010000001.1:0-2414 GCA_036269355.1 Candidatus Cybelea sp. | reverse complement strand
TCCGAGTCGCGAGGCGTAGGACTTCCCTCACGACGCGATGGCGCGCTATCTTGTTCTCTCGGCGCTGATCGTTATCAGCGTAGCCGTCGTAGTCGCTGGTTGGGTGAACCGCGACCTGATTCGCATAAAGATCGCTTCGGTCTATGCGCGCGTGCCTCCGAAACCGGCGGCGCGGACCGCGCGAACGCCGGCAACTCCGAATGCGTTCCAAGGCGACGCACCGTGGGCGCTCTCGGCGCTGCCCGAGTGCTTGACGCAAACCTCGGAGTCGAACGGCACGCAGGCGTACGTCCGGACGCATCTGCCCGCGGGCGCAGAGCGCGTGGAGCCGCCGTCGACGCTGGTCTACGGCGATTGCAGCATTCGCATCGTGGGCGACGAAGCATACGTGCGGCGGGGAAACGACCGGCTGCGAATCCCGCCGCGTGCGATCTTTTATCGCGCGAAGCGCTCACTCGCGTTGATTCGCGAGACGCCGCAGGGCGCGGAGCTGCGCGTTTACGAGCCGGCGCAACGATGACGGAGTAGACTGTACGTGACGATTCAGGACGAGGTGGCGCGACGGCGGACCTTTGCGATCATCTCGCATCCCGACGCCGGTAAGACGACGCTGACGGAAAAGCTCTTGCTGTACGGTGGAGCGATTCACGTCGCCGGGCAGGTTTCGGCGCGGAAGCGTCAGCGGCAAGTAACGAGCGACTGGATGGCGCTCGAGCGCGAGCGCGGCATCTCGATTACCTCTACCGTGCTGCAGTTTCCCTATCGCGATCACGTTCTGAATCTGCTCGACACGCCGGGGCACCAGGATTTCGGCGAGGACACCTACCGCACACTGCTCGCCGCGGATAGTGCGGTCATGCTCATCGACGCGGCCAAGGGCGTCGAGCCGCAAACAAAAAAGCTCTTCGCGATCTGCCGGGAGCGCGGCATTCCGCTCTTCACGTTCATGAACAAGCTCGATCGGCCGAGCCGCGATCCGCTCGAACTGCTCGACGAACTCGAGAAGGTACTCGGCATCGGCGCATTTCCCATGAATTGGCCGCTCGGCAGCGGCGACGATTTCAAGGGCGTTTACGACCGGCACACGCGCACCGTGCACCTCTTCGAGCGCGCGGCACATGGCGCCACACGGGCGACGGTCTCCGTCACCGATGCCGGGGACCCGCAGCTGCGCGCGATGGTGAGCGAGCCGGTCTACAAAGAGTTTTGCGAGGGCATCGAGTTGCTCGACGGCGCCGGCGAGCAGTTCGACCGCGCGGCGATGCTGCGCGGAACGGCGACGCCCGTATTCTTCGGTAGCGCCGTAACGAACTTCGGCGTGCAGCTCTTTCTCGACGAGTTTCTGACGATGGCGCCTGCACCGGCAGCGCGAGCCGGCAGCGACCCGGCCGGGAGCGAGTTTTCCGGATTCGTCTTCAAGATTCAAGCGAACATGGATCCGCGCCACCGCGACCGCATCGCCTTCGTGCGCGTCTGTTCCGGGGAGTTCGCGCGCGACATGACCGTTCGCAACGCGCGAACCGGCGCGACGGTGCGACTCTCGCGCGCGATGAAGCTCTTCGCAGACGATCGCGAATCGCTGGAGACTGCCTACGCCGGCGACGTCGTCGGCCTCGCCAATCCTGGAGCCTTCGCCATCGGCGACTCACTGTACGAAGGCGCACCCGTGCGCTTTCCGGCCATCCCCTCGTTCGCCCCGGAACATTTCGCATCGGTCCGGAGTATCGACGTATCGGGCTACAAGTCGTTTGGCAAAGGCATCGCGCAGTTGCGCGAGGAGGGGGCCGTGCAAGTCTTTTATCCGTGGGGCATGCCGCGGACCGAGCCGATCCTCGGTGCGGTCGGCGAACTTCAATTCGACGTTGCGAAGTATCGCCTTGAGGCGGAGTATAACGTGGGGACGCGGCTCGATGTCCTGTCGTATTCGCTTGCGATGCACGTCGAAGGGGATCGCGATAGCGTCGTGGGCGCGCAGCTTCCGACGAACGCCAAGCTGGTGGAAGACTGGGAGGGCCGCCCCGTCGTGCTTTTCGAGAGCGAGTGGAGCGTGCGTCTCGCGCGCGAATGGAATCCGCAGCTGCGGCTGCGCCCTTTCTCGGCGCAGCTCGACGAGGAGGCGATGGCATCGTGAGCGTGCGTACGACTGCACTGCTGCTGATCGCGTTGTTGGCTGCCGGGTGTTCGTTTCAAAATCGCAACGAGCGCGAGGCCGATCGAATTACTCGCGCGGTCGTCGCCAACGATTTCAAGCCGATTCAGAATGACGTGGCAAAGGGCATCGCGATCACTCGCGTTCAGATCGCCGAATGGTCGGACGAGCTCAACGCGCAGGGTAAGCTGCTCTCCGTCAAGGAGAAGACGGCAAACTGCGATCCGGGCTGGCACTGTTTCGACGTGAAGTTTCAAAAGCACGA